>VSOA01000471.1 GCA_009774585.1 Lachnospiraceae bacterium
TGGTAACGGGGGAATATTTGCTTGCTCTTTTTCTTGCCCGTTTTCTCGTCTTTTTCTTCCACTACCTGAGCGTAGTTCTCAAGAATATCCGTCAGACACGTTTTAGTCAGAATTTCTTTCCAGAGATAGTCTGTTGCCAGCCCGTCAGGGTTCGGCGGATTGCCTGCGCCATCGTTCTGACCCTTGTTGAAGGGCAGAAACCATGACTCCTTGCCTTTCAGGTGCGTACACATGCGCACTCCATGATCGTCAACGGCGAAATGGACAGCACAGCGACCAAACTGAAACAAAAGCTCCTTGGGATCACGGTCATTCTTGTACTGCTGAACAGCGTCTTCTACAGTCTGCTTGGTAAGCTTGTTTTTCAGCTCAAACGTAGCAATCGGCAACCCGTTGATAAAAACGCCCATATCCAATGCCAGCTGAATTTCATTGCTGCTGTAACGCAACTGCCGGGTGACGCTGAAGATGTTTTGCTCAAACAGCTCTCTGGCTTTCTCATTGTTTGGTGTTGGGCTGCCATAAAAGAGAGTGATGGAATCCGGGCCATGCTTCACCCCCTTGCGCAAGACATCAATGATACCTCGCCGGGCGATTTCTCCCTGTAACCGATGAAGAAACTGTGCTCTTTGAGGCGACTCCACATCAAGTCTGAGGCGCTCTGCAACTGCCGGCTGAGTACTCTGAATAAAAGCCGTCAATTTGGCAAGATCGACCGCGTGCGCTCGGTCGTAGTCCTGAGAATTTCCTGCCTGATAACCAGCTTCTTCAATCAAGGACTTGACTATGGTCGTTTCAAGTCCAGCTTCGCTCGTATCGGTCGTTTTCATTCTTCAATGCTTTCCGTAATCAGTTCGTCTTCTGCTTCTTCATCACCCTCAACTTCCTGCTCCATTTCAACGGAATCAAAATCCGGGATTTTTACAGATCGTACATCAACTTTGCCGGTTACTACGTCCGAAATAAGTCGATCACGGTATTCGCGGATCAATTTTTCTTCTTTTGCTATTTCCTGTCTTAAAGCTATTTCTTGCCTAACTATGTCTGCTATATCTTTCTGGACGAGCAATGGAGGAATAGGTATTTTTTCCTTTATGAGGGTTCTTGGATTTAATGGCCTATTTCTGCCAGCGGCGCCTCTGGAATGATGATTTAAAATAATGTCTCCTAAATCTGTCCTGAAAAAAGCGAGAAGATAGGCTGAGTCTACAATTCCTTCTTTACCTCTAAAAATCGGATAGCGATGAGAAGCTATACATCCATCGTCGTTAATACTAGCGATGGCAACAGCACCTTCCCAAGCAAACTGACCACTAAAAACCAAATCATTCTCCTTAACTTCATAAAAGGTAGACCCCCCTAATTCGGAGCCTTTCGTAGGTTGTTTATGAAAAATCCCCCTCCCTCTATTGTACAAACCTATTGGTGTATATACTTCATCATTTCGTCTACCTATAGAACGCTCCATCTGCCTTGTCACAATTCCCAGCCGTATATGTTGTGTTTCAGGCAATCTTATAGCATTATCTGTTATAACACATCTCCTTTCGCATAATAATTCAAGGAGCTTTTTCTTGGTTTTGATGAATTTATTGATTTTTGAGGTTTGCCAATCGAGATAACGGGAAATTTGTATCTGCTCATCTTGCGATGGAATAGGTAAAGGAAGTCTTTTAAAATCAATCCAAGAGAGATTTTGTCTAAGTCCAGAACCAAGACCATAAAAAACTTTCATTAAATCAAGTCCATGTAGCAACCAGTGATTATAGTTACAAAATTTCATATCAATAGAATGCAAGCATATATAAGCAGATGTAATTATCCCCTTATTATTAACAATCCCAGTCCGAAGACTAGTGTGATCGTTTTGCATATCTGTTGAACGAATAATTATATCCCCCCTATCAACAATTTGATACGTTTCAAAAGATTCAGGAACAAGACCTCTAAGTTTTTCTTCAGGTTTGATTATAATCTTACCGTAACTTAGTGATAAAACTCTGTTCTCAACCGCATCTTTGTTTTTGACTTGTTTTTCTCTAAAGACTGAAAAACCAGGTTTTATATCCCAATGTTCAGGAATACACCCAAGCCAAGGGATGCCTGAATCTTTATACCGTGGGTAAGCTTGCATGATTATTTCTCCCCGACAATATCTTCCAACAGACCTTCCGTTTCCTGTTCAAGAGCAAAAATATCCGCCTTGATTTCCTCCAGCGTTCGCATGGGTACAGGCTTGTAGAAATGCCTGGTAAAGGAGATTTCATATCCAATTTGCGTCTTATTTCCATCTACCCAGGCATCGGGGGTATAAGACAACACTTCCCGTTTCATAAAGGAGTCTATCCCTCCTCCTTCCAAAAGAGGCACCTGTTCAGAATCCCGAAGGTTGCTGTCAGGTTCGTATTCGACAACTACCTTTTTACCCTTAACAGACGTTTCATAGATACCATAAAGCGGGTCGGGTTTCCGTTTCCCTGCCTTGTAACTTTTCTTGATGACTGGATCGGCCGATTCATCAGAAACGGCAAGATTGGCTCGCAGGAAGTTTTTACTTTTAGCCGTGAGCTTCACTCCCATGTTCCAGGCCTTCAATTCCATGACATCCAGAAAGTTATTGTAGTTAACATGCGGCCCCTCGCCCAGCTCATGGGCAACTGTCTCGACAACGGAGAAAAGAGCCATTTCTTTAGCCTCTGTACAAAGTTGTTTGAAATGGCGCAGATTTTTTTCCGTCAGGAGAACAGATAAACGCAAGGGACGCTCGACTACCACTTTTTGATATCCGAATGCGGCGTTGGGAAATATTTTTGACTGTTCCGTCTCAATGGGGTGAATGATCAGATTGCAGATATCCTGAATATTGGACTCAATCAATACAAAGTTTTTCTTTCGCATGTTTTTACGAAGCTGCTGCTACCAGC
>VSOA01000049.1 GCA_009774585.1 Lachnospiraceae bacterium
AGATGTGTATAAGATAGAGGTATTGATTCTATAGCGTCATATTTTCTTTCTATTATTTTTCTTCCTCACAGTAATATGAGAAATATTTTTCCCGAAGAGGCGCAAAGGAACCTCTGGGCAAGTAGAGCACTTTGTCGTTGTCCATCCGTACTTCCTGCCTGCTCAGACTTTCTATATGTTCCAAGTTAACAATATAACCTATCCCGACCCTCACAAATTCATGATACTGCGACAACTGATCATAAATCTCCGTCATAGTGACTCGCAACACACAATTGCTTCCGTCGGCAAAATACAGATATTGCATTTTACCCTGTGCTTCGCAATATGCAATATCATTTACACCGACACGCCGGATTCTGCCTTCAATCCGCAGCAGCAGATATTTTCTTCGCGCCTCCTCATTTCCCTCCATGATACGGTCAAGCACCGGAAAGATCCTCTCTTCCGATACCGGTTTCAGCAGATATTGCGTCGCCTCCACCGCAAAAGCATCAAGTGCATGTTCTTTAGACGTTGTAAGGAAAATAATCTTGCACTGATTCCCCATGTCGCGCAGCTCCTTCGCCACGTCAATTCCCATTTTATCCGGCATATAAATATCCATAATAATCAAGTCGGGCACATATTGTTCGTTTGCTACCCGGCCAAGAAGCTTATCCGCACTCTCAAAACATTCTACTTCAAAAGAACTTTCAGTATGCTCGCTCTCATACTTGTCTAATATTTGTATTGTCTTATTCAGTTCTTCCGTCTCATCATCCAACAGCGCTATCCGATACACCGAACATTCTCCTTTATTTTCTTAACGTTATTTTACATGGATTTTCCGACAAAAAAAGCGTCAGGCTGCGGTTGTTACCTGACGTTTATTTTCGCAAGCAAAAAAATGCGGTTGGCGGGTTATGCAGAAGAAAATTTATGCTATTATAAGATAATAAGAACGAACAAGTTCTTTCACGAGATTACAAGTAATCTTTCCATACTTCGTATCTTGGGAACCGGTCGCTGGCTTAGGCGATACAGAATAAAAAATGGGGAAATAGACATGTACAAAATATTAGTGGTGGACGATGATCCTATTATTTTAGATGACAATCAGACTTTTTTCCGTACAATGGGATATGATGTTATCTGCTCGTCCACAGCGGCGCACGCGGAAGAAATCATCCTCTCCAACGCGTTGGACTGCGTCATTCTTGACGTGGACCTGCCGGACAGAAACGGTTTTTCATTATGCGAGAAAATCCGTACGAAAACCGGGATTCCCATTGTCTTTCTTTCCGGCTATACGGAAGAAGAAAGCCGAATCCGCGGATTGACCGTGGGCGGTGACGACTATGTATGCAAACCTTACAGCTTAAGGGAACTGGAACTGCGCGTGCAGGCGCGCATACGTGCCGGAAGGGCTGCCGAACCGCCGCGAAATCTTACCTATGGTTCGTTCTGCATAAGCCCGGCAACATGCAGTGCAAGTTATGAGAGCCGTTCCGTCGATTTCTCATCCTATGAGTTTGACGTACTGTATTTCCTTGCAAGGCATCCCGGCGAAATCTTTACGCCGGACCAGATTTACGACTCGGTGTGGAATGCGCCGATCAATAAAGGACAGAAGTCTCTTCAAGTCATCATGGGACGTATCCGCAAGAAACTCTATGAACTCTGTCCTGACCATGACTATATCCAGACAAAGCGGTATAAAGGATACTTGTTCGTTCCCGAATAGGACCTTCCGCTACTTAAACCTTGCTTTCTTAAAGGCACAGATTACATTGCGGAAGATACCGGAACGGATGCCGAATGCTGCTGCCCCTGCAAGAAACGATACCGTCACAAACACCAGTGCTGCATTGCCAACTGACACAGCAACCTCTTGAAGTGATTCTTCACGACTCGTTTTTTCCTCCTGTGCAGCATCTGGCAACTGCATGTTGTGAGCATGCACCGGTTCCGTGTTCACAACGTCATTGTCCCCATTCTCTTCCGGATACGTGTCCGTAGGTTCTGCCGTGATTTGTCCTGCTTGCACTGACTCCGTATCGGATGCAGCCGCATCAAAGGAACCGGCTGCAGATGACTTGGCGCCGGACGATGCCTGCACATACGGATTCGTTGAGGGTTCTTTGACATCAGAAGATGTCTGTGAGGAAGGTTGGAAATCTAAATCTGTGGTATTTGGCGTTCCGTCAGGGGCGGCTACATTCGGGCTGCCGGTATCTTGCGCGGATATACCGTCTCCGTTTGCATTGACACCCGTACTTCCTTCCGCATTGTTTGCAGGCTGTGTTGAAGTCGCATGAACAGGCTCCTTCTCCGGTGTATCGGAAGGATTGACAACAGAAGTCCCGCCGCCGCGGCTCCCTCCTATTTCCTCCGTCACGGCAAGATCATCCGTGTCATATCGAAGGACATTAGATAAATAGCAGGTGCCATTATACTCTCCCCGTAAACGGATATACACATAGGAACGCGTCCCTGTACCGCGTACCGTGTCCTGAAATGCAATGAAGAAATTCGCCGGTTCATTCGCATCAGACACCTTCGTTTCTTCATCTGCAAACCAGTTGTCACCGTCAAAGGAATACTCGGTCGTTATTGTCATCGGCACGTATTCTTTCGGTCTTGTATAACTGCCCCTGAAGGAGTAATATCCGTTTCCTATGCCTGCTTTGACATCTGTAAATGTCAGAGGATAATCGTTATATATCATCGTACATACAGGCTGATGGGCGGATGCGGCGTTCACAAAAGTCCCCTTTAGCGTAAACCGCAGTCTTTCCTCCTGCTGTTTCGTGGTTCCTTCCATGTTCCACGAAACCGGCATCTGTCTGGCGCTGATTGTTCCCTGCTCTATCACATCGCAGCTAATTTGCGCGGGAAGCACATCGATTGCTGTCTGCCCTTTCTCGGCGATGGCATAGACGTAATTTTCATACATTACAAAAGGAGTCTGCGCATAATGGATATCCCCCGATATACGGCAATTGTCCAGTGCAAGTCCTGCGCCTTCTTCCTGCCACAGTACATAGCGTGATGCCATTTCAGGCGGCTGTTCTCCCCCGCTCTGTCTGTTCTCCACGTTAATGCCTTGTATGTAAAGCATACCGCCTGACGCCACATGAAATATACCACGGTCGTTCGCATTTCCCGTGAATGTGACCCGTCCATTGCTCCACAACTCTATTTCGTCCGTCACGGTAATGGTATATTCCGCTGTATCCACAACCAGATTCCCCGCAGACTGTATCTGTGTCGGAACAAACACATAGGCATGGTCCATGGATACATGGTCCGTAAGCCGAACCGAACCGCCGGAATTCTTATGTTCCTCCATCCATGCCATAAGTTCCTCCCCGGTAGACACATAATCCGTCTGCGGTTCCGTAACGGGAGTCATAACCATAGCCGCCTTCTCTTCCGGTTCAGCCGGCGCGCCCGACTCCGCTGGCGGCTGTATATCTTCTGTCTGCTCCGAAACGGTATGATTATCAGAAACTGTATGATTATCAGAAACGGAATCCGCCATGTCCTGCTCCACCGCCGGCACAACTGCGTCAGACCGTAATACAGCCATTGCAACTGCGTCATCAGACAGATATAATATAAAGACCATGATTAAAATAATCGGCAATACAAATGTTCTTCTGTAACTCATACGGTTCTTCCTTTATTTGTAAGATATCGTATAAATATCATTCCTCTACGGAGAATTGCTATGAAGCAAACAATGAAATCTAAATTATCCAAATCCATATTCCGCCCGCTTCTTATGTTCACCGGCACAGTTATCCTAACCATGCTCTGCTTGTCAGGCATTACAAGTTATGATAATAAATATATAACAAAGGCACCGGTTACACAAGATAATCTTACTATAGTTCCGAAAAATGGCAGCTACGCTCTTGTAGACGGATGGGAACTTTATCCAGATTCACTGCTTACCTCTGAAGATTTTGCCAATAGTTCTCTTCCTTGCTATCGTACCTGGGCAGGCGAATATCCTAACCTTGCTTTATTTCATGACGACCATAATCCTTACGGTATCTCCACATGGCGGATGATGCTTGCGGGAGAAGGTTCCGTCATGCTCTATCTGCAGGAGCCTCTCTGTGCGTACAAAATATACGTAAACGGACAGCTTCTCGGGTCGTCCGGAACTGTTTCACCAGATAATTATACGCCCCATGTCCGCGACGGCGTCTTCACTTTTGCGCTTGACAGCGAAACGGAACTGCTTATTCAGACCGCCAATTATTCCCACTATTACGGTGGCGTCTGGTATCCGCCCGTAATCGGCAGTCCGGATTGCATAAGCCGGATAATTGCATTCCGCATGATACTCTACGGATATCTTTTCTCTTCATCGCTTACGCTCTCTCTATTCTGTATCGTACTCTGGAGACACAAAACGGGCAGAAATGATTCCGTCTTATTCTGCTTCGGCATGCTATGTCTCTCCTTTGCCATGCGCATCTGCTATCCCTTCATACGGATGTTTGGAGCGCCTCTTGTGCGCACGCTCTATGCAGTGGAGGACGCCGCCGCGCTCCTCGGCATTTATTTCGCTCTGCGTATCGCTTTTGAGCTGTTCCTGCCGGAAAAATACCGTCTCCATAAATTGTTTCGTATACTCTCTCTTGCAATGTGCTCCATAGTTGTCATTGTTCCGCTTGGTGTGCTGCCCTTCCTTCCGAATCTTGTACTATGGTATGGATTCTTCATCTCCTGCTACAAAATACTCGTATCCGGTCTGCTCATCAGTCTGACGGTCTATGGATGTTTCATGGGACTGCCCTATACAATACCGATTCTTTGTGCCGCCACTGCCAACGGACTCTGCCTGCTCTACGGTACGCTGACAATCGGTTATTATGAACCTCTTGTCGGCGCATACCCCGAAGAATACGGCTCTTATTGCATGGTCATTGCATTTGCCGTACTGATGGTACGCCGCAGCCGGGCTATGGCGGAAGAAAACATACAACTTAATCAGCATTTACAAGAGGAAGTTGCACAGAAAACGAAGCATTTACAAAACCTGCTCGTAGAGAGAAGCCAGTTGATTGCAGAGTTAGGGCATGATATGAAGTCGCCTTTGACCTCACTCTCTAACATGGCGCAAATCATCCATTTGAATAATATTATGTTAGATGAGGATACGCACAAAAAAATACTGCACATCGAAAAACAGTGCAGCATTCTATCAGAACGCCTGAAATCTATTCAGGAAATAACTTCCCGGACCAGCAGTCCGATTCGTATGGAGCCGCTTGTATTAAATGACTTCCTTACGGATTTTTACCGCAACTACCGTCCAATCATAGAACTTTACGGACCCAATTTCCTGAATAGATTATGCACCCGCCCATGCCGTGTTATGGCGAATCAGGAACAGCTTTTCCGTGCTTTGGAGAATCTGTTGTACAATGCGGCTGATTTTACCCCTCCTGCCGGACAGATTACTATGTCTCTGACTTCCGACGAGTCTTTTGCGTATATCCGCGTCGCTGATACCGGCTGCGGTATATCTGAAAAAGACTTGCCGAATATCTTCAAACGCTCCTATACCACCCGTGGCAAAGAAGGCGGACAAGGATTAGGCCTTGCCATCACGCGTGATATCATCTTAGAGCATGGCGGTAACATAGATGCCGTCTCCAAAGAAGGAGAAGGAAGCATCTTTACCATATCCCTGCCGTTATATGAATCGGCGCTGCCATAATCCATAGCAGCGCCGATTCATCATTATTTCAATATGTCATGAAGAACTTCCAAAAGTACCGGAATATCGATCGGCTTCGCGATATGCCCGTTCATTCCGGCATTTAAAGCCTCTTTCTTATCTTCATCAAAAGCGTTGGCTGTCATGGCAATAATCGGAATATTCGCTATATCCGGATTATCCATCGCCCTGATATGTCTCGTAGCCTCGTAACCGTTCATCTTCGGCATCTGAATATCCATCAGAATCAAGTCATACTGCCCGGGCTGTGCTTCCTTCATCTTCTCCACCGCCACTTCACCGTCATCAGCCACATCAATTACAAAACCGCTCTCGCCGAGAATCTCCACCGCAATCTCCTGATTCAGTTCATTGTCCTCCACGAGCAGAATCTTCTTTCCTTCAAATGATATCGCTTCTTCCTCTGAATCGTCCACCGTATTTTGAACAACGAATGGCGCTTCCAGAACCTCTCTGAGTTCTGAGAGGAATATAGGTTTGGAACAAAATGCCGTGACGCCCGCCTCTCTCGCCTCCTGTTCGATATCCGACCAGTCGTAAGCCGTCAGGATAATAATCGGCTTCTCTTCCCCGATGATGTTACGAATACGCCTTACCACCTCGACTCCGTTCATATCCGGCATGAGCCAGTCTATGATATATACCGCATACTCGTCGCTCTGCTCCGTTGCAAGCTGCGCACGAAGTACCGCCTCCTTACCGGAAGTCGTCCAATCCGGACGCATACCGATCACTGACAGCATCTTCGTAACGCTGGAACACGTATTGAAATCATCGTCAGCCACAAGAGCACGCAGTCCGTTCAATTCCGGAATCACTTCCTGCCGCACCGAACCGGTGCAGGTCTTAAACTGCAATGCAACCGTAAACGTACTTCCTTTGCCCTCTTCACTTTCAACGGTAATCGTACCGTTCATCATATCCACAATATTCTTCGTAATAGCCATTCCCAGACCGGTTCCCTGAATACCGCTGACCGTACTCGTCCTTTCTCTCTCAAACGGCTCGAATACATGCTCCAGGAATTCTTTGCTCATTCCGATTCCGGAATCCTTAATCTCAAATTCATAAGACGCCCAGCCTTCAGGCGCATTTCCCTTCTGTACAATGCGGACGCCCACGAGTCCGCCGGGCTTCGTAAATTTCATGGCATTGCTCAGCAGGTTTAAAAGCACTTGATTGAGTCTGAGCTTATCACACATAACATGTTCGTTGACCACATCCGCAGTGTCTATATAGAATTCCAGCTGCTTCGATGTAACATCCGCCTGCACAATCGTCTTTAAGTCATGCATAATTTCCGGAAGAGACGTTTCCTTCTCTTCAATCTTAACCTTACCGCTCTCAATACGGCTCATATCGAGAACGTCGTTGATCAGACTAAGCAAGTGATTGCTGGACGTGGTGATTTTCGCCAGATAATCTTGTACCTTCTCAATATTGTCAATATGCGCCGCCGCGAGAGATGTAAAACCGATAATCGCATTCATCGGCGTTCTGATATCGTGTGACATATTGTTGAGGAACGTAGTCTTCGCCTTATTGGCATGCTGCGCCGCCGCAAGTGCATCTTCCAAATCTATCTTCTGACGCTCCAACTGCTCTTCCATCTTCTTCTCGTCGTCAATGTCAATGAACAGTCCCGTAAAACTAATCGGCGAACCGTCTTCCCGTCTGGATAACCGCCCGGCGGCATGGAACCACCTGAGTCCTGCCTTCCCTGTATGCAGACGGTATTCTACATCGTAAGTCTTCTCTCCCGTATAGTCCATAACGGTATCCCAATATTCCTGAACCGCCTGTTCTTTGTCTTCCTCATATAACAGATTGATCCACGACTCAATCTCATTAGGGAATTCTTCTTCCGTATCGTATCCCACCATTTTGCGGAAAGTATCCGACCACATACAATATTTAATCTCTGCCTGCTCATTGAACTCCATTCCCCAAAGACCTGATCCCATTGCGGCGTGGATATTATCCATTGACATCTGCTCTTTCTCAATCCGGGCGTAAGCTGCACGGATCTTATCGCCATCCGCTTTCTCCTGCGCCAGAAGCACTTTCGCATTCTGCCTGATCTGTTTAATAAGTATGAAGAATACGATCAACATCACAAGAACCGTAATGATAATCTGTACCACACTGCGCTTCATCATATCGTTGCTGACAGAACTGATCTGATCGGTAATAACATTGTCCCGAATAAGCACAGTCAGCATCCAGTTCGTTCCGTCCACCGGAATGTAGCACAGATTTTCTTGCGAACCCATATATTGGAACGATATCTGTCCTTCTCTTCCGTTTGCGAAGTCATCAACCAACTGCTCATAGCTGAATCCATCCTGTATCTGTGCATTTTTCAATTCGGTAAGAATATTCATTCCAGCTTTCAGATTACCGAAATCATTGTTCGTCAAATCATCACCGTTACGGTGAAACAGGCTCCAATAACTTTCATTGTAATCCGTCTGCACCGTCAAAGAGCTCAGCATCGTCTCAATGTCAAGCTGTATAAAGCACGCCTCGATTCTTGCGCCCTGAAATATGATATTGTCTACCGGCATCGCAAGGACCGCCTGTTTCCTCACGCCATCGGGTTTCTCCGTACTGATCAAAGGTCCCGTCAATTCTTCCGAAAGGAAGTTATATCTGCCGATTCCCGATTCCGTATAGAACTCCGTATAGACGATTCCGTTCTCGTCTACCAACGCAAATCTGTCGATACCGCAGAGTTTTTTGACTCTCCGGAAAAATTTATGTAAAGAATCCAAAGACTCTAAATCCGACGCATCCATAATATACAAAGCATTCTCTATATATCCGAAACCTTTTCTCAGTTCCTCCGCGACTACCTGCGCCCTGCGCCCCGCCAGTTCCTCCAGATAGAAATCACTAACCCGACTTACCGCCTGACTCGTACTTTTCCTTGCGCTATTTGATACCCATATCGTAGTAAGAAGGAGAATCGCTGCAATGATTACTCCTCCTACTACGGCAGATGTAATGGTCTGTTTCTTCTGTCTTTCGTTCACTGAACCCAAGCCTCCTCATGCTTCCGACACTTCATTGTCCGACAGCCCTATATTATCATAAGAAATGCCGACTTTTCAACTATATTATAATAGCATAAGGAATTTGTAAACTCTATTTATTTTCTGCATAAAATTTGTTATGTCCCTAAACTTCATTCTACTCTGCTATTCACACGATTCGTAGATTTTACATGCCCGGAACATAATAGAAGCACGTTTTCTCCGGGACTGCATGAAATCTTTTGCCTAGAGGATGCTCCTCGATACGGCAGTCGCCGATATCCGCGAACACGATTCTGCCGTCCGGCAGCGCACAGCTTCTTGCGCCTTCCCAGTCGCAGGGTGCTTCGTACGGCGGCACAACATTTACTGCACACTCATCTCCCAGATTATAAGTAAAGATACCGTCATATCCCCAGAACACGAAATCCGATTCCGCGCCCTGCGCTATGATATCAATCATGATCGCCGCATTCTCCGGCATGATATCATAATAGATTTCGTCAAGCGTCCCTTTCCCGACATCCAAGGACGCAATACTCATCATGGTTTTCTGCGGATTATCCGGATCGTAGAAGTTCTCTATATAAGTATAGACTTTGCCGTCTCTGCCTACACCTAATCCGCCGGACAGTCTGAAGGCATATTCATCCGAAGTGATCGTAGTAACATGATTACCCTCCTTATCGAGCACAAGGATTCCGCATTCCTGTCCTTCTCCTAACGATTTCAATCCCGCTGTATTCAGATACAGCAATCCTTTATCATCAATTGTCATTCTTCTCGCATAGCCCTGCCGCCCCGGGGCAATATAAGACGACAGATCAATCTTGCGAAGCAGCTTCCCGTCTTTATCTACCACCCATACCGACATTGTCCTCTTCTCAGCATCGTTCTCATCCGGCCATTGCCACAGCGCCATGTAGACGTCTCCGTTCTTAGCCTGACACATGGCAAGAATTCTCGTTTCCATGCCGAAATCATCGAAGAAAAGTTCCGAATCACTGCTGCCGATTGCCATCCTGTGTACGGAATTATATCCTGCCAGAAACAATTCGTTCCTGCCCGCGGCTATCGTTATATCCAGTTCCAGACTGCCTGTATACGGAATCGTCAGTTCCTGTGTCGGCTCATAGACCGCATCCGACATCAGAGTCTCTTCGTCTGTTGGCGTAATCTCTTCCTCCTCTATGACAGGTATCTGCGCTTCTCCGGCTGCAATCATCTCATTCATCTTCTGCAGGCTGTAATCTCTCTTGTACTTGAAATCAATAATACACAGAAGTTCCTCATCGCTCATTTCCTGATCGGGGAAGAAGAAGCTGCTCGTTTCGCCAAGGAAAGCGACTCCTCTGCCCTTATACTCCTTCGCCTCTTCTATCATGGTAAGTTCTCCCTTCGGAAAACGCGCCTCGTTCTCGTAAGCTTCCTGCAGTGTTTCCATACGCTCTTTCTCGGCATCATAGTAGGGTCTGTTATAATTGTCTGCGCCAATTTTGTTCACGTATATCTGCGTGAAATATTCCTCCATCTTCTCTCTGTTCATAGCTTCCATGCGCTCTTTAAGCGCGCCGACCGATGCGATGGCGGTCGCTGAACAGAGAAGGATGAGCGCCGCTGCAAGAATCAGACTTTTCCGAATGTTCATATGGAATTTTCCATTTTTAGGTTTACATAATATTTCTTCTATCTTATCCGACAGCGACTCAGGCATGATGATCTGCTCCTGCTCTGCCATATGAAATAATGTCTCTTCCCATCTGTCTTTCATAGCATACTCCTTTCCAAATTCATTTCTCCAGCATGTCACGCAAAGCATTCTTGCCTCTGGACAATCTGGACTTCACGGTTCCCTCCGGCACATGAAGGGTTTTCCCGATTTCCTTAATGGAAAACCGTTCATAGAAATACAGTACTATCACTTCCCTGTATACCGGAGCAAGCTGCATGACCACATCCCACAGTTCATGCCGTTCATCTTTAAATACCGGCATATATGCCTCTACGTCCTCCATCGGTGTTATCCGCTTATTTTTTCCGTATATTTTTCTGGCTTCATTTGCAGTTATCTGCATGATCCACGGTTTAAAACTGCCATGGCTGCGAAGCGTCCGACGTTTCTCATAGGCTGCCAGTACCGCCTCGCTGACCGCATCCTCCGCGTCTTCCCTGCTATGAAGCATCGCAAGCGCCAAACGATACATATTCGGCGAATAATCCCGTATATACTGTTCAAATGCATCTCGTCCTATATCAGACACACATCCACCTCCTTATCCGTATCAGAAGTACTTCTATAAAGTAAGATAAGAAAAGCAGGGAAAAGGTTCCCTGCTTTCGTAAAACTTGAATAATGTTTCCTAAAAATCATGATATGGTTACTGCCTATGCTTCGTCGTTAATCACTTTCAAAAACACAGTCACTAGATGCGGGTCGAACTGCGTGCCTGAACATCTGAGCAGTTCCTCCGTCGCCTGTTCCTTGCTCATCGCCTTGTGATACGGTCTGTCATGCACCATGACATCGTGGGAATCCACTACCGTAATGATCCGTGACAGCAGCGGAATCTCCTCACCGGCAAGAGCACCCGGATACCCGTTACCGTCCCACCTCTCATGATGATGCAGTATATATTCTGCAATAGACTGTAGTTCTTTGGAGGCGCTGGCAATACGGTATCCTTTCTCCGTATGCGTCTTCATAATCTCCCATTCCTCCTCAGTCAGTTTACCCGGCTTTAACAGGATCGTATGGGGAATCGCTATTTTACCGATATCATGCAATACGGCGAGAAGCGCCAGCTTACCCAGCTCGGCGTCGGAGAGTTTCAGTGCCCTGCCAAGTCTGACCGCCATCTCCTTTGTCCGCTCCACATGCTCTTCCGTCTCGTAATCGCTCTCCGTCAGAGTCTGCGTCAGAGAATCAAGCAGCGAACTCTTCTGCGACGTCTCGTTCATCAGTTTCTTCGTGCGCATACTGCCTTCCGCTTCTTTCAAAGCATCCTCGATACCCTTACTGCCGTCTCTGATTACCGCTATACCGTATTCCAAATCCGTATTGGTTCCCGTATCGTTATGCTTCTGATACTGATCCCTGATATTTTCAAAAAGTCTGACAGCGTATTCCTGCTCCGTCTCCGCAAGTCCTGCTGCCATATCTCCGTCTTTGAGCCTCGCAAGCACAGCGTTCTTAGGCAGGCTCTCACGCATCAGATCTGCTGTCAGGCGGAGCATCTCATTTCCTTTCGTCCAGCCGAAGACGTCATTGACCAGTCCGATTCCGTTCGTATTACATACCACGACGGTAATCGGGTACCCACCCTGATTCACGATCGCTTCCATTCTGGACATAAAGCTTTCTTTGGAATAAAGCTGGGTCAGCATATCCCGCTCCACTTCCAGATTTTTCATGATAAGAAGCTGTCCGATATTTCTGTCCTTTTCATCTTTCAGACACGTAAAATTGCACTGGTACACTTTGGCGCCGGTATCATTAGGGTTGCACCACTCGAACACCTGATCCGTGGCAGTGCTTTGTAGTCCCTTGAAAGACGCTATCTGCATGAAATCCATCATGCTGATCTTCCGTTCCTGATTGTTCAATATCGGAAAAAGATTGCGCATATCCTGATTGGTATCCGCCACATATCCTTCGTAATCGAACAAAATCATCGGTGTTCCCATGTACTCCAATATCATCTTGCGTGTCGTGTTGAGCATTCCTTTGGATGTATAGTCCAGTATGTTCCAATATATAATCGGACACAGGAAACCGTATACAAGAACCGCAAGGTCTATGCTGATTTTAATTCTTCCGGTAATGTATACAAAGGTAAGCACCATAATGAAGAGAACCGCAATCAGACTGTTGCGGTATCTTGCGCTATAGATTTTCGGCACACTGTATATCTTCTTAATCAGAAGACAGACGATTACCGCTGCAAGCAGATAGACAAAGCCAATGTGAAAACGAAACGCCGGCTTTTCTACATATATATATTTAATCGCATAACTGCTGTACATGTTATACTGGTAACGCAGTTCTATTTCATTGAAAATATTGACGATCAGAAAAATGACGTCAACAAATACGAGTAAATTCAAAAACAAATAGATATATTTCTTATATTTGATCGCCGTAATCTTCGATTCCGTAAATTCGACCGTAAACTGTAATGCCGCAAGTACCAGCAAATCCAAGCATACAAAATAAATGCTTGTGCAAAGCGACGCCATAAAATACGACCTCACACCGATTCTTGCAGCATAAGTGATATTTACCAGCGCAGCCGCCACAAACATATTTCCGGCAAATACGGACAGACGGTTTTTCTGCTTATAAGTTTTCACGGCATAGATTACTGCACACACGGCTGCAAGCCCATACCATATGTAATACCAAATCACAATATTCCCCTCGCGCTTTCCTTCTTCAGACCCTTATACCATCCCCATGGCATTTAACTTTTCACGTATTTATTCTATCATTCAATAAATGCCACAACCTAAACCATTGAGACAAGAATTACACAGTAATTCTTGTGACGCAAGCCGCCGGGCTTGCGTCTATTGTACCATAATCTGACTTTATTCAACAGATGTCCATTATTGTAATATCGTACAAATCTAAGCTGAACAAATTGTCTATATTGTCTATTCACTTATATATGTCAACAGTTGTTAATATGCCGTCCTAATAAGTTACTCCTGCACCATAGTGCGGGATGATCGCACTGTAAGCTGCATCCGCCACCAAAAGCAGGATTGCAACAAGTCCGATTACGTTTCTTAGTCTGACGGGCACTTGACGGTACAACGAATAAAATAAAGGGCTGATTACCCAGACCAGCAGCATCCCGCCTATTCCGAACATCACACTGCCGAGGAAACATATCCTTCCATGCAGATTTAATGGCATTTCACTGTAATCCCACCATTTGACTCCCCAAGTCAATTCCAGATACCACCCTGTCAGATACTCTAGTAACGTGCAGATAACCAAAGATGACACGAATATCATAACCGGCCTATCACGCCATTTATGAAACAGCAATTCCATCAAAACTCCGCCTATTCCGTAGATTGGCAGCCATGGTCCTGTCAGGAAACCCCGATTGACATATGTGTCATCTTTGAAAAGATACAGAAAACCTTCCCAAATCCATCCGAAGACTGCCAATATGCAAAACAGCCACACATAATACATAAAATCCTCTTTCATATAACCAGTTTTGATAAATTTCATATATAGGATTCCTCCGGTCTGCGGCACGATTTGTACCTTATTTAGTATGATACTTTGGAAAATTTCTATTCTGTTTCCTCGATTCGAATTCCATCTGGCATGGTTGCAAATTTTTGAATTGGCACTTTTCAGCATACCATTATGAGTTATAGTTATTCCATAATCATATGACAGATTATATCGGAGGGCTAATATGAAAAACGAAAAATTATTGAAACTTGTCATGACAGGCGTCTTTGCAGCGTTATCCTATGTTGTATTTACATTTCTGCAGATTAAAATTACATTGCCGGGCGGCGACGCTACATCCATTCACTTAGGCAATGCCGTATGCGTGCTCGGTGCTTTATTAATCGGCGGCACATACGGCGGACTCGGCGGCGCCATCGGCATGACAATCGGAGATTTGCTCGACCCCGTTTATGTCGTCTATGCCCCCAAGACTTTCGTCCTGAAATTCTGTATCGGTCTGATTACCGGCGTAATCGCACACAGACTTGGACATATCTCCGCCGAAAAAAACAACGGTAAAGTACTGAAATGGACAATCGCCGCCACTGTAGGCGGTCTTCTGTTCAATGTGATTTTCGACCCGCTGATCGGTTACTTCTATAAGCTGTTGATCCTCGGCAAACCGGCGGCAGAACTGACGCTTGCATGGAACGTGGCATCCACCTCCATCAATGCCGTGACTTCCACCATCGTCTCCATCGCAGTGTACATGGCGCTTCGTCCTGCATTAAAAAAATCAGGACTGTTCTTTACCATAGGAAAATCAAAACAGCAGGCTTCGTAACGAGCCTGCTGTTTTGATTTATATGTGTATGCGATTTCTGACTTTCCATCCCTATCCCACTACATTGTTATCTTCCGGCATAATCAACGCCGCTGCCAGATAAACCACCAACCCTGTTCCGCAGCTTGCAAGCGAACAGAGCAGCCACAGCAGACGAATCAGTGTCGGGTCTACATTCAGGTACTCTCCGATTCCGCCGCACACGCCGCATATTGTCCTGTTTGTTGAAGAGCGCCTCAATTTCTTATAGTCATTACCCATATTCTTTCCTCCTGTCAAAACATATTGATTATTCACATTTCTTTACTTTGCACATTTCTTTACACTTTTCCTTACTTTGCAAATTCGAGACTTACACTTCCTAAAGAACACTCAATATCATATGTGCTGTCTGCGCCGTTAGGGATATAAACTTCATTCGCCAGACTCGTATAACTGTTGCTTTCCACGCGTACATCTCCGAGGGAACATTCTATTTCATAGTTATGGTCCTCCTCCGCGTCATCCAGATTAAGCGTCACATCTCCTATATCGCATTCCAGACTCATATTGCCAAGAAACAATCCTTCCAGATTCGCGTTGCCTACACCGAGAACTAAATCTGTGTCTCTCTCAACACATATATCTTTAATATCCAGCGCACCTGCGCCCACTTCCATATCCAGTTCTCCCGCGTGCAGGGAATCTAAAGTAATCTGTCCTGCTCCGACCGTAAGGTCAATCTCTCCTTTCGCCGTAAAACCATCTGCTTCACATTCGCCCGCACCCACTTCCATGCTGATATTCTGTGCGCAAAGTTGGATAGATTCCATGTTGCCGGCTCCTAAATCAATATCAAGCTCAACAAGCTCAACTCCTTTTGGCAGATAGAGTGTTACTTTCGTCGCAGGAGTGATGCTGTGATGTGTCCAGTTCCAGAAACCGTGCCCTGCCCTGTGCACCATACAAAGACTTCCGTCATTCTTCACCAGATATCGGAAATGCTTTGTGTCTCCACTTATCTCAATCCCTGCCTTTTCATCCGCAGTTTCCACAATATACAGATCGCATGCGCCCATTTCCATGGAAAGATTACGCAGCGTATCTGCCGTCAGGTCAAGTTCCACCTTATTGTTACTGCGGCTTAAGCTGCTCCAGTTCTTATATTCCGACCAGTCGATATCATCCCAGTCGCCATCCCAGCCGAATCCATACTCGACACCTCCGTTAACGCCGCTGTGATATCTGAACGGAATTCCTGTGATACCTTCAATATCCATACCGTCTAACATCCTGAAACCACCCATCAATGCTCCTACACCGCACATGAGAAGCCCGATGATAAACGTAACAAGCGCCGTGATCAGACATCCTTTTGTAAATTTACTCATTCCATTACTCATGCCGTTGCACCTCCTTTACCAAAAAGTCTCCGGCACAGAGAAGCAACTCCTCTTACGAATGCCGGTATTGCCAATCCAGCCATCAAAACCATCAGCCATACAAACACAAGTCCTACGGCAAAAACGATCAGTGCCGAACCAATCATACAAATTCCGCCCAGCGGCGCCGCAAACAACACTGCAAATCCCGCAATCAAAAGCGCAAATGCCACGATAATAAGCCCGATGCCTGCAATGAGAAAAACTGCAAAAATTGCAAATAATGTTGCGAGAAGTCCGACCGCCAATCCGAACAATCCGCCCAGCAGGCCGATCCAGATTGGTGAAGTAAGTATTGCAAGGATTACGATCAGTACAATGTTGCCTCCGGACATACCGGTCTTCGGCTGCGTGTACTGGCTGCCGGATGCATTACCGGTGTTTGTCTTTTCATAGGGATTATCATGCCTTCTCGTATCCTCTCTGCCGCCGTAAACACTGTCGCTGCCGCTTCTCTGATAATAGCCGCCCTGATAGTATGCGCTGCCGCTCTGCGTGCCGTTTCCCGCACCGCCGTTTCCTGCACCGTCACTTCTGCCGGCATCTGACTGCTGTTCCTGACCGCCGGACCACTCTGCACCGTTTTGCCGCGATGTGCCCCCGCCCTCAGTCTTCATCAGCTCATCTCTGTGTGCCTGCGTATATCCGCTGAAACCGGTTTCCGTAAACTCACCGCCGTTTCCGCCATCATTCAATCCTGCTTTAATCGTCCGTGCAAGCTCCTCCGGTGTTCCGAGCGATGCGATGACGCCGCTCTCATTCTCCACACCTGCGTCATCAAAATAATCGTTATAATATTGGATGGCTTCATCCCGCTCCATCGGTGATACATCGCCAAGAAGCTCTGTCAGACGCCTCATAAATTCTGCTCTATTCATGCTTCAATCCTCCCTCAAAGATACTGTTTAACTTGGCAGAATACCGATACCATTCACTGATATACAGATTGAGCTGCGCCCTTCCCTTTTCCGTCACCTTATAGTATCGTCGGTTTCTTCCCGCACATTCCATATCATAGACTTCCAGACACTCGTCTTTCTGAAGTCTTCTGAGTACCGGATACAGCGTTGATTCTGAAATCTCAATTACCTGCCGCACTTCCTGTGTAATCTTGTAGCCGTATGTCCCTTCCGGTTCACTGGAAACCACTGCTAACACGATCGCATCAAGTAACGCCGCGCCTGTGTTAAAAACCATGCGATAAACTCCTTTCCTGCTTTTTACATATTTCATAGCAAATCATCCGTTCCCGTCCAACATATCGGCTTGTTATTTCCATACACTTTATATATAAAAAGACTGTCCCGCGCATTGTTTAACTATATGCGTGATATGTTAGACGTTATAATATTGTTATATCCTATAATATTATATGA
>VSOA01000050.1 GCA_009774585.1 Lachnospiraceae bacterium
ATATAATTCCCCTTTTTATTATGCACTTTGTTAAATATATATAATTTTTATTTGTTTTTTTTATATCTTTTTCCTATACTCAAACGATAAACATCATTTTATATATTCTATTTTACGAAAAAAAAGAGATTGCACAGATAAAACAAAGCAGTTTCATCATTTCACAATCTCATTTATCATTTCCTTTATCGTTTCAGCCTACCGGAAGACTTTTCTCAAAAAAGCATTCGCACAGTGTCTCCAGAAAGTCCAGTCATGATAACCGTATCCTTCAAAAAACTCGACAGACACGCCTGCTTCCGATACCTTCTTTACATTTTCCACGGTGCCCGGATAGTGATCTTCCTCTGTACCGCATGCCACGAACAGCATCCTGAATCTTTTCCTGAAGGCTTCCGGATCAAGCAATATATCGCTATAATCCACTTCTTCGTCCTGTATCACAAGTCCGCTGGAAAACAGACCTGCCCAGGCAAACAGTTCCGGTCTCTCGAACACGGTCCTCTGTGTCTGCATACCACCCATGGATAATCCTGCCATGGCACGATGGTCTCTGTCGGCAATAGTACGAAACGTTTTGTCAATATAGGGGACACAGCTTCCCGGCAATTCCTGCGGAAACGCACTCAGCGCATAATGATAATTACCATTCTCCGGGAATGCGTAACCTGTAGTCATTACAATGATCATTTCCTCCATCGCGCCTTCCGCGATCAGATTATCCGCAATATTTGAGAGTTTACCCTGCCAGAGCCAGCCCACTTCATTTTCCCCGCCGCCGTGTTGCAGATAGAGTACGGGATATCTTTTCTCGATGTTCTTCTCATAAGAAGCCGGCGTATATACATAACACAGTTTCGTGCGTCCTGTAATCTCTGACGGATAATATTGATAATGCACGGTTCCGTGCGGCACCTGACGAATCCGGTATGCCTCAAAATCTTCCTCCGGCATTTCCAGATAATTGACCGCCTTGAAGCCGCCGTACCCCACCGGCGCATTGTTGTCAACCACCTCCGTACCGTTCACATAACAGCCGTAATAATGGAAGCCCTTCTCAATGCCTGATACGTCGACGCTCCACCAGCCTTCTTCTGTCTGATGCAGCTCATACCGTCCCACTCCCCAAATATCCACTTCCACACGCTTTGCGCCCTCTGCGCGTATCCAGAATCTGGCGCTTCCCACGGAAACATCCAGAATCTCCGCTCCTGGATGTTCTTCTCTGTATCTTCCGTTCGGTCTGCCCTTTTCATCCACCGCATAAATCAGACCCTTATGAATCGGATCCGCCATCAACATGTGTTCTGCATAAGTCTGTGCATCCAACTGCGCCTTGTCAGCCGCCGGCTCTGCATAGACCCGTTTCATTTCCGATTCTGCATAAACCCGTGCCTTTTCCGTCTCCTTTGTACGGCCTGCCGCTCTAAAGAGCAGCATAGCAAAATCCCGCAGACTTTCCCGCCATACATGCCACTCATGATATCCTTCATAACAACGTTGTCCGCCCGCTACGCCGAGCGCCGCAAAACGGTCCGTATAAACCTTCTGTGCCTCGTCAAGACCTTTCTCACCTTGTCCTGCCGTCATAAGCACCGTCTGCATAGGATATTTATCGTGTGAAGCAAGGATTGTTTCCGTCTCATCGTCCCTTATGCCCGAAAATACACCAAGATGAGCAAACAATTCCGGATACCGGGACACAATCTGCGTCGCCTGCGCCGAACCTAGCGACAATCCTGCCATAGCCCGGTTATCTCTGTCATGTTTCACCGGGAAACGGCTCTCCACGTAGGGAATAATATCTTCTACCAGTTCTTTTCCGAAATCACCCGGGAAAAACACCGGGTCTTCCCCTTCTACAAAGGCATAACCACAGCACATCACCACAATCATTTCCTCTGCTTTTCCTTCAGCCAGCAGATTGTCCATAATAAAATTAAGCTTGCCGTTCCAGAGCCATCCGCTCTCACTTTCTCCCACACCATGCAGAATATAGAGCGCAGGATACTTTCTGCCTTCTTCTTTTCCAAAATTGGGCGGCAGATATACATAGCATTTCTTCCTATGGCCATTCTGCCCGGAACGATAGCTGTGAATCTGCACATCTCCATGCGGCACATCTTTGAGATACCAAAAATCACTTCCCTCTCCCGGCAGTTCAAAGAAATTATTTACGCCGAAACAGCCGTAAGCAAAGGGCGCGTAAGGATTTGTTGCCTGTACGCCGTCCACAAACCACCTGTGATAATGAAATCCCGGCAGAATCCCGGAAACATTCTTCTTAAAATACCCTTTCTCGTCCTTATCTAAGGCAATCTTATCCGACCCCAGACTGCCGCCATAACCGGACACTTCCACCGTCTCCGCCTCCGGTGCATACATGGTGAAAGTAACGCTCTTGTCTTCTTCTACCTTTACGCCACAAGTCTCCTCAACATAACGAATCGATACCTTTCCCTCTGCTCTGTTAAACTCCGCTTTTTTACGAATCGGATCAAAGAAGAGCGGATACATTGTCGCTGCCTGATTTAGCTTTTTTGCCATACTTTCCTCCTGACTGCCGGCATAAATGCCGACCTTTTTCTTTAGAATGCTGTTTCCAATAATTGGTATAACGATTTACTATACTTGTTTCGCTAAAGCTTAAGCAATTTATTATAATGCAAGCGCTGCCGCAACGGTCTGCGCGTACAGCCTCGCCAGAAAATCATTGGGGTGGTTTAGCCAGTTTCCTGTAAGATCGATATATCTCTTCCGTGTGTTTATTTCACGATGCACTTCTTGTACGTCCGCCAGTCCGACCCCTTCCCGGCAAAGTCCCCTGAGCGCCTCCGCATATTCTTCCTGATGTGCCATAAAATACATAGGCGGCGTCCCACACAAAGGATTCGGCAGCGTAGTGGAAACAAGTAACACTTCCGTCTGCGGGCTGTCCTTCTTGATTGCATCAATCAGTCTCTGCGTCTTTTCACGGTATTCCTCCATGCCACAGCGGTCGTTCATACCAAAACCTAAGATAACAAGATCCGGTTGATATCTTCCTGCCCTGTTATAAGCATTCTCAATGGCCCATTCCGTATCCATACCGCTCAACGACGTATTATGGAAGCTGACGGAACTATCCCACTTCTCCTCTATCCGGTGAAGTAAAAGTTTCGCCCAGACAGGCTGTCCCGGCTGTTGTCCGTACTTTCCGCTGCAATCAAATCCACAGCAGATACTGTCGCCGAACAAAACAATCTTTACAGGTTCTTTCTTTGCCACCTTCTCCTGCAGACGCGGCAGGCTCTCCATATTGCTCTTTTGCACCGCATGAAACTGCTTCCCTGCCGTGGTGTAAGTTACGGCAGTCTGCCACTTGGTTACAAGTTCCGGATGGCCGATTGGCTCCAGATTAATAAATTTCCCATTGGCAGCCGCAACCGGTCCGAAATCCAGTCCAAAATGACTCTTTTCAAGGGCTTGCCGCGCTTCTTCCTCGGTATCATAGAAGAACGTCCCCCAGCCGGTATGCGGAATTGAACTATCCTTCGTCAGCACCAGATTTCCATCCTCAACCTTGTAATCCCGTTCCTGTTTATAGGCAGTTTCGCCATCATAACTTTCCACACAAAGAATCCGCTCCGGAGGGAATAAAAACGGCGCTTTCACCATACCGTCTTCCTCAATCATCGCAAAAGTTTCCCGATAAACCGTATCAGTCTCCCAAAGCGGCTTCATCCACTCCTCGCACCAGCGCTCTCCCTTCTCCAGCCGTTCCTTGACTTTATCTATCAGAAACGCCTTAAAGGGCGTTTCTTTCTTATAAGAAACAACAGGACCATCGGCTGTAAATATCATCTCGCAGGGTTCCTCTTTCGTATATGGTTTCCATTCCGGCATCGGGCTTCCGTCCGCATCCTGCCCGTTGGGGTCTCCCGTTTTTATAAAGTTCGCCCAGTAATTACACATTTTTCTCGCCAGATCATAATGGTGCCCCACAAAGGGCCGCCAGCACTTCGCCAGTGTCTCGAAGAAAAACCACAAGTCGCACGAATGGAACGTCCCCGGATTGTCCTCCCCCGGAATATCCGGTGTAAAGCGGTAATAATAATAGTTCCGACCGTTATCAGTAATATCATTTTCTTTTCTGCTGTACGAAAAAAGCGCCTTAGCCGAGCACTCCAGCCCATTCACCTTCGCATATTTTCCCTCTTCAGACATGTCTCTGGTTTCCGGAAATGCCAAAAAGGTTTCCGCCTTATCCCCAAACAGTTTCTTCGCCTTCTTCTCCAGCTCCTGATCGTCTTTTGCCACAAGGAAGCTCGGAAATTCATCCGCCGTATTGCCCGCCATCACAGAAACCGGGGCACATTTTCCTTCCAAGAACATCGTCAGCGGATCTCCCACGCAGAACCGTCCATCCACCACGGTAAACATCCTCGGAAATATCTGCGCATACTCCGCATATTTGTCACGGATGTAGAAAGCATCCAGCGCTCTTGCCTCTTCCAGATTTGCTACACCAAGGAAATCAAAGAAATTCTGTCCGCTTTCCTCCGCCTTGCACAAAGACTGCGGAATTCCGATGCCGCCTTCTTCATAAGGGCTTCTGATCATAGCGCTCATGATTACCGCTCTTTGGAATAATCCTGCATTGTCGGGACATGCCATCTGACTTAAAACGCTTCCGCCGCCCGCGGACTGCCCCGCAATCGTAATATTATCCGGGTCTCCGCCAAAAGCCGCAATGTTACGGATCACCCAGCGGATTCCTGCCTGCTGGTCCAGGCTTCCGAAATTAGCGGGCGCTTCCGGCTGCTCCAATGTAATTTGAGGATGCGCAAGAAATCCAAACACATTAATCCTGTAATTTACAGAAACCACCACCACGCCCCTGCGCGCCAGCCGTTCTCCGTCAAACTCCATTTCTGCAGGATTCCCCCACTGCAGCGCGCCGCCGTAAAACCACACCAGTACCGGCAGTTTCTCATCTGCGCTCTTAGCCCCGGTCCAGACATTCAGATACAGACAGTCTTCGTCCATCGGAATCTCCGGATCCACATTCCATTCACGGTTGTAAATGGTGTCGCCGAGTCCCGGCACATCCTGCACGGAAATAGGCGCAAACCGTGAAGCATCTCTTATCCCTTCCCAATTCTCACAAGGCTGCGGCGCACGCCATCTGTTCTTTCCCACAGGCGGCGCTGCGAAGGGAATCCCTTTAAATGCCGTAATCCGCGGATCTGCCGCCTCAATTCCCCTAATCCGCCCGTTCTCTGTTTTTACTTCTCTTATCATGTAAATTTCCCCCATTCTGACTCAATCTGCCATAACTTTGCCCCATACCCTCTACTGAAGCGTCCCGCAATGTGAATTCTGTTCCCTATCCATATATGCCATGTTAAGGGATGATACATTTTACGGATTCCCTCTCGATTAACGTACAAGGAATCTTCTTTTCCACAACGTTTTTGGTATGTAATGACTGTCCACTCTCCAGACTGTCAAGCAAAAGACACGCCGATTCGATGCCGATTCTTCTTAAACTTAGCTCCATAGTCGTAAGCCGTGGGTAAAAATATTCGGAAATATCCCGATTATCGAACCCTACTATGGAAATTTCTTCTCCGATCTGCACCCCCTTTTCATGAAAATAGTCATACACGCCGCCCGTCATATTATCATTCATACAGAAAATAGCGGTAAGTCCTTCCTGCGCCAGAAAACGCGCCTGTTCATACCCGGATGGTCTCTCCCAGTCTCCGTAACGCACCCACGCCGGATTATAGAAGATTTTCTCCTCAAAC
The DNA here is from genome assembly GCA_009774585.1 of Lachnospiraceae bacterium. GTDB lineage: Bacteria > Bacillota > Clostridia > Lachnospirales > Lachnospiraceae > UBA3282. The sequence continues at coordinate 5,793 of VSOA01000050.1, forward strand.
AAAGCCGTCTGGTAGCCCATCAAACGCTTCTGTGTATGGATATTATCTTTCTTACCGCCGATAACGCCGATTCTTCGGTGTCCTTTGGAAATCAGATATTTTGTCATATCGTATCCGCCCTTTTCATCGTCTATCACGATTGACGGTACTTTTTCGGATTCCGTATATGCATATACCATAACGCTGGGAATGCTGTTATGTTCCGCCAGATAGGGGATAATCCTCCCATGGCCCGCCACATAAAGAAGACCGTCCACTTTGAGGGAAATCATCTCCTGCATTACGGGGTCCATAACAGAACGGTATGCCGTGTCATTATGATACCATGTATCGTTCCATCTCATATAAAGGCGCATATTCTGTATCATCGTACGATACCCTTTCGCCTCGCAGACCTCCATGATTCCTTCCAGAATCTCCGGCGTTGTAAACTGATCGATTTCCTCTGCAACAATACCGATACAGTTCGTCTTTTTCCGGCGAAGTCCCTGCGCGATATAATCCGGCTGATAACCTCTGCGGTGTACTACTTCCAATACTTTCTGTCTCGTCTCTTCACTCACCTTCGGCCGCCCGTTTAAAATATTAGACACCGTAGTCGCCGATACGTTACACTCTTTTGCAATTTCTTTCAACGTTACCATAACCCTCACCTCCTATCTGAATGATTCATATCATCCCTTTCATTGGCTTCATTTCGCCTGCACTTTGATAATTATTTTCATTTTCACATCACTAACCTCTCCGTTGACATCTTCCTGAAAGGACATACCGAATACCGGAGAACCGTCCTTTCTGAAATGGATTCTCCTGATGCCGTCGCATCGCAGCGTACTGTCCGGCGAAGTTTCTGCATGATAAGAAATCATCAGTTCGCCGTCTTCGCTGTAAAAGAAAGCATTATGCCCGGGTCCGTATTCTCCCTCTACGGAGTAAAAGCTGAGCACTGGCCAGAGATTCTTCTCCCAAGACGCCAGATCAAGCAGATCATCCTTTTCATCGGCACTAAGAAGTCCCACTGCATATGTATAGCTGTTCGCCGAGCCGCCGGAGTACGTTAGATAAACTTTCCCGTCTCTGTAAAATGCATACGGACCTTCATTGTTGATCGTTCCTGAAACATTTTCCCATCCGTAAAGAGGTCGTGTAAGCAATACCGGTTCGCTGGTAAGCCGCCACGGCTCCTCCTCGTCTATCGTCGCAATATAGAGCATGGACCCCGTATCCGTAGATTTTCCTATATCTCTTCTGCCGGACCAGACTACATAAGAAACTCGCGCTGTCTTCAAATATGTCATATCCAGAGTGATTTTGTTGTCTCCCGCAAGAAAACTGCCGTCCTTTTTGCAAATCCGCACCGGATTCTCCCAGTCTTCTTCTCTGATGATGCTCCCATTCTTCTTAAGCCTCATCAGATGACACTGCGGTCCCCACTCCTCATTGCTGACAGCGAATAGGATGTACAGTTCTCCTCCGATCACATGAAACTCCGGCGCCCAGAAGGTTTGTACAAATCCTCGCTTCCCATCCTGCGGAAGAATCAGATGCTCTTTGATTCCTTCCGCAAACAGACCGGAAACCGAATCCGCCTCGCGGACATAAATGCCGATGTCATTGAGATTATCATTAGTCGCAATAAAATACCACTTGTCTTCCCACCGGAATAATACCGGATCGCCATATCCCCTTGCCAGAGGAAAAGGATATCTCTCCTGACACACTCTGCCCCGCACCGTATATTCACCCGGTCTGTTAAAATCTATATTCTCTGTCTCCCAATCCACTCTCTTTATCGCTTCGGAACCATCGGAATATACTGCCACTGCGCATATCTGTTCCAATTCTCTTTTGCTGCCCACCTGAACGTTTGCAGGCGTCTGTGTCTCCACATGCCGCATGGGCATCCAATAATCTGCCGCCCGAAGGACTAAATCTTTGTCAAGTTCTATGCTGTCCGTCGCTTCTTTCGGTGAAGCAATTCCATCCTCCACCAGCCCACTCTCTTCAAAGCAAAGAAAATCTTCCGTATACCAGCATAGTCTTTTGCCTTCCGCTTGTGTATCGATATCTCCGTTTTCACAAGTCTGCACCGCCATAATATAGAAACCCTTATCTTCTGCCGCAAAAATAACCGGTTTTGTCAGTCCTTTCGGAAGAAGCGTATCATCCGGAAGGATCTCGGCTTTCGCAAAAAGAATACCATAATTTTTGTGAAACGGATAAAATTGCTTTCCATCAATACTATAAGCCATATGAATGCTGTTTGCCAGTCCGTCGGGATAATTTTCTTCAATCGCTCTAGTATAAACCCTTAAATACGCCTTGTTTCCCATCATATATTCTCCCTCTTTTCTCTTTGATATGGCGTTCGCGTTCTGTTTATCGTTAAACATATCATATTGCTATTTTTGAAACCTGTCAATGAATTCTGTACAACTTGACTGTATATTTTACTTTTTTCCTTCTGCCGGTATGCACATCCAACTTGTTCCCGTTTCAACAGTACGAATAAAATAATTAGTATAGGTGCATCCTATAATATTCTAAGCATAATCCGTTTTCAAAAAGGAGGTATTTTCAATGGAAAAAAGGCTACGAATCGCACAGTACGGGTGCGGTAAAATGAGCGTTTATCTGATGCGGTATGTATTGGAAAAAGGCGCGGAGCTAATCGCAGCATTTGACGTAAATCCGGAACTCATCGGCAAGGACATCGGAGAAATTATGGGAACCGGCTTCTTTGGCATCCGGATTTCTGATGCCAAAGAAGCCGACGGACTACTGAGCGAACTAAAACCGGACGTCTGCATTATCGCCACGCGCTCCACCATGATTGATGTCAGGGAAGCTTTTACCGTCTGTGCGGGGAACGGCGTCAACGCAATCTCCACCTGCGAAGAGTCCTTATACCCGTGGAATTCTTCTCATCAGATTACCGAAGAACTGGATAAACTGGCCAAAGCAAACAACTGTACGCTCTGCGGCAGCGGTTATCCGGATATGTACTGGGGCTCGCTCATCACAACGCTGGCAGGTTCTATCCATACTTTAAAGAAGATTAAGGGCAGCAGCAGCTATAATGTGGAAGACTACGGCATTGCGCTCGCTAAAGGGCATGGCGCAGGACTTTCGATTGAAGAGTTCAAGAAACAGATTGGCAATTATAACGGTCTCTCCTATGAAGAAACTAAGAGACTGATTGCAGACGGAGTCATAGAGCCTTCTTACATGTGGAACCAGAACGGCTGGCTCTGCAGCCAGCTTGGTCTGCACATTGTTTCCCAAACGCAGGAATGCATTCCGATTACGCACAAGAAAGATTTGAAATCAAATACTCTCGGTATGACCATCAAAGCCGGAAATGCCACCGGAATGTCCGCCGTTGTAACAACAGAAACTGAGGAAGGCATCACATTGGAAACCCAGTGTCTCGGCTATGTATACGCTCCTGAAGATATGGACCGGAATGAGTGGACCTTAGAAGGCGAGCCGGATACAACATTAGTCGTGAACCGCCCTGCAACGGTGGAACTGACCTGTGCGACTCTGACAAACCGTATACCGATGCTGATCGACTCGCCGGCCGGATATGTGACCACTGAAAAAATGCCGACAAACTACTATCTGGTGAAACCGATGCATGAATATGTAAAAAGTAAATAGCATCTTTCGTACCCTTACCTCTCAGCAATCGGGCAAAACAAATGCAAGCAGGTCAGAAACGGCAAAATAACAGCAAAAATGCAGGGGACTGAATATCCCCTGCACCGCTGTCGGCATCTCTTCATACTCCACCTCGCTCCACTCGACAACGCCCCGAATCGGTTTCACCGTCAACCTTAAGTATGCTCCTTCTCTCAGCTCTCTTGACGCGCCGAAGGTAATATAGGTTCCCTGTCCGTTTTCGTCATAAGCCGGCAGCGTATAAGAATAATCCATGCCCCCGTTTAAGTCGATGACTCCTCCGCGCGAATGAATTTCCTCTATTTTGCTGTTATCAATCTGCACATAATAATACCCGCTATCTTTTTCTGAGAAAAACCATGCCGAGAGACAAGCCAAAACCATCACCAATGCCATAACTGCTCCAATAGCAAACCATATTTTATTTTTCATATTATTTAATCCTCACCTTTCTGTACACCGTACTGTTTTGTAAAATTTTTTATTTCAATGACATATGCGCTCACTTAGAAACCTCCTTTCTATTGACTTTTTATTTGCAGGCTCGATTGCTGCTTATAACTTTTCTTCATATACTACAATATCACCCGTACATTACGGAAGCCTTACGAACGCCTTACGTTTAACCAAAAAAGAAGCTGCGTATGCAGCCCCTTTATCATCCTTTTAAACATCTTGCGCACAAGACAACAGCTTCCTCTTTACCGCGCTCGGAACCCTTCCTCAATCGTGTCTCCGATCAGCGTGCTCCTCTCCAGCATATGTTTATAACATGTTCCCGGAAAAACATGGTAACTGTTGGTTTCTCCCTCCGTCGAATAGTATATGGTATTCCCATTAATCTCACAGCTTCCCATACTGCCCTTATCATAATCCTGCTGTACAATATAATACGGTTCCTTCAGACTCTGTTTGACAAAAACTCCCGCGTCCGTGACATACTGGTCCCAATAAGGGCTGACCGAAACAATAATGCAGAACATGAGCCCGCCCGTCACGATACAGCCAAATCCACGGCTTGCCTCGCTCATATATTCTCCTACCGCAATCATGATCACCGCAAACAGAAACGCAAGACCATACCGGATAAAAGGCGCTTCGAAAAACCACACTGCTATGTTAGCCCAGATAGCAAATTGAAGTACAACAAGCGGAAGCCGGATTTCCTGTCTGCGCCAAATCCTTCTGACAGCCAGCATAAACTGCAGAACCGCGCCAAGTGCCACTGCGCCGAGAAACATTTTCTCGTAGCGGAACTGATGCTCCCACCAAATCGGAAACCACTCCGACACAGGCATATCTATCTTAGCCACATCGTACAGACAACGTCCCCACACCTTAATCTGCTTTGCGTCATGCAGCAAATATTCCTTCGGAACTTTCCATACCGTTTGAAAAATATCAATTCCTTCAAAGGGGTATAGCAGCCAGCCGGAAATCAAATAATTCCTGACTAGAAACGGGCAAAGGATGACACAGCCGCTGAAAAGATATGCGCCGATTTCTTTCCATCTCTTATCCCTCACCAAGTAAACCGCTGGATAGAGCGCAATCAGTCCGAGCAGACATGCGGAAAACTTAAAGGTCGCCGTAAACACTGCCGCTACGGACAACAGACAATACCTCGTAAGATCAGAGCCGTCTTCCAGCAGATTCTCGCACCATGCAGTAATAATGAACAGCACAAAATACATGGTGGCATAGTCCGTCGCCGGAGACATGCTGCGCGTCACATTCACCAACGTATAGAACAAAATACCGACTCGCATCATATCCGTTACATGGTTCTCGTGTCGTTTAAATCCTTTTAATCCGTGAAAAGCATACAGACACATGATCACTTCCAGAAACCCGGTCGTCGTATGCAGCGAACGCCCGAACAGCCAGTTGAGACTGAATATGGAAGCGAATGCCAGATAAGAACTGTTATAGGCATAGTGAAGCTGTAAATTGCCGATTCCTTTTACCAGCCCGTATTCTTCATAAATCCGGATTGCCGCCGCATGATAAATATTCGTGTCCGTGTGGAATTCTCCTCTGGATGTAAAATACGCAATCAGCAGAATAAAGCAGCAGTAGAAGAATCCCTCCCAAGAACAGACAAAAGGGCGGTATATCTGCCAAAGCTGTTTTACTCTGTTACGCTGCAGATACCCGATAAGAAACGCCGCCATAAGCAAAACCACATGCGCACCTGCTCCTATCCTGCCGAATATACTGAAAAATTCCACATATACAGTAATGGCGACAATCCCTGCTATGAGATAATAAATCACGGAAAAAGTAGTAGTTTTGCGCAGACTTAATATGCCTATTCCTATTAAAATGCAGACAGCGGATATATAAACCCAGCTTGCAATAATCGATAGCACCCGTTTTTCTCCTTATCGTGTTTTTGTGTTCTTTGCTCATTCCATAATAGCTTCTGTTTTTTGAACCATTGTTATTCAGCATAGCACGCAAACCTTACAGAAATCTTACTTTAACATTACATTTTTGTAATATCAATAAAAACGGCACAGCCACTCTTCACAGCCATGCCATTTCACTCAGTTCATTGCTCGTGCGCATCACAATTCATTGATGGTTTCCGTAATCACCATCTCCCGAATCCGTCTTGCCGGTATGCACACCGCCACAACACAGGAGAAGGCAACGATTATCGTAATGATTGCCAGTGGTTCAAACGGAACCGTCCATGAACCGCCGAAATGCGTAAAGACTATTTTCATCATGAACAGTCGATGCAGATACAGCCCCGCGATATACCCGATTACCAGACCGCTCACCGCATAGGTTAAGGTCTCCGCGGCAATCATCTTCGTCATCTGATCTACGCTCATCCCCACCGCGCGCATGGAGCCGTACTGTTTCATTCTAGCAGAAACACTCATGGAAATGTTATTTACAATATTAAAGACCGTAATCAGTGCAACGATACCTAAGAACCCATATGCGGCAATCCGGAATACCCAGAATCCGGAATTAACCTCCTGATTATCCTCTCTCCTATCTGTAAACACATTTTCGCCCGCAATTACGCGAATGATTTCTACCGTTTCATCAGTGGCATCTTTCGTAAGCTGCACACTCAGCATGATATAATCATTCTCCCCCGTAAGGCGCGTATAAGTTTCCTCCGTACAGACAATCGCCGGGCGATTCTCCGTTCCGATTCCTTCCGATGCGACGCAGGCAACTTCCAGTTCCGCATTCCCAATTTCAATCTTATCACCTGTATTTAAACGGCTGTCCATATTAAAAATCGTCAACACATAATTGCTATCCCCGGCTACTTTTGTCATATCACCGCTGGCAATGGACCTCTTCGTCCAGTCAAACATAAACTCATCATAGGAGATCAGATCCACACTGCCGGGGATGCCGTTGATCTCTGCTGGCACATCATAAGAAATCATGCATCCAAATGACGCTTCCACACCGGGCACCTTTGCAATCTCCTCCTTCATGCTCCTGTCAATAGAATTGGTATTGTCCGCCGCTCCGATGCTGATGTCCGGATTCAAGTCATTTTCCGACGGCGTAAACCGCCCTATTAGATCAAGTCCTGCAAAGAAAACCAGAAACAATGTGACCATAAAAGCAAAGGACAAACTCATCAGAATCAGATTCTTCTTTGCCTCTGTCGCATGATAGACGCCCAACGCGCTCTCCACCTTGAAGATACGTGTATTGGCCGCATACGTAATCCTTCTCCCTGTTTCTGCGTTGCCCGACACAGCCGCCACCGGAGAGACGCCTGCCGCGCGCCTCGCAGGAACATATGCCGCCATAAGCACTGATATTACACCGACCAGAATACCAGATGCAATACCAATCATACTAAATCGATACGAATAATCGCTGAACTCACCACCAACTTTATACTGTAAAATCATACACAGAGCCCATGTGAAAACGGCACTGAATGCAAGACCGGCAGGAATCGCCGTTTTACACCAATTTAGTGCTTCCAGCCTGACAAAACGCATCACCTGCTTTTTGCTTGCGCCGATACAGCGCATCATCCCAAAGAATTTCGTCCGCTGTGAGACCGTACTGTTGATACAACTCGAAATCATTAGTACACCGGCAATCAGAATCAAGATGAAAACCACCGCCGCAATCAGATAGAAACTATTCATTACCTGACTGCTGCTTGCTCCTGCCACTCCCATTGTAATGAGATTTTCTTCGATATTTCCATCGGTAAGCCCGCACTGCACTTTCAGATTGTCAATCACTTCTCTGATATCCGTTACTTTCGCAAAGCGGATATAATATGCGGCATCAGTCAATCCCCCATTCTCATCATCGCTTTGCGCATCGCTATTCCCATTGACCTTACAGATATTATCAAGTGCGTTTAGACTCATATAAGCGCAGACACCGTCATACTTCTTGTCATATTGCTGGTATTCGTCTACGCAGAAACCGGTTATTGTATATTCGAAATTATCCGCCGGCGTATGGATGGTAATATGATCTCCCAATGTGACCCCCAGACGTTCCTTAGAAATTTCATTGAGCATGACCTCATTATTGTTCTGCGGATACATACCTTCCCATTCATAGTCTCTGATTTCATCGACATATGTCTGTTCCGTCCCGTACAGAACGACTCTTTTACCGTTAATCTCATAACCCTCATAGATGTCTTCCCCGAAACTGCGATACCATGCGGACGCCTCCACGCTGCCCAATCCTGCAATCTGTTCTGCCTGATCTTCGGAAATACCGCTTACTGCAATATGATGTCTCCCGTGTTTGCGCATCATGACTGCCGTCTGACCTTCCGTCATGATTTCCGCGTAAGAAAAGACTGTCGTAACAAGGAATACTGAAAAAATAATACAGAGCAGGATCAGACGATTCTGTTTCTTGTGGGTCCTCGCAGAAATGGGAATGAGGCTTAAATAACTCTTCATCTCATGACTTTTCATTCCGAGCACCTCCCCAGATCCGTCAGCACACCGTCCGTTACCGACAATACTCTATCCGCTGTCTGGGCAATCGTACGGTTATGGGTAATCATGATAATGGTCTGCTCATATTTCTTTGACGCCTCTTTTAACAGTGCAATTACCTCGCTGCTGTTCTGCGTATCCAGATTCCCGGTCGGCTCATCCGCCAAGATAAGCGACGGTCTTGTCATAAGTGCACGCCCGATTGCAACTCTTTGCTGCTGTCCGCCAGATAACTGGCTGGGCAGATGCTTCCGGCGCTCTTTCAGATTCAGTACTGCTAATAATTCTTCAAGATATTTTGAATCCGGTTTCTGATAATCTAACAACATCGGAAAAATAATGTTTTGTTCCACCGTCAACTCGGGAATCAGATTAAAAGCCTGAAAGATAAAACCGATATTCCGCCGGCGGAAAACGGTAAGCGCACGCTCCTTCATAGCAAACGTATCCTTACCGTCAATTAATACCTTACCCGATGTGGGCGTATCCAGTGCGCCAATCATATTAAGCAGCGTGCTCTTACCGGAACCGGACTCTCCGACGATCGCCACATATTCACCTTTTGGCACAGAGAAACTGACGTTCTTAAGCGCCTGAACTGCAGCCTCACCGCTGCCGTAAGTCTTACAAATATTGTTGACCTCTAACAAATTCATTATATAAGCACCTCTTTCTAATTATTTTTGATAGAAAATTCCTTATCTCTTTTGAAAGATTAGCATATGAATCTTACAATAAGACTTCCGTCAGACTACAATTTTGTAGTAATCATAAAATTTAAAACAAAGGTTGTTCCTTCACCTAAACGGCTTGCCACTTCTATCGTACCGTTGTGCGCTTCCACCACGGACTTGGCAAGCGGCAAGCCAAGTCCGATACCTTGCGTGTCTTTAGAATACCTGCTGCGATAGAATCTCTTGAAGATATGGTACAAGTCTTCCGGATGGATGCCGCTCCCATTGTCCTTTATCGTTATTCTGAACGCAGACACAGACATACTCCATTTCACCCAAATGCAGTCGCCCGCTTTCGTATGATCGAGCGCATTTTTGACAATATTGCCGACCGCTTCCGTAACCCAGCTCCGGTCACAGTATAAAGAAACTGCTTCACTGCCCGATAAAACAATTTCTTTGCCCTCCTGTCCTGCCCGAAAAAGAAACTGCTTTTTCACATTCGTCATCATATCCAAAATATTTTCAGACCGCTTCTCTAGCACCATCGTTCCGGCATCAAATTTAGCTACATTTAAGAAATTCTGTACCAGCGTCTCTATACGGTCAAGCTCCTTTTCCGATAAATCTGTAAATTCTTTCACGGTCTCTAAATCTGCTGCCTCAGCTTCCGCCTGCAAAATGCCGTTATAAATATTCAGTGCGGCAAGAGGCGTCTTTAACTGATGAGAAACATCCGATATCGTGTTCTGCAGAAACTTCCTTGACTTTCCTTCATTGTCTGCTTTTGCATTCAAAATAGCCGCCATAGAATTTACTTCATGAAACAGTCTAAACAATTCTCCTTCTTCATCACATTCAATGCGTGCCTCCCTGTCCCCGGAAATAAATTGTCTGATTTTAACCACAGCGTCCTCCATCAATTTATCCTGCTCTTTAAAATACCCATAGCATATAGCCAGCACGCTAATTCCCACTATCAAAATTCCCACCGGTAAAAGCGCCGCGGCTTTTCCCAAACCTAAGTTCATTTTCTCCTGACACCAGAACGTAACTATCGCAGACAGTAAAGCAGCCGCCAGTATACAGAACGTAATCCGCAAAAACAATATTTTTATTTTGTGGTTTGTAAGCACTCTCATCTTTGTTTCATCCTCTTCTCTTTTAAAACCCACAAACACATCGGCATCTTTCCAACGTTTACGTTATTTTTCTGAAACACTGTTCCACTTATATCCCATACCTCGGACGGTCACAATCTTGTCAGGTTCCCCGGGATTGTCTTCAATCTTCATACGCAGTCTGCGGATATAAACCGTAAGCGTTTTGTTGTCTATATAGTTTTCGTTACAATCCCACAGCCTGCCCAGAATTTGTTCTGGTGAAAGCACTACGTCCGGATTTTCCATAAACATACACAGCAGCTTATATTCGCTTGATGTTAATTCTAAAGGTTCTCCATTCTTGTACGCTTCGCCTTTTAATAGCTTTACCGTAATACTATTGGAAATAAGTTCCGTATCCGACTGCTTGAAATTATCGCTTCGTCTAAGCAGTGCATGGAGCCTTGATAGGAACACCGCTAGTTTAAAAGGCTTTGTAATGTAATCATCCGCACCGATATCAAGCCCCATGATAATGTCCGTCTCTTCGTCAGCAGCAGTCAGAAACATAATGGGCACTTTGGACGTCTCTCGTATTTTCTTACACACATCAAAGCCGGAACCATCCGGCAGCGACACGTCCAGAATTACCAAATCATATTTTCCATCTTTCCACAGCTGATCCGCTTCATGACTCGTGCGGGCAACATCAACTTCATACCCCTGCTTTTTTATCGCAAAAGTAAGTCCGTTGATCAAACTCAAATCATCCTCCACAAAAAAGATTCTTTTCATGCGTTCAAACCGCCTCCTCTTTCTATTATGCACGATAAAATATAAAAGGTGCAGTCCGACGAATCACTCCATAGTCCTGCACCTTTATCACTCATATTAATCAAATGACTGCAAGCAGCCTCCTGCCCCATCGCTTGCGGGAGCAAAAACGCATTCCGGTCCTTACTGCATCTTCGCCGTAAAATATACGAAGTATACATCACCTTCGGAATCGTCGTCAAACATTTCAAGATATGAAATAGAGAAATCATTTTCTCCCACAGGAACCTCATATACCAGAAGCCCCGTCGTCTCCTCATTGATACCCAGTTCATATGTCTCCTCAAGCTGGTCGTCGCTCACCGGGTCAGCATACGCGGTAATCGGATAATCATAATCGTCTGCGCCGTCACTGTTCCACACAATCTGGAAATCACTGTCATACATTTCAATAGACTCATTGAAAGTATTATTAAAATT
>VSOA01000005.1 GCA_009774585.1 Lachnospiraceae bacterium
CGGGACGTATTCCGTCAGACAAGGGCTACCGCCTGTATGTGGATAAGATGATGGAGGAGAAGGAACGGGAAGTGGAGGAGATGAAAGAAATTCTTCTTGCGAAGGAAGACAAGATGGATCATCTCTTAAAGCAGGCGGCGAAGATGCTTGCGGCAAATACTGAGTATGCGGCCATGGTTTCCGCGCCGCAGTATCATCGCAACAAACTGAAATTCATCCAGTTATCCCGTGTGGATATCAACCAGATACTTGCGGTCATCGTTGTGGAGGGCAATGTCATCAAGAACACGATGCTGACGGTGGAAGAAGAGATAAACGATGAGACGCTTTTGAAGTTGAACATTCTGCTGAACACGCATCTGAACGGGTTGTCATTGGAGGAGATTAATCTGGGAATGATTTCCGCGATGAAGCAGCAGGCAGGCATCCACAGTGTTATTGTAGCAGATGTAATTGATGCGGTTGCCGAAGCAATCAGGGCGGATGAGGATCTTGAGATTTATACGAGCGGTACGAAGAACTTCTTCAAATATCCGGAGCTGGCAGACCATGAACGGGCAAGTGAACTGATTACGACTTTTGAGGAGAAACAGCTGTTAAGCGAACTGGTACAGGATAATTTGTCAGATGAGAATAATACCGGCATACAAGTTTATATTGGTAACGAGACGCCGGTACAAGGAATGAGAGACTGCAGTATTGTTACTGCGACTTACGAGCTGGATGAAGGAATGAAAGGAACCATAGGTATCATCGGACCTAAGCGGATGGACTATGAGAAGGTAGTTAAGAATCTGAAACTGTTGAAGAACCAGTTGGATGATTTATATAAAAAATAAACGTGATTGAGACAGATGTGTCTGAAACATACATGAGCAGAGACGAACAATAATTGAACATCACAGAAAGGAATGAGAGGCGTGGCAGAGGAAAAAGATAAGTTACAGGAAGAAAACCTGACAGGGGATAATAGAGAGGATATTCCGACGACAGAAGGAAAGGCGGATACTGCTGAGAAAGCAAGCGCAGGCGATACGGCGCAGGATGTGAATACGGCAGAATCGGTACAGGAATCAAAAGAGGAGACAAAGGAAGAGAAGAAGGAAAAAAAGAAAAAAGAGAAGACAGATAAAAAGCAGGAAGCTTTGAAAGAGAAGATTAATGAACTGGAAGACAGAGTGAAACGCCAGATGGCAGAGTTTGAGAATTTCCGAAAGCGGACCGACAAAGAGAAGACGGCAATATTTGAGACGGGCGCGAAGAGTGTAATAGAGAAGATCCTTCCGGTGGTGGACAATTTTGAAAGGGGTCTCGCAGCTGTGCCGGAGAGTGAGAAGGGCGGAGCATTTGAGCAAGGCATGGAAATGATTTACAAGCAGCTTATGACAGAGCTTGAGAATATGGAAGTAAAACCAATTCCAGCGGTGGGAGAAGAGTTTAATCCGGATTTCCACAATGCAGTAATGCAGGTGGAGAGTGAAGAATTTGATGCCGGAATCATTGCGCAGGAACTGCAAAAAGGATATACTTACCGCGACAATGTGGTAAGGCACAGCATGGTGGCAGTTGTACAAGAGTAAAAAGACTTAAGAAGTGACTTAGAAACAGTATCAGGCAACAAATGAAATTATTAACGATATATTTTAAATAGGAGGAAGAAATTATGAGTAAAATTATCGGAATTGATTTGGGAACAACAAACAGCTGCGTGGCAGTTATGGAAGGTGGTAAGCCTACCGTTATCGCCAATACAGAAGGAGCAAGGACAACACCATCGGTAGTCGCTTTTACGAAGACGGGCGAGAGACTTGTCGGTGAACCTGCAAAGCGTCAGGCGGTAACGAACGCTGATAAGACGATTGCGTCGATCAAGAGAGATATGGGTACGGACAAAGGACGTACCATTGATGAAAAGAAATATTCACCGCAGCAGATTTCAGCGATGATTCTGCAGAAATTAAAGGGTGACGCGGAAAGCTATTTAGGTGAGAAGGTAAACGAAGCGGTCATTACTGTTCCGGCATATTTCAATGATGCGCAGAGACAGGCAACTAAAGATGCGGGTAAAATCGCAGGTCTTGATGTAAAACGTATTATCAACGAGCCTACGGCGGCAGCGCTTGCTTATGGTCTTGACAACGAGAAAGAACAGAAGATTATGGTATACGACCTTGGCGGCGGTACATTCGATGTGTCTATTATAGAGATTGGAGACGGCGTTATCGAGGTACTTTCTACTAATGGCGATACGCATCTGGGCGGCGATGACTTTGATCAGAAGGTAATCGACTGGATGTTAGCTGAGTTTAAGGCACAGGAAGGCGTTGACTTATCTAACGATAAGATGGCGCTTCAGAGATTAAAAGAGGCGGCAGAGAAAGCGAAGAAAGAACTCTCCTCCGCAACGACAACGAATATCAACCTTCCGTTCATCACTGCGACAGCAGAAGGACCGAAGCATTTCGACATGAATCTTACAAGAGCAAAATTTGATGAATTGACGCATGACTTGGTAGAGAAAACGGCAATTCCGGTACAGAATGCGATGAAAGACGCCGGTCTGACCAACGCTGATCTCGGTCAGGTATTGCTGGTAGGCGGATCTACACGTATTCCTGCGGTTCAGGATAAAGTAAAACAGTTGACAGGTAAAGAGCCGAGTAAGTCATTGAATCCTGATGAGTGCGTTGCGCTGGGCGCTTCCATTCAGGGCGGTAAGCTGGCGGGAGATGCCGGCGCAGGTGAAATCTTATTGTTAGACGTCACACCGTTATCTTTGTCCATTGAGACAATGGGTGGTGTCGCTACCAGACTGATCGAGAGAAATACGACGATCCCGACTAAGAAGAGTCAGGTATTCTCTACCGCGGCAGATAACCAGACAGCAGTAGATATTAACGTTGTACAGGGTGAGAGACAGTTTGCGAAAGACAACAAGTCTCTCGGACAGTTCAGATTAGACGGTATTCCGCCGGCAATGCGCGGCGTTCCGCAGATTGAAGTTACTTTTGATATCGATGCTAACGGTATCGTGAACGTATCTGCGAAAGATCTTGGAACAGGCAAAGAGCAGCATATTACAATAACGGCCGGTTCCAATATGTCTGATGATGAAATTGACAGAGCAGTAAAAGAGGCTGCAGAGTACGAAGCGCAGGATAAGAAGAGAAAAGAAGCAATTGATACGAGAAATGAAGCGGATTCCTTCGTATTCCAGACAGAGAAAGCGCTTACCGAAGTCGGTGACAAGATTGACGCAGCAGATAAGGCAAATGTTGAGGCAGACTTACAGGTGGTTAAGGATATCTTAGAGCAGACGAAAGATCAGGAAATGTCTGACAGCCAGATTGATGAACTGAAGGCGGCAAAAGAGAAGCTGACTAATTCGGCACAGGCGCTGTTTACGAAGATGTATGAGAATATGCAGCAGGCGCAGGGCGGTCCGGATATGAGCAATATGGGCGGTGCAGCGGATGCAGGCGCACAGACTGAGACGGCAGACGATGTAGTAGACGGAGATTACAGAGAAGTCTAAGAACTAAGAGGAAAGGGATAGGCTTGGAGGATTATAAGTATGGCGGAACAGAAACGAGATTATTATGAGGTGCTCGGCATTGAGAAGAATGCTGATGACGCCGCTATCAAAAAAGCATATAGAGTTCTTGCTAAGAAGTACCATCCCGATATGAATCCCGGTGATGCGGAGGCTGAGAAGAAATTTAAAGAGGCCTCCGAGGCTTATGCAATCTTGAGTGATCCCGAGAAGAGACGGCAGTATGACCAATATGGTCATGCTGCTTTCGATGGTGCGGGAGGTGCCGGCGGCTTCGGCGGTTTTGATTTTAACAGCGCCGATTTTACGGATATTTTCGGGGACATTTTCGGAGATATTTTTGGCGGCGGCCGTCGTGGCGGCAGAAGTAACGGTCCGATGAAGGGCGCGAACATCCGTACCAGCGTGCGCATTACCTTTGAGGAGGCGGTATTCGGAGTAGACAAAGAGATTGAGTTGACGCTCAAAGACGAATGTACCGCTTGCCATGGAACGGGAGCGAAACCCGGCACCAGTCCGGAGACGTGCGGCAAGTGCGGTGGTAAAGGGCAGGTTGTCTTTACGCAGCAGTCATTCTTCGGAACAGTCAGAAATGTACAGACATGTCCGGACTGCCACGGAACCGGTAAAGTGATTAAAGATAAATGTCCGGATTGCAGAGGTACGGGATATATTGCAAATAAGAAGAAGATTCAGGTGTCTATTCCGGCAGGAATTGACAGTGGACAATGCGTCCGTATTCGTGACAAGGGTGAACCCGGTACGAACGGCGGACCGAGGGGCGATTTGCTCGTAGAGGTAATCGTAGGAAGGCATCCTATTTTCCAGAGGCAGGACGAAAGTATTTATTCTACTGTTCCGGTGTCCTTTGCAGTTGCCGCGCTGGGCGGTGAGATTGTGATTGACACGGTGGACGGTAAAGTAATTTACGACGTCAAAGCGGGAACACAGACTGACACAAAAGTGCGTCTGAAAGGAAAAGGCGTTCCGTCCCTTCGCAATAAAAACATCAGAGGCGATCACTATGTGACTCTGGTAGTGCAGGTTCCGGATAAACTGTCCCACGAAGCGAAGGAACTCTTAAAGAAGTTTGACGAAATAACCGGAGATACACTCAGCGCGGCAAAGAAAGTTTCTGGAAACAGCGCGGAGGAGCCGGTCGGCAAAAGTAAGAAAAAATTCAGAAAATAGAAGAATAGCTGAGAACAAATAGTAGACGGCGCACTTTCCGGTTTAGCGGTAAGCGTGCCGTTCTTTTCCATTTATACGGCATATTTTGACAACGCTTGAATTTCGAGTATACAGTATTCTTGTTTTCGGGTATAATAAAATTGAAATTGAAATTTTTCATTCATGTCCATACCTTTGAATAAATGAACCGTAAAGCACGATAAGAAGAAAAGAGGTAAGAATGTTGCGAAAGACGATAAAGTTGTTAATGATAACATCTCTGTGCGGAGCGCTCTGTCTTGCCGGATGTGGAAAGAAAGAAGAGCCGGTGCCTGAACTGCCGGAACAATTAGAAGTGCTTCCGGAAGTGGAAGAGGAACCGGAGGAAACGGCGAGCGAGCCGGAGGAACCGACGACTTCCAGTCTCGTCATTGAAGAACGGACAGTGGTTAACGGTGAGATACAGAGTTACCTGACAGGAGAGTGGACAAGCGAAGAAATAGCGACCAGAAGACCCATTGCAGTTATGATTCCGAACAACAGACCTGCAATGCCCCAGTACGGTCTGTCTAAGGCGGCTATTATTTACGAAGCGCCTGTGGAAGGACGTATTACAAGGCTTATGGCGGTGTTTGAAGATTTCGATGATCTGGAGAGAATCGGACCCATACGAAGCAGCCGGGATTATTTCGTATACGTTGCAATGGGATATGAAGCAATCTACTGTAACTGGGGTTTGGCGAAACCTTATGTGGAAGAACTGATCAACCGTCCTAATTATTACAATGTCAGCGCGGCGGTAGACGGTATTCACAACCCGGCGGACGAGGCGTTTGACAGAGTCAGCAGACCCGGATATGCCAAAGAATTTACGGGTTATCTTATGATAGATGGTTTGTTCAAGGCGGTAGAACGTCTTGGATATGATTGGAATTATGATGAGAATTATGTGCCTCCGTTTTTGTTTGCGGCGGATGATGTGGTAGCGGATTATCCGGACAAGGATACGGCGTATATTATCTATCCGGGTGGAAAAACGGGCAACAACTCGGGAGGATACGGAGCATACAATCCGTATTTCGAGTATCATGAAGACGACCGCCTGTATTACCGTTATCAGGACGGCGGCAAGCAGATTGACGAGTATAATAACGAGCAGTTAACTGTCAGCAATGTGGTATTCCAATACTGCCACGGAGAGAAAAGAGATGCTCATGATTATCTTGCCTTTGGCGTTCACGGTGAGGGAGACGCGCTTGTATTTACGAACGGTAAGGTGATTCAAGGCACATGGGAGCGTTATGACGGAGACTTTACTCCGGCTAAATTCTATGACGAGGAAGGCAATGAGATTGTCTTTAATCAGGGTAAGACTTGGGTTTGCAATATCTGGCAGGAGTACGGAGAGTGCGTGCAGTACGGCGAGGATGATGACAGTCTGGTTACGCCCGATATACCGTCCGTACCGTCGGGGGAATAAAAGATTGAAAATTATAAATTTTCAATCGCGAGATTTGTGGCCGCGCATTGCTTGCCACAAACTCGTCATGCGCAAAAAGCAGCGCAGAAATGAGGTTAACAATGAAATGGATGAAATTTAGAATCAAGACAGTTACAGATGCAGAAGATATTATTATCAGCACCCTCTATGACATTGGTCTGGAGGGTGCGCAGATTGAGGACAAGATTCCGCTTACTGCCCTTGAAAAGGAGCAGATGTTTGTGGACATTTTACCGGACGGACCGGAGGATGACGGGATCGCATATTTAAATTTTTTTGTGGAGGAGAAGGACGACGGCAGTCTTGAAGTAAATGGTGTATCGGCGGATAGAGATACCCTTGTGGCGCAGATACGGCAGGAACTCGATGAACTGCGCGTTTTCATGGACGTCGGTGAGGGAAGTATTACAGTGACGGAAACTGAGGATATTGACTGGATTAACAACTGGAAACAGTATTTTCATCAGTTTTACATAGACGATCTGCTGGTAATTCCCTCATGGGAAGAGGTAAAAGAGGAGGACCGGGATAAGAAAATACTGCATATTGACCCGGGAACCGCTTTCGGCACCGGAATGCATGAGACGACGCAATTGTGTATCCGTCAGATTAAAAAGTACCTGACGCCTGAGACAGAACTGCTTGACGTGGGAACGGGCAGCGGCATACTGGCAATTCTTGCACTGATGTACGGGGCAAAACATGCGGTAGGAACCGATTTGGACCCCTGCGCAGTGGATGCTGTGGCAGAGAATATGAAGACGAATCATATTGATGAACAGTCATTTCAAATGATGATAGGCAATATTATTACGGATAAAGAAGTGCAGGATCGCGTGGGATATGAGCGCTATGATATTGTAGTGGCTAATATCCTCGCCGACGTACTGGTTCCTCTTACGCCTGTTATTGTGGGACAGTTGAAGAAAGGCGGTGTCTATATCACTTCCGGTATTATTGACATGAAAGAGGAGACGGTACGGGAGGCTGTGGAAGCGGCAGGATTAGAGATTATTGAAGTGACTTATCAGGGCGAGTGGGTATCGGTTACGGCACGCAAGAATGCATAGCGGATGCGAACAGAGAACATTCTGTAAAGGAAATGAAATAGAATGATAGAGATCATAAGACGAAACAAAGCGGGAAAGTGGAGCAATATAGCAGGCATTCTGGCGCTTATATGGATGTGCGTTATTTTTGCCTTTTCCGCTCAGACCAAAGAAGAATCAAGCGTAGTCAGTGAAGGATTCAGTTACCGTATCGTTAGTACGACGGGGCTGTTTTTTCATTTGAATCTGGATGAGGAGCAGCTCCATGAAATTGCTGCGTCGATAGAATTTTTCGTACGTAAAGCTGCGCATATGACAGAGTTTGCAATTCTGGCAGTGCTGCTCTATGTATGGTTTGCCAGATGGGAAATGGCGCGCGTGCGCAGAGGGTGTCTGGCGGCATTTCTGACCATGCTTTATGCCTGCAGCGACGAGTTTCATCAGTTGTTCGTGGCAGGACGTTCGGGAAGAATCAGTGACGTGTTGATAGACAGCGCCGGTGCGGTATTGGGTATGGCGGCTTTCATGCTGGTGGAGAGCATCGTCTTCGCATTGTGCAGGCGCAGACGTGCAAGGAAAGTGGCACGGAATGATGGGAATCTTAAATAGTTTACTGTGAAAGATATAGGTGCAAGGATGTATCGTTTTTTTGTGGAACCGTCGCAGATAGAAGGCAAAAGGGTTGTGATAACGGGAAGTGATTTCAACCATATCAAAAATGTGCTTCGCATGAAAATCGGGGAAGAAATTGCGGTCAGTAACGGAAATGACGACAGGGAATACCGCTGCGGTATAGAAGAATATACGGACGACGAGGTGATCTGCACACTTCGATTTATCAAGGAGGACGGAGTTGAACTGCCGTCCAAAATATATCTTTTTCAAGGGCTGCCGAAGGCAGATAAAATGGAATTGGTGATTCAGAAGGCGATTGAACTGGGAGCATATGAGGTGATTCCGGTGGCGGCCAAAAGGTGTATTGTCAAGCTTGACGAGAAGAAAGCGGCAGCGAAGGTGAGCAGATGGCAGGGGATTGCCGAAGCGGCGGCGAAGCAGAGTAAGCGCGGTGTGATTCCCGCCGTGCATGATGTTATGAGTATGCAGGAGGCAATTGCGTATGCAAAGAATATGGATATCAAGCTGATTCCATATGAACTTGCCGAGGATATGCAGCATACGAGAGAGCTGGTGGAGTCTGTCGAACCGGGCAAGCGTATTGCTGTATTCATAGGTCCTGAAGGCGGATTTGAGGAAAGCGAAATAGAAACGGCGTTTAAGGCGGGTATTGAGCCGATAACCCTCGGCAGACGTATTCTGAGGACAGAGACGGCGGGTCTGACTGTGCTTTCTTGGCTGATGTATCAATTAGAATCTTAACAACATATGATAAGCTATGAAGCTAAAATCTGTTTTATGCATAGAAAATATCTCATATAGTAAAAGTGCTCGAACAGAAACTTCCGCGAACGATAGGTCAAGAGAAAGGAATGACGATAATGGAAGTGTATTTAGACAATTCTGCGACAACACGGTGCTTTGACGAGGTCGCGCAGTTGATGTATAAAATCATGTGCGAGGATTACGGTAATCCCTCCAGCATGCACCACAAGGGCGTAGAAGCGGAACAGTATTTAAGATATGCAAAAGAAACTCTGGCTAAACTATTGAAGGTAAACGAGAAGGAAATCCTGTTTACCTCCGGCGGAACAGAGTCCGATAATATTGCGCTGATTGGTACGGCGATGGCAAACCACAGAAGAGGAAGACATCTGATTACCACGCGGATTGAGCATCCGGCGATTCTGCAGCCTATGGCTTACTTGGAGAATCAAGGATTTAAAGTGACCTATCTTCCGGTAGACCATGAGGGGCGTATTTCGCTGTCAGATTTGGAGCAGGCAATCAGACCAGATACCATTCTGGTGTCTATCATGCATACAAATAATGAAATAGGAACGGTTGAGCCGATTGCTGAGGCAGGTGCGTTGATCAAACGCGTTAATCCGCAGACGCTTTTCCATGTGGATGCAGTGCAGGGATTCGGTAAATTCCGTATTTATCCGTCCAAAATGCAGGTGGATATGCTTTCTGTCAGCGGGCATAAGATTCACGGTCCGAAAGGGGCCGGGTTCCTCTATATCAGGGAAGGCGCGAAAGTAAGCCCGATTATCTATGGAGGCGGTCAGCAGAAAGGAATGCGGTCAGGTACGGAGAATGTTCCCGGCATTGCAGGGCTTGCCAAAGCGGCAGAACTTGTCTATGAGAATCTGGACGAGGATATGGACAGAATGTATGGACTGCGCGAGGTGCTCATTCAAGGAGTAGAGAACATCGAAGGCATCAGAGTGAACGGATGTCCGGGCAGACAGGGAGCGGCGCATATCGTGAGTCTGTCAGTACGGGGGATCAGAAGTGAAGTGCTGTTACATGCTTTGGAAGAAAAAGGCATTTATGTGTCCGCAGGCAGTGCCTGTGCGTCCAACAAACCGCAGACGTCGGCGACGCTTAAGGCGATCGGTGTGGGGAAGGATTTGTTGGATTCCACAATTCGATTCAGTATTTCAGTCTTTACAACCGCAGAAGAAATCCGGTATACTATACAGGCATTGGAGGAGACGATTCCGATGCTGCGTCGGTATGTGAGACACTAACGGAGGGTGAATATGTTTACGGCTTTTTTGATAAAATATGCTGAGATTGGCGTGAAAGGTAAAAATCGTTATTTGTTTGAGAATGCGCTGGTGCAGCAGATTAAATACGCTTTGAAGAAATGTGAAGGCGAGTTTGCCGTGCGTAAGACTGACGGGCGTATCTATGTAGACGCGGTATCTGAGTTTGATTATGACGAGACGGTTTTAGCTCTTGCGAAAGTATTCGGTATTTCCGGAATCTGCCCGATGGTCTATGTGGAAGACGAAGGATTTGAGAAACTGGGGGTAACGATTGTCGAGTATATCGACAGAGTATATCCCGATAAGAATAAGTCTTTTAAGGTGGCGGCAAGACGCGCCAGAAAGAATTATCCGTTAAATTCCATGGAGATGAATATGGAACTGGGCGGCATGATTCTTGAAGCTTATCCCCAGATGCGTGTGGACGTACACAAACCGGATATTATGCTGAACGTAGAGGTGCGCGATAAGATATATATATATTCAGAGATTATTCCGGGACCGGGAGGTATGCCGGTGGGCACGGGCGGCAAGGCAATGCTGCTTCTGTCCGGCGGTATTGACTCGCCGGTCGCCGGTTGGATGATAGCCAAAAGAGGAGTTAAAATTGATGCGGTTTATTTCCACGCGCCTCCGTACACGAGTGAACGTGCAAAACAGAAAGTGGTGGATCTGGCAAAGAAGGTGGCGGCATATACGGGGCCGATTTATCTTCATGTTATTAATTTTACCGATATACAGCTATACATCTATGATAAATGCCCTCATGATGAACTGACGATTATTATGCGCCGCTATATGATGCGTATTGCAGAGCGCATTGCGAAAGAAACGGATTGTCTCGGGCTGATTACCGGGGAGAGCATCGGGCAGGTGGCTTCGCAGACAATGCACAGTCTGATGGCGACCAATGAAGTGTGTGAACTGCCGGTTTACAGACCGCTTATCGGATTTGATAAGATGGAAATTGTAGAAATTTCGGAGAAGATTGACACATATGAGACGTCAATCCAGCCGTTTGAAGACTGCTGTACGATATTTGTGGCAAAACATCCGGTGACAAAGCCGAATCTGAATATTATCAGAAAACATGAGCATCATCTTGATGGGAAAATCGAAGAACTGGTGCAGACTGCGCTTGATACGGACGAAGTGATTATCGTCAGATAACAAAAGTAAATTCCTCCGGAATTAACTTTGCGAGTTTATGCGATACTATGCATCGCATAAACTCGGAAGCTATGGGGGTTAGACTTCATACGAAAAAAGGAGAATGCCAATTTGGCATTCTCCTGTCTCTTATGATAAGTACGAATTACATGAGATACGGTTTCAAAGCTGCAAGAACTTCTTCAGTACCGTCTTCAGCATGGATATTTAAGTCAATCGGCTTGGATAAATCTAAGCTGAAGATACCCATGATAGATTTTGCATCGATAACGTATCTGCCTGATACTAAATCGAAGTCATAATCAAACTTTGTAATATCATTTACAAAAGATTTAACCTTATCAATAGAATTTAAAGAAATCTGTACTGTTTTCATTTAAGAATTACCTCCTTTGGTTTTTTCATACCTTCTGCTATAATACTAAATGTTGGAAGCGTAAAAGTCAATGATAAAACAACACAAAAAATGCGGAGATTACTATGAAAAGTGTAGCATTACATAATCTGGGCTGTAAAGTAAACGGATATGAGATGGACGTTATGCAACAAATGTTACAAGAAAAGGGATATAATATTGTACCATTTGATGAGGCAGCTGATATTTATATTGTAAATACCTGCACTGTGACGAATATAGCGGACAGAAAGAGCAGACAGATGCTTCACAGAGCGAAGAAAAACAATCCTCATGCAATCGTCGTAGCGGTGGGATGTTATGTGCAGACAGGGGCAGATGCTGTTAAGAAGGATGACGCTATTGACCTTGCAATCGGCAATAACTGTAAGAAAGATATTGTTTCCGTACTGGAAGAATACCTCAGACAGCAGGAGAGTGAAACGGTAACCCATATCATCGACATCAATCATACAGGCGAATATGAAGAGATGAAACTGACTAAAACCGCGGAGCATACGAGGGCTTACATTAAGATTCAGGATGGCTGTAATCAATTCTGCTCTTATTGTATTATCCCATATGCCAGAGGAAGAGTCAGAAGCCGCAGCGAGGAAGACATCTTAAGCGAGGTGCGGGGCATAGTGGAGGCGGGATATCAGGAAATTGTTCTGACAGGTATCCACATCAGTTCTTACGGAATCGATAGGGGAGATTCGGAGTTATTGCAGTTATTGTCGAAACTCCATGATATAGACGGGCTTCGGCGTATTCGTCTGGGATCCTTAGAACCGCGTATTATCACGGAAGAGTTTGTGGAAAAACTGAGTGGGATGTATAAGATCTGCCCGCATTTTCACTTATCTTTGCAGAGCGGATGCGACGCGGTCTTAGCAAGAATGAATAGACGCTATACTACGGGGGAATACTTTCGGACAACACAGATTCTAAGGAAGTATTATTCTGACCCGGCGATCACAACGGATGTTATCGTAGGATTTCCCGGAGAGAGCGAGGAAGAGTTTCACGCCACACAGGAGTTCGTGAGCAAGGTTCAATTCTCTGAGATGCACATTTTTAAATATTCCAGAAGACAGGGCACTGTGGCGGCAGACATGGAGAATCAGCTTACGGAGGCGCAGAAGGCAAGACGCAGCGCACTCCTGATGGAAGCCGAGAAACAGATGTCCCGGGACTACCGGAAAAACTTTATCGGACGCGGGGCAGAAGTACTTTTCGAGGAAAAGAAAGAGATAGACGGAGAAATGTATTGGGTTGGGCATACGCCGCAGTATGTGAAGGCGGCTAAGAGGAGCGACGGGACGGAAGATTTATGCAATCGGATTGTGAGAGGAACGATAGCCGGTTTTTTGGACGAGGATATCATGCTTTTAAAATGATTG
This sequence comes from Lachnospiraceae bacterium, assembly GCA_009774585.1. GTDB lineage: Bacteria > Bacillota > Clostridia > Lachnospirales > Lachnospiraceae > UBA3282. The sequence continues at coordinate 12,913 of VSOA01000005.1, forward strand.
AATTTTGTGTGATGATAGAGTATTATGGTAATAATAGGGGTAATATCAAAAATAGACAATGGATAAGGGCGTGAAACGATGCAGCAGGATTTAGAAAACACACAATTTTTTACGGTTGAGACGGAAGCGGAGACAGGGGTCAAGCTTGTTCTCTCTACGGTATATGAAGCACTGACAGAGAAAGGATACAATCCGGTCAACCAGATCGTGGGATATATTATGTCCGGAGATCCGACTTACATTACAAGTCACAAGAGCGCACGCAGTCTGATCATGAAGGTTGAGCGTGACGAACTGGTGGAAGAGATGCTGGTGGAATACATTAAGAATTCCTTGAACAAATGACGGCGGAATATAATATGAGGATTATGGGTTTGGATTTTGGTTCCAAGACGGTTGGGGTTGCAATCAGTGATCCGCTTCTTATTACAGCGCAGGGAATCGAAATTATCAGAAGAAAAGACGAAAATAAACTACGACAGACATTGGCGCGTATCGAGGAACTGATTGTGGAGTACGAAGTATCCGAGATTGTGCTTGGGCTGCCAAAGAACATGAATGATACGATTGGGGACAGAGCGGAGCTGTCTCTGGAGTTTCAGGATAAACTGGAAAGAAGAACCGGACTGCCGGTCGTTATGTGGGACGAGAGACTTACGACGGTGGCAGCAGATAAAGCCATGATGGAAGCAGGCATACGCAGAGAACACCGCAAGGAATATGTGGACAAGATTGCGGCGGTTTTTATTTTGCAGGGATATTTGGACTACCGTGCGAATCGTTTGCAGAATGCCGCAGATAATTTGCATGAAGATGCAAATAAGGAGAAAGAGTAAGTGGAAAAGATTATTTTTACGCCGGAAGGCGAAGAACCGGTTTCGTTTTATGTATTAGAACAGACCAGACTGGGCGGCATTGATTATATTCTGGTAACTGATTCCGAAGAGGAAGACGGAGAAGCGCTTATATTGCGGGATGTCTCGGCGCAGGAAGAAGCGGAAGCAGTGTACGAGATTGTAACGGATGATGAGGAACTGAATGCAGTGGCGGCTGTATTTGAAAATATGTTGGACGACGTGAAATTATTATAATGGAGAGTGAGCAGGGAGGAAATTTATTTGAGAAAAATTGAACAGGGGAAATCAGCGCAAAGGCTGAAAGTGATCCCATTAGGCGGTTTAGAGCAGATTGGGCTTAATATTACTGCCTTTGAGTATGGAGACAGCATTGTTGTGGTAGACTGTGGTCTGGCTTTTCCGGAAGATGAGATGCTGGGAATTGATTTGGTGATTCCGGATATCACATACCTGAAGGACAATGCCGATAAGATGAAGGGATATGTAATCACGCATGGTCATGAGGACCATATCGGGGCATTACCTTATATTTTGAAGGAACTGAACGCCCCCATTTATGCAACGCGTTTGACGATGGGAATTATTGAGAATAAGCTTGGTGAACATGAATTACTCGGCACAACAAGGCGCAAAGTAGTTAAGTTCGGACAGTCCATCAATCTGGGCAGTTTCAGAATCGAATTTATCAAAACGAATCACAGTATCGTGGATGCGGCGGCTCTTGCCATTTATTCGCCGGCAGGAGTGATTGTACACACGGGAGATTTTAAGGTGGATTATACGCCGGTATTCGGCGATGCCATCGATCTGCAGAGATTTGCGGAGATTGGCAGGAAAGGTGTTCTTGCGCTGATGTGTGATTCCACCAATGCGGAGAGACTTGGATTTACGCCTTCTGAGAAGACGGTGGGCAAGACTTTTGACAGTCTGTTTGCTGAACATAAAGATACAAGGATTATTATTGCGACGTTTGCCTCAAATGTTGACCGTGTACAACAGATTATCAATTCTGCATATAAATTCGGCAGGAAAGTTGTTGTAGAAGGCAGAAGTATGGTTAATATTATCGAGACGGCTTCGGCGCTGGAATGTCTGCATATTCCGGAGAATACGCTGATTGACATTGAGCAGCTTAAGAACTATCCTAACGATAAGACCGTGATTATCACAACAGGCAGTCAGGGTGAAAGTATGGCGGCGTTAAGCCGCATGGCGAGCGACAATCACAAGAAGATCTCTATTTTACCCGGAGATACCGTTATTTTTTCATCCCATCCGATACCGGGCAATGAGAAAGCGGTCACGAATGTCATTAATGAACTGCAGATGAAGGGCGCCGATGTGATCTTTCAGGATGTGCATGTTTCCGGACATGCGTGTCAGGAGGAAATCAAGCTGATATATAGTCTGGTAAGACCGAAATATGCAATTCCGATACATGGAGAGTATAAGCATAGAAAGGCACAGGCGAAGATTGCGGACGAGCTTGGCATACCGAAAGACCATATCTTTATGATTCACTCCGGGGATGTTCTGGAGATGGATGAGGAACGTGCGGAGATTAGAGGCAGGGTTCCTGTGGGCGCAATTCTGGTAGACGGTCTTGGCGTTGGAGATGTAGGTAACATTGTTCTGCGTGACAGACAGCATCTGGCGGAAGACGGCATTATGATCGTGGTGCTGGCGCTCGACTCTTACAGTGACCAGTTGGTATCCGGTCCCGACATTGTATCGAGAGGGTTCGTCTATGTGAAAGAGTCGGATGAATTGCTGGATGAAGCGAGACTTCTGGTTCATGACGCTGTGCAGGGATGCCTTGGAAGAGGGAAAACCGACTGGGGTAAATTAAAAGCTACCATTAAAGATACGCTGAGTGATTTCGTGTGGAGGAAGACGAAGAGACGTCCGATGATTCTGCCGATTATTATGGAAGTATAGAGGCGCAAAGACAAGAGAATATTTATATCGTATACTTAAGGAGGAACGGCGACATGTCAGACAGCGAAATTATTGATGCCACCAAAAAGTTTGCGGCTATCATTCAGGAATCCGATACGTATAAAGAGTATCTGCACCAGAGGGAAAAAATAAAGACACAGCCGGAGTTGTACGACAAAGTCAACGAGTACAGACAGAAGAATTTTGACTTACAGAATGAGTCGGATAGTGAGGAATTATTTGACCGAATGGAAGCGTTTGAGCAGGAGTACGCGAAGTTCCGAGAGAATCCTCTTGTCAGTGATTTCCTGCGGGCAGAACTTGCATTTGTCAGAATGATGCAGGATGTGAATGTGCTGCTTGCATCGGAAATCGACTTTGAGTAACAGTCAGAACGGGGATAAATATGAATATTAAAGAAATATTAGGAACAACCGTACAGATTATCGTTAAGGTGGCAATATTTGCGATTATTATCATGTACGTTTTCAGAGCGGCTGTTGCGGCGTATGATTACGGCTACCGGGTGTTCACGGAAGAAGCAGTCTCGACTGGAGAAGGAAGAATCATCAGCGTTTCCATAGAAGGCAGCCAGTCGGTATTGGATGTGGGCAATATGCTTCAGGAGAAAGGACTCATCCGCGATGGAAAGCTGTTTGTGATTCAGGAATTATTATCAGAAAATCATGGCAATATCCAGCCGGGAGTGTATGATTTGAACACATCCATGACGGCACAGGAAATGTTGGAAGTAATTGCTGTAAAACCGGAAACGGATGAAGAAGCGGAAGAGTAGAACGGAAAGGACGTATTGTGATGATAGCGGATGAGCGAATGAATGCATTTATCGATTCTCTTGATGCCGGCAATACTTCTTTTCTGAACGAAATAGAGAGTGAAGCAAAGAAAACCAATGTGCCCATTATTCGCGCGCAGGTACAGAGTCTTATTAAGTTGCTGCTTGCGATGCAGAAACCGGTATCGGTTCTTGAGGTGGGATGCGCCATTGGTTTTTCTGCGCTCTTTATGAGCGAATATGCTCCTGAGGACTGTCATATTACGACGATTGAGAAATATGAGAAGAGAATACCGATAGCAAAAGAAAATTTCAAGAGGGCAGGCAGGGAAGACAAGATTACACTGCTGGAAGGCGATGCCGCAGAGATTCTGAAGGAACTTAACGGAACCTATGATTTTATTTTTATGGATGCGGCCAAGGGGCAGTACATTCATTTCCTGCCGGATGTTCTGCGCCTGCTTTCAAAGGGAGGGATCCTTTTGTCGGACAATGTGCTGCAGGATGGCGATATTATAGAATCGAGATTTGCAGTAACCAGAAGAAACCGTACCATACACAGCAGGATGCGGGAATATCTGTATGAACTGAAGCATCACCCTGATTTAGAGACCGTGGTTCTGCCGGTGGGTGATGGTGTGACGATCAGCGTCAAAAAAAGGGGTATATGAAATGAGAAAACCAGAGTTATTGATTCCGGCGAGCAGCTTGGAGGTGTTGAAAACAGCGGTGATATTCGGTGCGGATGCGGTCTATATCGGAGGAGAAGCCTTCGGTCTGCGCGCCAAGGCGAAGAACTTTACACCGGATGAGATGGCGGAGGGAATCAGATTTGCTCATGAACACGGCGTGCGCGTGCATGTGACGGCGAATATTCTGGCGCACAATTACGATCTGGAGGGCGCGAGGATATACTTTCATGAGTTAAAAGAATTGAAACCCGATGCGCTGATTATTGCCGATCCCGGTATGTTTACTCTGGCAAGGGAAATCTGTCCGGAAATTGATATTCATATATCCACACAGGCGAACAATACTAATTATATGACCTATCGTTTCTGGCATGAGCAGGGGGCGAAGCGCGTTGTCTCTGCGAGAGAGCTGTCATTAGAGGAGATTAAGCAGATTAGGGAACAGATACCCGACGTGATGGAGATTGAGAGCTTCATTCACGGAGCGATGTGTATTTCTTATTCCGGCAGGTGCCTGCTGAGCAGTTATTTTACAGGACGGGACGCTAATCACGGGGCATGTACCCATCCGTGCCGCTGGAAGTATGCCGTAGTAGAGGAGACCCGTCCGGGAGAATATCTTCCGGTTTATGAGAATGAGAGGGGCACATATATTTTTAACTCCAAGGATTTGTGCATGATTGAACATATTCCGGAAATGATTGCGGCGGGAATTGACAGTTTTAAGATAGAGGGAAGAATGAAGACCGCGCTCTATGTGGCGGCAGTGGCGAGAACATACCGTAAAGCAATAGACGACTGTTTGGAATCCGAGGAGAGATATCGTGCCAATATGGATTGGTACTTGTCGGAAATCGCCAAATGCACTTACCGTCAGTTTACGACAGGATTTTACTTCGGCAAGCCGGACGAGAACACGCAGATCTATGACAACAATACGTACGTGAATGAGTATGTATATCTTGGCATTGCAGGGCAGATTGTGCAGACGGCAGGACAAGTCTGTGCGCGGATTGAACAGCGCAATAAGTTCTGTGTTGGTGATTCCATAGAGATTATGAAGCCGGATGGCAGCAACGTGCCGGTTAATGTGATTGCCATGTATAATGAGCAAGGCGAAGCTGTGGAAGCTTGTCCTCATTCCAAGCAGGTGATAGATGTATGCCTGTCGGAAGTACCGGAAGTGTATGATATTCTGAGGGTAAGCAACGCGGAAAAGAACGGGGACTAGCGTGTGAAGAAGCCCATGGGAAATTTTTTTGATTTTTCTATTGCAATTTCATCAAAAGTAATGTATCTTATAAAAAGAGTTAAAAACGTATATAGAGGTGTTTTGAACGATGATGTTCCAAAAGGTTTATTTTTGGAACATTTTTTTATGCGCAGGGGTAATCTTCCCTGTCTGATGGCACATACATGAATGGAGGAGATGAAAAAATGAGTGAAGTATTTAATGTGGAAGAGATTTTTGCAAAGAACTTGTTTACGCTCACTAAGATGAGAGAGCGGCTTACCAAGAGCGCTTACAAAGAAGTGGTAAGAGTTATGGACGAGGGCGGCGAGCTTCCGATGGACGTCGCGAACGTTGTCGCTAAAGCTATGAAGGACTGGGCGGTAGAAAATGGAGCGACACATTATACACACTGGTTCCAGCCGCTTACAGGTATTACGGCGGAGAAACATGACGCCTTTGTGACACATCCCGATGAAACCGGTAAAATGCTGACAGAATTCTCCGGCAAAGAACTGATTAAAGGTGAGCCGGATGCGTCATCTTTTCCTTCCGGAGGACTCCGGGCGACTTTTGAGGCAAGAGGATATACGGCATGGGATATCACTTCTCCGGCATTCTTAAAGGAATCGGGATGCGGAAAGATACTTTGTATTCCTACGGCGTTCTGTTCTTATACAGGTGAAGCGTTGGATAAGAAAACACCGCTTCTGCGCTCCATGGAAGCATTGAGCGAACAGGCTCTGCGTATTGTGCGCTTGTTCGGTAACACGGGAGCCACGAAGGTGACTGCATCCGTAGGACCGGAACAGGAATATTTCTTGGTAGACAAAGATTTGTATATGCAGAGAACGGATTTGATGTTTGCCGGACGTACGTTGTTCGGTGCGCCGGCTCCTAAAGGGCAGGAGATGGAGGATCATTATTTCGGCGTCATCAGAGAGCGTGTCGGCGCATATATGAAAGATTTGAACGAAGAATTATGGAAATTAGGCGTTACCGCTAAGACACAGCATAATGAGGTGGCTCCTGCGCAGCATGAACTTGCTCCGATCTATGAGACGGCCAATATTGCCGTAGACCATAATCAGTTAGTGATGGAGACGATGAAGAGAGTTGCAATCCGTCACGGTATGCGTTGTCTGCTGCATGAGAAACCGTATGCGGGAGTGAACGGCTCCGGTAAGCATGACAACTGGTCGATCACTACCGATAATGGTGTGAATCTCCTCGATCCGGGAGATACGCCGAATGAGAATATACAGTTCCTTCTGGTACTTGCTTGTATTATGAAGGCGGTTGATATACATGCTGATCTGCTGCGTCAGTCCGCTTCCGATGTGGGTAATGACCACAGACTCGGGGCAAATGAGGCGCCTCCGGCGATTATTTCTATTTTCCTCGGTGAGCAGCTTGAAGACGTTGTTAATCAGTTGATCGAGACGGGTGAAGCTACCAGCGTGAAAGAAGGGGGCAAGCTTCTCACAGGCGTTAAGACACTGCCTGACTTCCAGAAGGATGCGACAGACAGAAACAGAACTTCACCCTTTGCGTTCACGGGCAACAAGTTTGAATTCCGTATGGTAGGTTCGGCCGATTCGATTGCAAGCCCGAATACGACGCTCAATGCCATCGTGGCGGAGGCGTTCTGCGAGGCGGCGGACAGACTGGAGAAAGCGGATAATCTTGAACTTGCCATCCATGATCTGATCAAAGAATATATGACGGCACACCGTAGAATCGTCTTTAATGGAAACGGCTATGCCGAAGAATGGGTGGAGGAAGCAAGGAGAAGAGGACTGCCGAATATTAAATCAATGATTGAGGCGGCGAATACGCTCACGACAGATAAGGCTGTGAAACTGTTTGAGAAATTTCACATCTTCACCAAGGTTGAACTGGAGTCCCGTGAGGAAATCATCTATGAGACCTACGCAAAAACGATTAACATCGAGGCCCTCGCGATGATTGATATGTCTGGTAAACAGATTATTCCCGCGGTTATCAAGTACTCCAAATCCCTTGCAGATACCGTGAACGCAGTGAAGGCGGCAGGTGCGGACGCTTCGACGCAGATGGAACTTCTGAAGGAAGTGAGCGAGAATCTTACGGCAATGCAGACGGCGCTTAAGAAACTTGAGAAAGTAGAGAAGGAGGCGTCTGCAATGGAAGACGCCAAGGAACAGGCTTTCTTCTATAAGGATTGCGTCAAGGCTGCAATGGAAGAACTTCGTGCGCCGGCGGACAGACTCGAGATGATTGTTGATAAAGAAATATGGCCGATTCCTACATATGGCGAGTTGATGTTTGAAATTTAATGCAAAAAGATTCGATTATTTGTTTGGGATAAGCAGAGATCAAAACTGCTTATCCCAAAATTAAAAAAATTTCATAAGAAGGCTTGCAAAAAGATATAATATCCTTTATAATCACTAATTGTTGATGGGCTATCGCCAAACGGTAAGGCAACGGACTCTGACTCCGTCATTTCAAGGTTCGAATCCTTGTAGCCCAGTTATCGAGACTCAGTTGAGAAATCAGCTGAGTCTTTTTTGAAAGATGAGGATGAGGGCATGTATACATTTGACAGCAGGGTAAGATACAGTGAAGTGGGAGTGGACGGCAGGCTGACGATTGAATCGCTTTTGGATTATTTTCAGGACTGTTCTACATTCCATTCGGAAGACATCGGATTAGGGGTGGAGTACCTGAATGAGCTGCATCAGGTATGGATGTTGTCTGCATGGCAGATTTGTGTGAACAGATACCCTCGTTTATGCGAGGAAATCGTAATCGGTACGGCGCCTTATGATTTCAGGGGTTTTATAGGGTGCCGTAATTTTGTGATGAGAACCAAAGATGGCGAAGTGCTCGCCTATGCCAATTCTATTTGGACTTTGATGGACATTCGGAAAATGCTTCCGGCGAGACCGAGCGAGAGGATGTTAGAGGGATATGTGCTGGAAGAGAAATATCCGATGGAGTATGCGCCGCGCAAGATTGCTATGCCCAAAGAGGGTAAGACACTGGAGGTCTTTGCGGTGAAACAGCATCATCTGGATACGAATAACCATGTCAATAACGGACAGTATGTGCGGATGGCGATGGACTGTATTCCTAAAGAGTTTCGTATTAAACAGCTTCGCGTCGAGTATAAGAATCAGGCGATGCTGGAGGATATCGTTTGCCCCGTGGTGGCAGTGAGTGAGGACAGCGCAATGTACACGGTTTCGTTAAACGACGAAGAAGGTAAGCCATACAGTATTGTTGAGATGACCGGAGGTAGTTTATGATCAGACTGGGAATGATTCAGAAATTGCAGATTATGAAGAAGGTGGAATTCGGAGTCTATCTGGGCGACGGTATCAATAAAGAAGACAAAGTTCTTCTTCCGAAGAAACAAGTTCCGGAAGAGGCACGGACAGGCGATGAAATGGAAGTGTTCGTATATCGTGATTCCAAGGACCGTCTGATTGCTACCGTATATACGCCTAAATTGACATTGCACAGCGTGGCGAGACTGCGGGTTGCGCAGGTTGCCCAAGTAGGCGCATTTCTGGACTGGGGTCTGGAGAAGGATCTTCTGCTGCCATACAAGGAACAGACCAAAAGGGTAGCGGAAGGGGAAGAATGTCTTGTGGCGCTCTATATAGATAAGAGCGACCGGCTGTGTGCAACCATGAATGTGTATCCGTATCTTAGCACGGACAGTCCGTATGCAAAAGAGGACAGAGTAAGCGGAACGGTTTATGAAATCAGTGAGAATTTCGGTGCTTTTGTGGCGGTGGATGACAAGTATTCCGGCTTGATTCCGAAGAAAGAACTATACGGGACGGTCAGAATAGGTGATGTGATACAGGCACGCGTGACAGGAATCAAAGAGGACGGCAAACTGGATTTGAGCGTTCGAGAGAAAGCATATCTGCAGATCGAGACCGACGCACAGAAAGTAATGGAAATCATACAAAGCTTCGATGGCGCCCTTCCTTTTACGGATAAGGCTTCGCCGGAAGTAATCAGAAGAGAGACGCAGATGAGCAAAAATGAGTTTAAGCGCGCCGTAGGACATTTGTTGAAAGAAGGTAAGATCCAGATTACGGAGCGTGCGATTCGTTTGAAATGATAAGAAGGAACTAAAATAAAAATCTCAATCCCTTTTGCGGGACTGAGATTTTTATTTGCAGTCTTAAACTGAGATATCGATGTTGCCACCGATGTGCGGATTTACGGAAAGTTCCATTGCAGCCGCATCCATCATTCCTGCGATTTGGTCGCCCGTGGAGGAAACCTGATCGAGAGATTTGCTCAACATCGCTACACCGTAAGCACTCTGAACATTTGTCATGGACATCGCCATAGATAATTCTGCAATATTCATATGAAGCCTCCTCTAAATATTGAAACTGCTAATCTTATGTTCAGTATATCATATTTATCTTTGGAAGGCGAGTTTTTTTGCCAGAAAAAGCATGGATTCTGATTTGTATAAAATGTCTAAACTCCCAAAATGGTAAAAAGTCTCATTTACATTAAAAAATACACAAAAAAATCATGATTGGAGGTAGATTTTTTTGTGGATATAGATTAAAATGAATACTGGATGTTGTATTTTGATGAATTTAGCGATTTGCCTATTTGTATAAATTGCTAAAAGAATGACAAGGGGTGGGGTTATGATATCAAATCAGATTTTACAAAATACGATTGAGGGGTTGAAAGCAATCGCGAGAGTAGAGTTGTGCGTTGTGGATATTGACGGCAAGGCTGTGGCGATGACGGCGGATGAAATGGAGAACTGCGGTAAACCGGCGGCAGAGTTCGCGAAATCACCCGCAGACTCACAGGAGATACAAGGATATCAATATTTTAAAATATTTGATGAACAGCAGCTTGAATACATTCTGATTGCCGGTGGAGTCGGCGAGGACGTCTATATGGTAGGAAAGATGGTTGCTTTTCAGATTCAGAATCTGCTGGTGGCATATAAGGAACGGTTCGATAAGGATAATTTCATCAAGAATTTATTGTTAGACAATTTGCTTTTGGTAGATATATACAGCCGTGCTAAGAAATTACATATCCAGACCGATGTTAAGCGCGTGGCGTTAATTATTGAGACGGACAATGCCAAAGACAGCAATATACTGGAGATGATGCGCACTTATTTCGGCAGCAACAGCAAGGACTTTATCACTGCCGTGGATGAGAATAATGTCATCGTAGTGAAGGATTTGTCCGAGTCAGACAGCACTAAGGAGATTGACAAGGCAGCGGGTAATATTGCAGCGTTTCTGGAGAAGGAGAATCTGCAAGATGTCAGAATCGCTTACGGTACGGTGGTTAGTGAAATCAAAGACGTAAGCCGTTCTTATAAGGAAGCGAAGATGGCTTTGGACGTCGGTAAGATTTTCTTCGGAGAGAGAGACGTCATTGCGTACAGCGAACTGGGCATCGGACGTCTGATTTATCAGCTTCCGATTCCTTTATGCAAGATGTTTATCAAAGAAATTTTTGATGGAAAAAGCCCGGATGATTTTGATGAGGAGACACTGGTTACGATCAATAAGTTTTTCGAGAACTCGTTGAATGTGTCGGAGACTTCCAGACAATTGTTTATACACAGAAACACATTGGTATATCGTCTGGATAAACTGCAGAAGAGCACGGGACTTGATCTTCGTGTGTTTGAGGATGCGATCACATTTAAGATTGCGCTCATGGTAGTGAAATACATGAAATATATGGAAAACTTTGAATACTAAGAAGATATATAGGAGTGAAGAACGTGGCGGCAAAGAAAAAGAAGAAAAGTACGGCGGCAGAAAATGAAATCATTAATTTGACGAATGTATGTAAGGCATACTCTACCGGAGCCCCGGCGCTCAAGGATGTAAGCCTGCGAATTAACAGAGGCGAGTTTGTCTTTATTGTGGGAGACAGCGGGTCGGGTAAATCTACTCTGATCAAACTGCTTTTGCGGGAACTGACGATTACGAGCGGTTCAATCAATGTGATGGGATACGATCTGTCTAAGATCAAACATCGCAAAATTCCGAAGTTCAGAAGAAATCTCGGTGTTGTTTTTCAGGATTTCAGACTGCTAAAAGACCGTAATGTGTACGAAAATGTGGCTTTTGCACAGAGAATCATTCAGAAATCCAACAAGGAGATTAAGAAGAATGTGCCGAGTATTCTGGCGATTGTCGGACTGGCAGGCAAGTATAAGGCGAAGCCGAAACAACTGTCCGGCGGTGAGCAGCAGAGGGTGGCGTTAGCCAGAGCGTTAGTTAATAAGCCGACGGTTCTGTTGGCAGACGAGCCGACGGGAAATCTCGATCCTAAGAATTCGTGGGAGATCATGAAATTGTTAGAGCAGATTAATGAGAACGGCACTACGGTCATTGTTGTAACCCATAACAGAGAGATTGTCAATGCAATGCAGAAGAGGGTAGTTACGCTTAAGAAGGGCGTTATCGTAAGCGATGAAGAAAAGGGAGGATACATAGATGAGGATTAACAGCTTTTTCTATACACTCAGGCAGGGCGTCCGAAACCTTTTCAGAAATAAATGGTTTACCCTTGCGTCGATTGCAACGATTAGTGCATGTTTGTTCCTATTTGGATTGTTCTATGCGATTGTCACAAATTTCCAGAATATTGTGAAGAGTGCGCAGGAAGGCGTCGCAGTCTCCGTTCTGTTTGAGGAGGGGACGACAGAAGTCAGAATGCAGGAAATCGGGGAGATGATTTTACGTCGTACGGAGGTTGCGGAAGTTCAATTTGTATCCGCCGATGAAGCTTGGGAAGAGTTTAAGGGAGACTATCTTGGAGATTATGCGGATGGATTTACGGAGAATCCGCTCGCCAATTCCGCACATTATGATATTTATTTAAGCGATGTATCCATGCAGTCTGCACTTGTAACATATTTGGAATCTTTAGATAATGTCAGACAGGTTAACCGTTCTGAACTGGTTGCGACGACACTGACCGGCGTGAATGCGCTGATTGCTTATGTTTCGGTCGGAATTATAGGAATTTTGTTTGCGGTGTCCGTTTTCCTGATTAGCAACACGGTCATGATTGGTATTTCCGTCCGCAAAGAGGAGATCAATATCATGAAATATATCGGCGCAACAGACTTCTTTGTAAGATCGCCTTTTGTAATAGAAGGTATGATGATCGGATTGATCGGCGCAGCGATTCCGCTTGGTATTATCTACGGCGTATACAATATGGTAATTGATTATGTAATGACCAGATTTGCAGTGCTTGCCACATTGTTGAAGTTCCTGACGGTGGAGGAGGTATTCGCAGTACTGACACCGGTTTCGCTCGGAATAGGCGTAGGAATTGGTTTCTTGGGCAGTATTGCTACAGTCAGAAAACACTTAAGAGTATAGTATATAGTAAGGGATGTATATGAAGCATTGGAAGAAAGCAGTATGCCTGCTGCTCAGCGTGATAATTATATTCACATATTCAGAGCCGGCGTGTGCAGTCACGAATGAGAGCATCCGGGAGAAAGAGGCGGAGATTGAGGCAGCGAGGAAGGAAGTCTCTAATTTAAAGTCAAGTCTTACGGATGTAGAAGCGCTAAAGAAAGAACTGGAGCAGTCCAAAAGCGATCTTACGACGTATGTGACAGAGTTGGATAATAAATTGAGCGGCATACAAGAGAAAATACAGCAATATAATACATTGATTGCGGATAAGGAAGTACAGATTGAAGAGACTACCGCAGAACTGAATGAAGCGATCAGGCAGCAGGAAGAACAGTATGAGGCCATGAAAAAGCGCATCCAGTTTATGTATGAAAGGGGAGATACCTTCTATCTGGAATTACTTTTCTCGGCAACCAGCTTCTCGGATATGATTAATAAGGCGGACTACATAGAAGCATTGTCTGAATATGATCAGAAAAAGCTGGAAGAATATGTAGAGATTAAAGAGATGGTGCAGCTTTGTAAAGAAGAGCTTGAGGCAGAGAAAGAAGTTCTTGACGAGGCGAAGGTTGCCGTGGAAGCCGAGGAGGCAAATATCAGCGCCCTGATCGGAGAGAAGGAAGCGCAGATTGTTTCGGTTTCTACCGATATTTCTAACAAAGAGGCGGCAATCAAAGAATATGAGGATATGATCGCGCAGGAAAATGCGGAGATTGCGGCGTTAGAGAAGGCGGTTGCGGAAGAGAAAGCGAGACTTGCGGCAGAGAATGCGCAGGCGAGAACCTATAATGGCGGTATGTTTGCAATGCCGTGCCCGGGATTTAAGAGAATATCAGATGAATACGGAAACCGTATTCATCCAATACTGGGTACACAGCAGTTCCATAACGGCGTGGATTTGGCGGCGCCAAGCGGAACGCCGATTTACGCTGCGTATGACGGGGATGTGGTTGCGGCAACATACAGCGGTTCGATGGGCAATTACATCATGATAGACCATGGAAGCGGTTTGTATACAATTTATATGCACTGCTCTGCACTGTATGTCTCTAAGGGACAGACGGTTTATAAAGGACAGAATATTGCTGCTGTTGGAAGCACGGGACGTTCTACCGGACCACATCTTCATTTCAGTGTGCGTCTGAACGGAAGCTATGTCAGCCCGTGGAATTATATAAGCTAGTAACGGATGGAGTGAGTTATTTTGAATCAAAACGGAGACAACAACTATTATAATAATGATTATGGTCAAGGAAATGTGAATCAGGGTATGAAGAGTCCTTACTATCAACAGCCCGTACCGCCACAACCACCGCAGAGATATCCGGCGCCTGCGCCGGGAGGACTAAGCAACAAAGGCGGAGGCGTATTTCTGCTCGGGCTTTTAGTCGGCGTCATTATCATGACATTGGTAGGAAGCTGCACATATGTAGGCGTGAGACTGTATCATTTGTACGACGATCAGAAAGCCAAGACGGCCAGCACAGAGGGAAACTCCAAAGACGGTATTCTCAATGACGACTCGATGGAGAAACTGGAAGCGCTGGAAGAAGTTATTGGTGAATATTATTATAAGGATGAAGACATTGATACCGAGGCGATGACGGAAGGCATGTACGCCGGACTGGTAGCTTCATTGGGAGACCCTTATTCTGTCTATTACACTGCCGAGGAATGGGCAGAATTGATGCAGGAAACCGAAGGGATTTACTATGGAATCGGTGCATATCTGCAGCTGGATGTCGCTACGGGATTTGCCAAAATTAACGGCGTCATAGCCAATACACCCGCTGAGGAAGCAGGGCTGAGGGAGAATGACATTATTTACATGGTAGATGACGAAATTGTGCAAGGAATGGAATTGACAGAGGTAGTGTCCAGAGTCAAAGGTGAAGAGGGCACGACGGTACATCTGACCATCTATCGTGAAGGAGAAGATGATTATTTAGAGTTTGACGTGGAAAGACGCAAGATTGAATCGCCGACTGTAAATTACGAAATGTATGATAACGGTGTGGGATATATCCAGATTACGGAGTTCGATGATGTGACAACCGAACAGTTTACGGAAGCGCTGGCGGTGATCAAGGGCTCCAAGGCGAAAGGATTGATTTTGGATTTGCGCAGTAACCCGGGCGGCAGTCTGCCGGTAGTGGTAGATATCGCCAGATCGATTCTTCCGAAAGGACTGATTGTGTATACGGAAGACAAATACGGAGAGAGGGAAGAATATACCTGCGACGGTAAAAATGAGTTAAATATGCCGCTGGTTGTGTTGATTAACGGTAATTCCGCAAGCGCATCGGAAATCCTCGCGGGAGCGATTAAAGATTATGATAAAGGTACGCTGATTGGAACAACGACTTTTGGTAAGGGTATCGTGCAGAGAATACTGCCGCTTACGGACGGGACGGCTTTGAAACTTACTATCAGTTCTTACTATACGCCGAACGGCAATGATATTCACGGAATCGGAATTGAACCGGATATTGAGTGCGAGTTTGACAGTGAGGCGTACTATGAAGATGAAGTGGATAACCAATTGGAGCGTGCAAAGCAGGAAATGATTAAAATGATTAAGTAGGATAGAAGTATAGGGAGACAGTCTGCTGTCCGCAAGACGGATAAGGGAAGAAAAGGAATTGTGTGTATATGAACATTGTATTGTTATCAGGGGGATCAGGCAAGCGGTTATGGCCGCTTTCCAATGACAGCCGGTCGAAACAGTTTATTAAGATATTTAAAACCGAAGACGGCAGCTATGAGTCCATGGTCCAACGAGTATATCGACAGATACGGGCGGTTGATGACGGCACTGAGGTGACGATTGCAACGTCTAAATCACAGGTGTCGGCAATCCATAATCAATTGGGAGAAGACGTAGGCATCAGTGTGGAACCGTGCCGTAGAGATACTTTTCCGGCAATTGCATTGGCGGCGGCATATCTGCATGATGTGAGAAGGGTTTCTGATGAGGAAGCCATTGTGGTCTGTCCTGTCGATCCGTATGTGGAGGAAGACTATTTTGAAGCGCTGCGCAGGTTGGGAGAACGCGCAGGTATCAGTGAAGCCAACCTTGTACTCATGGGTATAGAGCCGACGTATCCCAGCGCGAAATACGGATATATTATTCCCGAGAACAAAGAGGGCGTCAGCCGGGTGTCTGTATTTAAGGAAAAACCTACGGAGGACAAAGCGCGGGAGTATATTGAAAAGGGAGCGCTCTGGAACGGAGGCGTTTTTGCTTTTCGCTTAGGATATGTGCTGCAGCGCGCGCATGAACTAATCGATTTTACCGGGTATCAGGATCTTTTTGATAAATATGAGTCTTTGACGAAAATAAGTTTCGACTATGCTGTGGTGGAACATGAGGAACATATCGAAGTGATGCGCTTCGGCGGCGTATGGAAAGATATGGGAACATGGAATACGCTGACGGAAGCGATGGAGAGCGATAGCATCGGCAAGGCAATCCTGAATGAGCGTTGTGAGAATGTACATGTAGTGAATGAACTTAACGTTCCGGTTCTGTGTATGGGACTTAAAGATATGGTGGTGTCCGCAAGTCCGGAAGGGATTCTTGTTTCCGACAAAAAGCAGTCAAGTTATATCAAACCGTATGTGGATGAGATAGATCAGCAGATTATGTTTGCGGAGAAGTCTTGGGGCAACTTCCGCGTTATTGATATTGAAGAAGGAAGTATGACGATTAAAGTTACATTAAATCCCGGACACCGTATGAATTATCACAGCCACGAGCATCGGGATGAAGTGTGGACTGTGGTTGACGGGAATGGTAAGACCATTGTGGATGGTGTGGAACGTCAGGTAACTGCAGGCGATGTGATACAGATGCCCGCAGGAGTGGCGCATACGATATTTGCGGACACGAAGCTGCAGGTGATAGAAGTGCAGATTGGAACGGATATCAGCGTGCATGATAAGAAGAAACTGAAGTTGTGAGATTTGCGGCAGGCGTTATATGACTCAACTGCCAGATGAATCGGGATATGTTACTCGCTTTCTGCGTTATTGTGTCGGTTTCTAACATAGATTAAGATGAAGATAAGACAGAGCTTTGTTGGTAGTGAAATATTTTCATCGGAAAAGGAGAAAGACTATGGGAACCGACAATTTGAAAACGGGGGAAGTCATCTGTAAGAGGCGTAAAGAGTTGGGTTTGACGCAGAATCAGCTTGCCAAATCCCTTAATATTTCATTTCAGGCAGTTTCAAAGTGGGAAAATAATACGGCGTACCCGGATATTGAGATGCTTCCGAAATTGGCGGCGGCGCTTCATACAACCGTTGACGCGCTGCTCGGTTACAGCAGTGTGGTAACGGATTATGACAGGCGGTATAATACCGAGGAATATTATTGGGGGCTTATGCCGAACCGCATTTGTTATGATATTATGAAGATTATGCCGCCGGTGAAACCGTATCGCGTGCTGGATATCGGCTGCGGCGAGGGGAAGGATGCCGTTTTCTTTGCAAAATGCGGATATGCAGTGACCGCATTTGACATATCCGAGCAGGGAATTGAAAAAGCAAAAAAACTTGCGGAACATAATAAAGTAGATGTCAATTTCTTTAAGGCAGATATTTTTGACTATCGTCCTGATGCAGAATATGACATTATATTCAGCAGCGGTGTGCTCCACTTTCTGCCGGACACCGACCGCAGAGAATTCTGTGACAGCCTGAAGGCTCATACTGCGGATGACGGTATAGGCGCAATGAATGTATTTGTTCAGAAACCTTTTATAACGCGTGCTCCGGATGAAACAAGGGACGAGGCAAAGAGACATCCGTGGATTTCGGGTGAGCTGTTTGGATATTATCATGACTGGCTGTTTCATACCTGCAGGGAAGAAATTTTTGACTGCAACAGTGGCGGCGTACCGCATAAACATTGTATGGATACGCTGATTGCGCAGAAGATAGGATAGAACGCCCCGTACGGAGTCTGTGTTTTGATGCGGGAGTTAATCTCCCGCATGTTTGTCATGATGCATATTGACGGCTATTGCAATTGCCGTGGCAACAATAATAATGATAAGATATCCCGTTATGCCCGGAAGCGAGTCACCTATTGCGGTGTCGAATAAAGCAAATCGGAAGACGATCAACATTGCAAAGGCGATGAGATAAATAATTGTACAACTCAGAATGCGGTAGCGTTTGCGCTCCGCTTTTTTTGTTTCGGATAAAAGCGCCTGTTGCTGTCGCTCTAACAGTTCCGTGCGGATGGTCAATTCGTCCACATCACTTTCTTTGAGCAGATAGTCGGTAGTGACGTTGAAAATTTTGCTTATTGCAATTAATCGTTCCAGTTCGGGTATGGCTTCGCCGGACTCCCATTTGGAGACGGATTGCCGGGAGACATTCAGCTTTTCGGCAAGCTGTTCTTGGGACAATCCTTGTGCTTTTCTCATTTCATAAATTTTGTTTGACAGATTCATCATCTTTGTTTTCCTCCTTCATAGGTAGTTTGTATAGCAAATTTACTATGAGTGAAGTATAGCAATAGAGACGGCTGCATACTATCAAGTTCACTGTCCAAACTATCAACTGTAAGTTGCATTATAAAACATTATACAATGATATGAAATTTTTTTGCCATATGAGATAAAATACTGACAAAAATAAGAACAAATGTTCTGAAATTGCTGTACAAATCTATATTGGTATGCTATAATCGAAACTGCATTTGTATAAGATAGATAGAGTTTTGCAATGTGAGTGCGTTGCGCGCGATGGATAATCGGAGGTGATTTACTCTATGAATTTTAAACTGCACAGTGAATATCAGCCCACCGGCGATCAGCCGAGGGCGATAGAAGCGCTTGTCAAGGGATTCAAGGAAGGAAACCAGTTTCAGACGCTGCTTGGCGTTACCGGTTCAGGTAAAACCTTTACTATGGCAAATATTATTCAGGCCCTTAATAAGCCGACGCTTGTGATTGCACATAACAAGACTCTAGCAGGGCAGTTGTATGGTGAGTTTAAAGAATTTTTTCCGGAGAATGCGGTAGAATATTTTGTGTCCTATTATGATTATTATCAGCCGGAGGCTTATGTGCCTTCCACAGACACATATATTGCCAAGGATTCTTCCATTAATGATGAGATAGATAAATTGAGGCTGTCGGCGACGGCATCTTTGACAGAGCGCAAGGATGTGGTGGTAGTGGCGAGTGTATCCTGCATTTACGGGTTGGGAAGTCCCGAAGAATACGCAGGCATGAGTATGTCATTAAGACCCGGAATGCAGCGCGACAGGGACGATGTGATACGCGGGCTTATAGAGATGCAGTACGACCGTAATGACATGGATCTGGGACGCTGCTGTTTCCGCGTGCGGGGTGATGTGGTGGAGGTTTATCCGGCACAGGGTGGGGACTACCTGATCCGCATCGAGTTTTTTGGAGATGAGATAGACCGTATTGCACAGACGGACCCTCTTACAGGACAGGTGCATGCGACATTGGAGCATGTGATGATCTATCCGGCGTCTCACTATGTTGTTCCGCAGGAGAAAATCAATATTGCCTGCCGGGAGATTGAGAAGGAATTGGAGGAACGGGTCAAATATTTTAAGGGAGAGGACAAGCTGCTTGAGGCACAGCGCATCTCGGAGAGAACAAATTTTGATGTCGAGATGATGCGGGAGACGGGGTTTTGTTCCGGAATAGAGAACTATTCGCGTCATTTGAACGGTATGCGTGAAGGAGAGCCGCCTTTTACGCTGCTGGATTATTTTAACGATGATTTTCTGATTATAATAGACGAATCTCACATGACGATTCCACAGATACGCGGCATGTATGCAGGCGACAGGTCGCGTAAGAATACGTTGGTGGATTATGGATTCAGACTTCCGTCGGCGCTGGACAACAGACCTCTCAATTTCGGAGAGTTCGAGCAGCATATCGATCAGATGCTTTTTGTGTCCGCAACGCCGTCTGATTATGAGGCGTCGCATGAACTTTTCCGTACGGAGCAGATTATCAGACCTACAGGACTGCTCGATCCGGAAGTGGAAGTGCGCCCTGTTGAGGGACAGATTGACGACCTGATTTCAGAAGTGAATAAGGAAGTGGCTAATCACCATAAAGTACTGGTAACGACACTCACGAAACGTATGGCGGAAGATCTGACGGATTACATGAAAGAAGTGGACGTTCGGGTGAAATACCTGCATTCCGATATTGATACGTTGGAGCGTGCGGAGATTATCCGCGATATGCGTCTTGACGTCTTCGATGTACTGGTAGGCATTAACCTGTTAAGAGAGGGACTGGACATACCGGAGATCTCGTTAGTGGCGATTTTGGATGCAGATAAGGAAGGATTCCTTCGCTCGGAGACGTCTTTGATTCAGACGATTGGTCGTGCGGCGCGTAATGCGGAGGGGCGGGTTATCATGTATGCAGACAACATGACGGATTCCATGCGTGCCGCTATCACGGAGACGAACAGAAGACGTGAGATACAGCAGCACTATAATGAAGAACACGGTATTACGCCGCAGACGATTCAGAAGGCGGTCAGAGATCTTATCAGCATTTCTAAGACCATTGAGAAAGAGAAGATGCGCTTTGAGAAAGATCCTGAATCCATGAGCAGGCAGGAACTTGAGAAGTTGATTAAAGATGTGGAGAAACAGATGAAGAAAGCGGCGGCGGATTTGAACTTTGAAGCGGCGGCAGAGCTGCGTGACCGTATGACGGATTTGAAAGGAAAGCTGCGTGACTTTGATAAATAACACAAATGGAGGATTGATATGTTAGACACGGTTAAGATGCGCCCGCGGGAATATATTAAGATTCGCGGAGCGAACGAACATAATTTAAAGAATTTAAACGTGGATATTCCAAGAAATGAGTTTGTCGTTCTTACGGGATTGTCCGGTTCCGGTAAGTCTTCGCTTGCTTTTGACACAATTTATGCCGAGGGGCAGAGAAGGTATATGGAATCGTTGTCTTCTTATGCAAGGCAGTTCTTGGGACAGATGGAGAAACCGAATGTAGAGAGGATAGAAGGATTGTCCCCGGCGATTTCCATTGACCAGAAATCTACCAACCGGAATCCGCGTTCAACGGTCGGTACGGTGACGGAGATATACGATTACTTCAGATTGTTGTATGCGAGGATTGGTATTCCACATTGTCCGAAGTGCGGCAGAGAGATCAAGAGACAGACGGTAGACCAGATTGTAGACCAGATATTGAATATGCCTGAAGGGACGAAAGTGCAGCTGCTTGCACCGGTGGTACGCGGCAGAAAAGGTGAACATGCCAAAGTGTTTGAGCGTGCGAAGAAGAGCGGTTATGTGCGCGTGCGTGTGGACGGTAATCTGTACGACTTGTCCGAAGAGATTCCTATGGAGAAAAATATCAAGCACAATATAGAAATTATTGTGGACCGTCTTGTTGTCAAAGAAGGAATTGAGAGACGTCTGACGGATTCCATCGAAAATGTGTTTGCGCTGGCGGAAGGGTTGATGATATTGGATGTGATAGATGGTGAATCCATTAATTTCAGCCAGAATTTTGCCTGTCCGGACTGCGGTATCAGCATCGGGGAGATTGAACCGAGAAGCTTTTCGTTTAACAATCCGTTTGGTGCCTGTCCGGAGTGTTTCGGGTTGGGCTATAAGATGGAATTTGATATTGACCTGATGATTCCGAACAAGAGCCTTAGTCTGAGTCAGGGTGCAATCTGCTCGATGGGCTGGCAGTCCAGCGGAGACGAGGGTAGTTTTACGAATGCGATTCTGCAGGCGCTCGCTAAAGAATATAAGTTTAGTATGGACACGCCCTACGAGGAACTTTCACAGAAGGCGCAGGATGTGATCTGCTACGGTACTGACGGTAAGAAAGTGGAAGTGCACTATGAAGGACAGCGCGGTAAGGGTGTTTATCCTATTGCTTTTGAGGGCTTGCTCAAGAACATGGAGCGTAAATACCGTGAGACAGGTTCAGATATCATTAAACAGGAATATGAAAGTTGTATGCGCATTACACCATGTAAAGAATGTAAAGGTATGCGTTTGAAGAAAGAGTCTCTTGCGGTGACAGTCTGCGATAAGAACATCTATGAGATTACTTCCATGTCAATCCATAAGCTCCATTCCTTTATCGGAGGAATGGAGCTGACGAAGCAGCAGGAGCTGATTGGCAAACGAATATTGAAAGAAATTCGTGCGAGAGTCGGTTTCCTGATGGAGGTCGGGTTAGAGTATTTGTCGCTTTCAAGAGCGACCGGAAGTCTGTCAGGCGGCGAGGCGCAGCGCATACGTCTGGCGACGCAGATAGGCTCCGGACTGGTGGGCGTATGCTATATTCTGGATGAGCCGAGTATCGGACTGCATCAGAGAGACAACGACAAGTTGATCGCAGCGCTTAAGAACCTGAAAGATTTAGGGAACACGTTGATCGTGGTGGAACATGACGAAGATACAATGCTGGCGGCGGATCATGTTGTGGATA
This sequence comes from Lachnospiraceae bacterium, assembly GCA_009774585.1. Classification (GTDB taxonomy): domain Bacteria; phylum Bacillota; class Clostridia; order Lachnospirales; family Lachnospiraceae; genus UBA3282. The sequence continues at coordinate 35,368 of VSOA01000005.1, forward strand.
TTGGACCGGGTGCAGGCTCCCATGGCGGCGAAGTGGTGGCGCAAGGCACGGCACAGGAAATCATGCAGGTGGAAGAATCCATTACAGGACAGTATCTTAGCGGCAAAATTCAGATTCCGGTCCCGGCGAAAAGAAGAAAACCTACGGGGTACTTGGCGGTAAAAGGCGCTGAAGAGAATAATTTAAAGAAGATAGACGTTAAGATTCCGCTTGGCATTATGACTTGTGTGACGGGGGTGTCCGGTTCCGGTAAAAGTTCGTTAGTCAATGAGATTCTTTATAAGCGTCTGGCACGAGATTTGAACAGAGCGCGATGCATTCCCGGCAGACATATGAAGATTGAAGGAATCGAGCAGTTGGATAAAGTAATCGATATCGACCAATCGCCTATTGGAAGGACTCCAAGATCCAATCCGGCTACTTACACGGGAGTGTTTGACCAGATTAGAGATTTGTTTGCCTCGACGCAGGATGCAAAGGCGAGAGGATATAAGAAGGGACGTTTCAGTTTTAACGTAAAGGGCGGACGCTGCGAAGCGTGCGGAGGCGACGGTATCATCAAGATAGAGATGCACTTTCTGCCGGACGTTTATGTTCCTTGCGAAGTGTGCGGAGGTAAGCGTTATAACCGAGAGACGTTGGAAGTAAAATATAAGGGTAAAAGTATTTTTGACGTATTGGATATGACGGTTGAAGAGGCGGTGCCTTTTTTTGAGAATCTCCCTTCTATCCGCCGCAAGATAGAGACTCTCTATGATGTAGGGTTGTCTTACGTGAAGCTGGGACAGCCGTCTACTACGCTGTCCGGAGGAGAAGCACAGCGTATCAAACTGGCAACGGAACTTAGTAAGCGCAGCACGGGCAAGACAATCTATATTCTGGATGAACCCACCACTGGTCTGCACTTTGCGGATGTGCATAAATTAGTCGATATACTGCACAAGCTGGCGGAAGGCGGCAACACGGTGTTAGTCATTGAACATAATCTGGATGTGATTAAGACTGCGGACTATATTATCGACATGGGACCGGAGGGAGGCGACGGCGGTGGAACCGTCATCGCACAAGGGACACCGGAGCAGATTGCCGAGAATTCTATTTCGTATACAGGAATTTATGTGAAAAAGATGCTGGACAAATATGCGAAGAATCATTGTAAAAAGTAGAAGGAATTCTTCGCGTATAAGTTGCCTGCGACAGTCTGATAATTGACGATGCCGTGAAACAGCCAAAAATTGTTACGAAATCATCTGCATGTAACTGTATGTCCATTGTCTTTCTGACGATATATTACATATAGTACAAA
>VSOA01000051.1 GCA_009774585.1 Lachnospiraceae bacterium
ATCGGGATAATCCGCCCCTCTTTCGGAATATAATATGACATCGCGTTCAAAAATGTCGGCTTGACGGAGCCTGGTCCTCCGCTGATAAAGATATTGTATTTTGCTTTTACAAGCCTGCTCAGCCAATCGCACGCTTCCACGGTAATAGAACCGTAAGAAATCAGATCGTCCATCATAATCGGCTTATCCGGAAATCTTCGTATGGTTACAATCGGACCGTTCAGCGCCACCGGATTCAGTACTACATTGACACGCGCACCGTTTTTTAATCTGGCATCCACAATCGGAGACGCCTCATTGACCACTCTGTTGCAGTCCGCCACAATCTGTTGGATGACGTTGTGCAGTTTCTCCTGACTTTCAAAACAAAGTTCGCTCCTACACAGCCGGCCGTCTTTCTCTATGAAAATAGTGTCTGGTCCGTTAATCATAATTTCCGTAATATGCGTATCATCGACCAGTTCCTGCAATACATCCAATTTGCGGACTGCATGGAACAATTCCCTGCGCAGTCTATGCCTCTCCGCAATCGTCAGCGGAATTACCCGGCTTTCCCTCGTCAGCATTTCATCGATTAAATCTTGTATCTCTTCATCCGTGCTCTCTGTGGAATAGTCAATGCTCTCTGAAAGCTTCTCCTTTAATCGTCTCTTGTACTCCTCTTTATTCTCCATACAAGTCCTCTTTCACAATTGCCTTTACATAACCTGCCATTTCACCATGCGTCATTAAATCCATATTTGCCGGCAGTTCCTTGAAAATCGGAAATTTGCATTTCACAGTCTTATCCGCAATTTCCTCAAGTTCATGAAACTTCAAAATCTGTTCATATTGGTTGATTTTTGCCACCGCAAAGTTATCATCCTTTGTAATCGTATAAATTTTGGTACAGTTCTGCAGCAGATCAAACAATCCTTCCATGCTGTCATCCAAATCCAGAATGATATATTCATACTGTCCCATTCCGGCAATATTTCTGCATAGTTCCAGCCATTGTAATCCTGTAATTTCTTTCGGTTCTGCACGATACTGCATCGGCGGTACATAATCCAGTCCGTTGATGTTCTGTATCATAGACGGCAAACGCATAAATAACTTATCTTTGTCGCACTTAAAGTAGTACATCAGATCCGTCATATCCATTGAAAACTCTTTCTTAAGCATCTGTCCGAAGCCGGAATAATTTTCAAAATTAAAGTACAGTGTCTTATGCTCCTTCGCCAGAATCTGTCCCATGGTAAGCGCGAAAGAAGTCTGCAGGCATCTCTTGATCGGAGAATAAATCCCAATCAGTTTTACCTCCGTGTCTTGTACTGTCATTTTCTGTCTCCAATCTGATAAATCTACTATTGATTCATACAACGCCGCCACAATTTTCTCCGGGCTCTGAAATTTGTTGATACAATTTAAATGGTTTTGGTCTTCCTTATCATCCTCCGGGCTCTCCGCTCCCTCCTGCAAAACAAACAATTTTGCCACCTGCTGTCTGACGTATTCCTCCCTAAGCTGCTTTAATGCGTTCTCGGCAATAAGCAGAATCTCCACCTCTTCCTGCTGCATGAACTTCTGCAGTTCTTCCAATTGTGTAAATAAATGTAGTGCGTAAGGCAATCTGATTTTCTCCAGCATATACTCCGTGAGTCTGATTGCATATGCTTCTTCCGTGTCACAGATTGCAAAAATTTTTTGTTTCAAATAATCCCTCCAATTCGCAATGCCGTACCAAACAAAATCGGCACTGTAAAGTGTATTTTATTTGTACGGTATAGTTGATAATCCTGTACCATGTTCTCTCCATATATTTTCCATTGCCGCGCACACATTACGTCCTTAAGATAAGACAAAAAGTAACACATTCTTTCCCTGCCGTTATGCTCAATCATCAGCTTAACCAAGGAAAATACCGCGCCGATTACAAATGCTGCGACTAAGACCACAATCATGTCTTTCATTTTCACAAAACTTCCGATCATGATAAATACCTTAATATCTCCCGCGCCCAGCGCACCGATTTTAAATAGGGGATATAAAAGTAAGAATGCAAAAAGCATAGATGCAGCAGGCTGCAAAAGATCCGAACGATACAAAAGGCTGCCCGTCAATCCGGTTACAACGCCAAGCATGGTCAGTCCGTTCGGAATATGATCTGTCTTTAAATCTGTAAGCGCTGCAAGACACAGCAACAGAAGCAACAGAGACTGATAATAAATAAATCCTATAAAACCACCTCCATAAATAAAATTTAATTTGACTCAATGAAACACATGGGATGAATTTCCCGATGCCGTATCGGCATTAGAGTAAAGCATCGCATTTAGACTCGCATGCTTTGATAGAATTTCTTGAGTTGTAGTTTGAATTATAACCACATTGATAAGTCTTGTCCAGACCTATTTTGCATAAAAAACAATTTTGTGAAAAACCTACAATATTTTAAAGAAATGAATCCCATAAAGCACGGCAATCCCCGGAAATCCAAGGAATCCTGATGTCAAAATAGTAAACGGGTTAATGCCCACAGCAATTGTAATCTGACGCGCTGCCAATAAATAATTTAGACAATAAATTCCTATTGTTCCCATAACTGCCCTCAATATGAAATTGACCAGCCACTCCACTTTTCTCCCCAGCGCGCCGATAATCAGCACGATGATACATACTCCTAAAATTGCCAATACACTGTTTGCATTTACCATTTTATTCCACTCCTACGGTCTTGTCTGCTAATAACATATGTCCCATATACTCAAAATATTCTATGAATATTTATCCAAATTTTACCTATACTTTAATTAAGAGAAAGAAAGGCAGGACATACCATGAAAATATTTTTTCATCAAAATTCAAACAATCCCACGCAGGCAGACATTATCGTAGACTGCCATAAAATGACTCTGCGTGAAGAATTAGCGCAGACCAAATACGCTTTAGAAATTGCATATTCCAATTTTGATAACGTAACCGAACCGGATTTAATTGACTGTTACATCTATGAAGTAAACGCTGTCTTAAAACGCTACAGATATTTATTAGAACAGGCAGCAAAAATGAATTTGCTGCCCGAAGAAAATACTACCATATAATCCATATATAATCGTTTATACGCAGAATCCTCTGTTAGACGACGGATCGCTGATATTCTCTGTCAGCGTATTTCTGCCGTAAGTAAGCCCTGCATAAACAGTCTGCGTATTGCCCATAACCGGTCCCGATGCGTCCTGAACTTCTATTTCTTTATATGCCGCGTGAAGTTTATCAATCACCTTGCGGATATGCTCCAGATTCTCTTTGTCATAGTGTGAAGACGCTTTGACAAGTTCCCGATTTACATACAGATATAGCTGTAACAGATTTTGCGCTAACTCATACTCGAAGTTCAATGATCCCATCAACTCATTGATGCATCCCCGGATCTTGCGGATTACACTCTTATATTCCATTCTGTTCTCGGTATCAAGCGCTTCTTTTGCCTCATCAAGATAGAGTAGAACCATCTCGTACAGTATCGTAATCAGCTGTGTCTTATTCGCCTGTGAAATCCGCAAAGTAAACTCCTGCTTCAATTCCTTCGTCATATTTCCCTCCGTCTTCCATTCTATCGGCTGCGTCTTTTTGCAGCCCTAACATAGCTTCATGTCTTATTACTGGAGAAGCTGCAATACCTGTGACGGTCTCTCATTTGCCTGCGCAAGCATGGAAGTTGCCGCCTGAGAGATTACCTGCTCTGTCGTATATGCAGTCATCTCTTCCGCAATATCGGCATCCATAATACGTGAGTAAGACGCCGTCATATTCTCATTCGTTACATCCAGGTTACTTACCGTATGCTCCAGACGGTTCTGATATGCCCCCAGCCTGCTTCGTGCATCCGACACGTACATAATAGCACCTTTAATCTCCGTAATCGCATCGTCGCTGCTTTGCTTTGTAGTCACCTCAGTCTTCTCAATACCGAGTCTGTCCAAAGATATTGTCGGAATCCTGATTTCCAGCTGCTGTCCCTCGTTCGCACCGGTCTGCATATCCATTGATCCAATATCGATTACGTCAACGACCAATTCCTGCCCTGCCGTTGCACAGACAACACTGGTATTTACATTAGGAGTCGGCGGCGTCACCGCAATCGTCATCTTAAAGTCCTGATTGCCGGTAATCGTTATCTTATCCTGTCCTACCTCAGTAATCTCCACACCGTCCGGGAAATTTTCACCCGGCTGAAAACTGTTCTTTGTCTGATCTAAATCGATCTTACCGTCCGCATCATAAAATACTTCCAGTCCGTCAATCGTATACTTATTCGCCAGCACTTCATCGCTATAATAATCTACTTTTGCCACCTGACTGTTGGTGTAGCCTCTTAAATCAAACGTACCGTCCAACAGCGCCTGTCCGTTAAACTCTGTATCTTTGGCAATTCTCGCCACTTCTTCTTTCAGCTGCTTCATCTCCTGATTCAGCGTCTGACGGTCCATCGTAGTGAGCGTTCCGGTTGCGCCCTTTACCGCAAGTTCATTCATTCTCTGCAGCATATCGTGTACTTCCGTTAATGCTCCGTCCGCCGTCTCAATAATAGAAATACCTCTGTTGGAATTTTGTGTTGCAACTGCTACTCCAGCAATCTGTGCGTTCATTCTTCGTCCGATCGCATAACCTGACGGATTATCCTTGGACGCCGTGATTTTCAAGCCGGATGACAATTTCTTAAGTGACTGGGACAATCTCTTATCTGACATGTTAAGTGCATTGTTCGCGTGCATAGCCGCTGAATTGTAACTGATTTTCATATAAATTCCTCCTGTGATATATACCGTTTTCTACTCTGTAATAGCCGAAATAAATGCTTTTGCAATTCTGTATAAGTCAGCCGTCTGCGCTGATTCTGAAGTCTCAGGCGTTTCCTCAGCCTGAAAAGCGTTTAAGTCAAGTTCACTGCTATGAACCACTCCTACCTTATCAAGCTCCATACCATTCTCTGAGAAACCATTCATTGCACTTCTGAGTCTTTCCTGCAGACCGTTGCTTTGTTCCTGAAGCGCTTCCGTTCCCTCTGGCGTAGCACAGGCAATATAACCTGATACTTTGTGATTCTTGATCGTAAACTGTGCCGCCACATCACCATATCTCTCTGTGCTGAGAGTTGCCTTTACCTTGCCGCCGTCTTCATTGCCATGTAGAATTTTTAAATGAATGGCGGTCATCTCGCCATGAATCTCAACCGGTATCTGATAATTTTCTTCTTTGGCAAGATTTCCAGCCAGCGTAAGCTGCTTATGGCAGCTTTGAATCGCCTTTAAATCAACATATGTGATACCCTCATCATACTGTGCTTCTTCAAGAACCTCTTCATAGGCCTGCTGCATTTCTTCATACGCTGCCTGCGCGCTGTCTTTATCTGTCAGAGCCTCCTGTAGATGAGCAATCGCATCTTTGACTATATCTTCGTTGTCAGATGAGGTATATTCTTTCAGCTTTTTATATAGAGCACCATGACTGTTCATCAGCATATTGGCCGCTGCCAGATTATTTGCCGTCACCGGCTGCTTATTATGCAACAGCTCCTCAATGACTGCATCATCTACTTCACATGACTGCCGATATTCCTGCACCTGCTCCTGCTGATATTCTTTCTCCACGGAAGCATCCTGCTTTGCCATGCGGTCTGCTATATCGCCTACAATGTCGCGGTAATATTTGCGGAATCCAGTCTCAATCTGCGCTGTGATAGACATACCCTTCTTGACTGCATCTATACCGTCGAAAGCATCGTCTACCATGAAATCCATGCCGCTTCTCTTACTGCTTCGAACTGCACTGAGCATATTCTTGAATGATATCTCGGCTCCCATGTTCATGAGTGCTCCCACCGCCGCATCGTCTGTCTTCTCAAACTGTCTGAACATACGGTATATGCCAATGTAAGCTGTTCGTTCCTCTTCGGTAATAGCTTTATTTTTATCCAGCTTATATAAGAATTTACTGTATTTTTCCGTTTCCTGTTCTTTTCCGTAAGGTATAGAATCCAAATATTCGTTCAATTCCGGTATGGTCATTTCCAATGGATTCTTTCCGTCACGAATCGTCTGTAAGACGGCTGCCGGTGTCATCTTATCAATTACGCGGTGAAGTTCCATAGCCGAAGCACGCACCGACATAATGTTCTCCCGCGTCAGCTTCATCTGATTGTAACCAAGAATCCTCACTGCACGACGGTTCTCTTCATTAAGTTCCATGTCCATATCTTCCAGAATATCATCCACATTTCGAAATGCCTTCTTGATGGAATCACCCAGATCGGCTCTCGTCGATGTCATCCATGTCTCATATTTCTCTCCGGCCTGCTCGTATCTATCCCTTAACGCGCTGCCTTCGATATGCACTTGATCTAAAGTGAAATCTTCATCCGTTACTTTAAACCTGCCGGCAATATCAATCGGCATATAAGGAATTTCGGCCGTCTTCGTCCGCGTCTGTTCATAGAGAGCAGCTTTCTCCGTCGCCTTGTCAATATCCGATTCTCCGAACAGAAGCTGCTTCTGTTGCGCTTCTATCTGTTTCAGCGCATCCACAAGCTGCTCTAAATCCGTCGTATCAATTGAATAACCACTCTCCAACAGCTTCCGGTTAACCTCTATCGTCATCATCAGCCGGATTTCTTCCAACTGTCTTCTAGCCGTAATATTCTCCGGATTTGTAGATGTTTCCGCATAGTCAACAGCAGCTTCTTTTCCTGTTCCATCATCCGGCATCGTATTTTTGTCCGCCTGCACTGACTGATTTTGTAAACCTTCCTTCGCCGCTTCCAAATTCACTAATGTAAGTTCTTTTCTATCAGCTACAGTCTGATCCACCGCTTCATCCGGTATCTGTGCGAAGCGTTCTACATACTCAGCCGCCTTCTCCATACTGCTTTTATCGTCTGCAAAATTCGCCTCCCCGGCGCTTTTGCCATCCGCTATAGCAGAAGCAATTGCCGTAAGAACCTTTTTCTCATCCTGTGGAAAAGACAGATGTCCAAGTTGATTAAGAATCTTCGCCGCTTCCGGTGTGAGAGGCACACCCTTTTCTATCAGCCACTTTGCATTGTCCAAAGTCTCTTCACTTATCTCTAGTCCGGCTTCTTCCAGTACTTTCTCCATCTGGGGACGTAACTGCTGCCAATTATAGTCCTCCGCCTTTTTGGCATAGTAACCGGGACCATCCGCATAATAACCTCTGCCTTGTCTGTCACCATCTGCTGTGGAACTGTGCTCTGCCAGATACAGATTATTAATTGTCGGCTGCCTATGATTTTCTACCATATATTTTGTGGCGCCCTCAGTCATATCCTGAAGTTCCATCGCCTTATCATAGGCTTTCTTAGCTTCCTGAACATTCTCTTTAGTCAAAGGGATATCACGCTTCGCAAACTGATCGGCTAACTCTTTCGCAAATACTTCGCTGCCTGTAATCTCCTCCAAAGTAGCCATATCCAGTTGGTCGGTATAACCGATTACCTGCGTACCGCCCTTCATAAGTTCCGCTTTAATCGTATCGACAATGGTAACAACTTCTTCTATGTCCATATCACCGACTTGATATCCGTCCTTAACCATCCGGCCATAATCTTCCTCGGACATAGTATTAGACATAACTGTCATATAGTCTCTCTGCGCGGCAACGTCAATCTGCCCCGCATCCTGCATAACCTCTTCTGCGGTCCTTCCTTGACCCTTGTAAGCTGAGTTATCCATAACTGTTCCAGAAATGTCTAATGCGAATGCACCCGTCCGGTTCGCTTTCTCCGTATGGGTGTCTCTGTATGTAGTTGTCACCGCCTTGTCTACATTTTGATTTGTGGTATTATTATCAAATGTTATCTTCATACAAATACTCCATGTAGTAGGTTTCGCTTCCCCATATAAGAAAAGGGAAATGTATTTACATTCACCCTTTATTTCGGCATGGTTTATTGAATTCTTAACCCCTGCGCCTAAATCCTCAGTTACGGCAGCAAATCCAATAGGGATAAAACACACACTTATATGCGTTTTATCCCCATTATACTATTTTATTTCATTATTCCGTTTATATTTATGTTCCATGTTAATTAATTAAAACACAAACATCGCAGCCGTATACGGCGGCAGATCAAATGAAATATTGTAATTCTTGTAATTACACGTTCCTTTGACCGCATTAATCTCCGCCGGAATTTCATGTCCGTTACCGCCGAACCGCTTATCATCACTGTTTAAAAGCAGCTTGTATTTCTTTTTCTTCGGCACGCCTACCATATAATTCTCCCACATCATAGGCGTCATGTTGATTACGAACATAATATTATTCTTACCTGTCTCATCTTTTCTGTAGAAGCTGTATACACTACGGTCAGAATCATCCGCATTGAGCCACTCAAAGCCGCTCCAGTCATTGTCTATCGAATAAAGTGCGGGGTATTTGCGGTACAGATTTAAGAGCTCCTTCACATATTCGTGCATACCCTTGTTCTGTTCCTCCCCAAGCAGATACCAATCAAGTTCTCTCGCTTCGCTCCACTCTCTCTCTTGTCCGAAATCCTGCCCCATAAACAGAAGCTTCTTGCCCGAATGTCCGAACATATATGTATAACCAAGGCGCAGATTCGCATATTTATCAACCGGATATCCCGGCATTTTGTTGACCATAGAACATTTCAAATGAACCACTTCATCGTGCGACAACGGCAGAATATAGTTCTCGCTATGGTTATAGGTCATCGCAAAAGTCATGGCATAGTGGTTATTCTTGCGGAAATAAGGATCAAGCTTCATGTATTCGCAGAAATCATGCATCCATCCCATATTCCATTTAAAACTGAATCCAAGCCCGTCATCCTCCACCTTGCCGGTTACTTTCGGCCATGCGGTAGATTCCTCCGCAATTGTCAGGAATCCCGGGTATGTACCGAGCACCACCGAGTTGAGATGCTTAAAGAATTCTATTGCCTCAAGATTCTGGTTGCCGCCGTATTTATTCGGCACCCACTGACCGTCCTGTTTGCCGTAATCCAGATACAGCATCGAAGCAACAGCATCCACACGGATACCGTCAATATGATATTCTTTAATCCAGAACAGCGCATTTGCAATCAGAAAGTTCTTGACTTCATTCTTGCCATAATTAAAAATCTTCGTGCCCCAGTCCGGATGCTCTCCGATTCTCGGATCCGGATGCTCAAATACGCACTGCCCGTCAAATCGTCCGAGTCCATGGGCATCCGTAGCAAAATGTGCCGGAACCCAATCCAGAATAACCCCTATCTTATTGCGGTGCAATGTATTGATAAGATACATGAAATCATCCGGCGTACCATGTCTTGACGTGGGCGCATAGTAACCGGTCACCTGATATCCCCATGAACCGTCGAACGGATATTCAGCGATACCCATCAGCTCGATATGGGTATACTTCATTTCCTTCAAATATTCCACCATTCTGTCTGCAAATTCCCTGTAATTATAGAAACCATCCGGCGTACCGTTCGGATGCTTCATCCAAGAGCCTATATGGCACTCATAAATCGCCATCGGCTCCTTATTGTAATCTTTACCGTCACGGCTTGTCATCCAAGCGCTGTCAGTCCATTTAAATTTACTGATATCATATGTCTTTGAGGCATTACCCGGACGCATTTCCGCATAATTTGCAAAGGGATCTGCCTTGTACAGCTTCTCTCCGTATGGGGTCTGAATCAGGAATTTATATAACTCGTTCTCTCCCACCCCCGGAACAAACAGTTGGTAGATACCGGAAGGTCCGATTTTCTCCATAGGATACATTTCTTCATCCCACTCATTGAAAGTGCCGATCAAGTGCACGGTTGCCGCATTTGGCGCCCAAACAGCGAAGAACATACCTTTCACGCCATCCTCTACGGAAGGATGCGCGCCCAGCTTCTTATAGATATCATAATGCGTACCTTGTCCGAACACATACTGATCCGCCTCCGAAATAAAAACCCTGTTCTCTTCTACTTTTTTTACTGTTTTTGTTTGTTTTTTTGCTGCCATAAGCATCCGCCCCCATTACTTTTCTTTTAATAATGCATAAAATCTTTTTCCCGGAGTATAATCATGTCTTCCTCGTCATACCTCTTTGCCAGCAATATATCCATGAAATGCTTCGGTGTTTTCTTATTGGCATAATCAATTGCCTCATCAACCAGCTCTCTAACCTCTGCCATGCTCACCTCGTGATCGCTTGTCTGTCTATCCGCAATCCTCGTATGAAGCGCCAAAACTCCAAATTCGTCAATTGAATACTCCTGCTCCTCCGCATACTGCTTCGCATAAGCGACCAGCGCCTCATCATCCAACGGCTCAATATCCACCCGCAGATTGATATTGTGGCTTAGTGCCGTATTATCCGCAAGAAGCTGATTAATATTCTGCTTCCTGTCGATAATAATAAGCAAAAGTCCCATATTGTCTTTGTCAAGCACTTTAGAAATCTTAGCTGCCGTAGCCGGCTTTAACTTTGAAGCCTTCTCAATGATAAGCGCGCCGTTATCCAGCCGTCCGAAAGTCTCCACGACATCTTTCCTGTTTAAGACATTTGCGGATATCTTGGCTACTTTGCCCGAAAAATTATCATCGCTAAGCTGCATCTCCTTAATCAGCGCCTTTGCCAGCGTCAAGGTCGTAATTTCCTCCTCGCCGGTGATAATAACATTGCCGGTACAAGACGCCAGACTCATATTATCCAAAACATGTATCAGCTGCCTCTTAGATTTGCGATGATGTACGAATTGTCCGAAGAGCTCCATTTCCTCCGGTGTCAATTCACGGTCATGTATACTGTCCTCCGGCGTCTCGATACTCTGCTTTATCGGCTCATGCGCTGCTTTCGCTGTCTGCCGGACGGGATTTTCTTCTTCTCTCACCGGTTCAACAACGTCCTCCTCAGCTTCCAGCACTTCTTCCGCTACAGGTTTTTCGATTTCTTCCGGTTCCTCAATATCGTCATCCGCCTCGCTCTGCGCTAATTCTCTCTCAAACTCTTTGACTGCCGCCGCTACATATTCTTCAACTTCCGGTTCACGTTTCCTGATCCCGCTTTCATCCTCGGGCAGAACAACCTTCTTAATCGCCGGTTTCTTACCAGAGTCTTTCATGATTGCAGCAACAAACGCTTTCTCTAACTCTTCTAACAGACCGTTCTTGGTCGCCTCGTCAAAGTCAGCAAAAAGATTGCCGGTATGATCCAGAATGCGCTGCTTTACTTCTTCCATACGCTTCTGCTTATTCGTCTTCTTCATTTCTTCCCACTCAGCCATAATATCCTCAATGCTGAGCTGTCCGGTAATCTGTTTCTCCACACGTTCTGTCTCCGGAACCACGAGACTGATCTGCCCGTCATACTCTTGAGACAAAATATTATCAAACTTGGAAGGTTTTGTGTTAAGCGGCGTGAGGACACCCGTCCGGGCACCCGGAATCCTATCCGGCGCGAATGCCGCCTCCTGTCTTTGCGGCTGCACCGCGTCCTGCTTCATCTGCTCTAATATCTGCTGCGCGTCGTAAGACGCCGTATCTTCCTTGGCAATCTGTGCGCTGATTTCCTGCAGATCATCCGTGTCCATGCTCAATTTCTTGTTGGATTGTACACTATTCCTATCCGACACGGAGCGGCTCTCATCTGCCTCCGAAACTGCTTTGCCCGGAAACGCAATGACCGGAGCCTCTTTTAACTGTTCCTCCACTTCCGCAGGCTTAGGCAGCTCAACCGTCTCCTCCAAAAGCGGCGCAATCAATGATTCGGCAAGAGACCTTTGTCCGTCATCTTCCTCGTCTTCCTCTTCGTCCTGCGATATTCCATCGTCCGGCATCTCTTCATCTGAAGCTTCGCCTTCGTCCTCTTCAGAGACTTCTTCATCTTCATAAAGCGTCTCTTGTTGGGTGATCTGTTCTTCAATCAGCTGTCCATTCTCTCCGGAATATGTATTTTCCGGAACGAATAACGCTTCGTCACCCTCGGAATCCTCTTCTTCATCGCTCAGGATTTCTTTCATGCTCTCCGCAAGAGCCATCTGCAAATTAATCGTATTATACTGGCCTACATCAACAGTTTTCACTTCCGGCAGTTCCATTGTCGGCACGGCGGATATTTCCTGTTCATCCGCAATCGCTTCTTCACTTGTATGTCTGACCTTACCTGCTGCTCTTGTATCTCCCTGTATGCTGTCAATATCATCTTCATCTTCTTCCGGCAGTCTATCCTCCGTCGGGTCTTCGCCCGCCTTGCGCATTCTGATCCACTCGTCATATTTCACCTGCTGTTCCGCATTGAGCGGCGTATGCAGCGCTTTTAATTCCAATGCCTTGATGATATACTTGCCTTCACCGAACATGATGAACATTTCATCACATTCTTCTACACACTGGGTCGCCAAGCCGATTCTGTGATACAAATATGCCAGCTCATATGCCCATTTCTCGCGGTAATCGTGCTTCTTAAACTCTTTTAAGACTTCTATTCTTTCTTCCAGACTGACATCCTGCGCCTCGTAAAGACGATATTGCAGAATATATCTTCCGGTATCCTTCGGCGCAATCTGCACAAATTCTTTATAATATTCAATCGCCTGTACATACTCTTCCATTTTAATTGAAAGTTCACATAGAGAATACACAATCGACCGTGCCGTCGGGTGTTTCTCATAAGCCAGTAACATGATATCTTTGCTTTCACGGTATCTTCTGTTGATCTTATATAAATCACTGATTGTGCAAAGCATCATGACGCTTCTAACCCTGCGCCAATCAATTGTATCTGCTATTTTTACGGCTTCTGCAAATTCACCCTCTGTAATTAATGCTTTGATTTCATCCGCCCGTATCTGGTATTCATACTTATCCAAGGTGCTCACCTCATTACTGTATTCCCGTAACTATTCGGAACTCCGTACCGTATCGCTACAAATTTTTCTACATAGTAACCCAATTATCACTGTTTAAGTTTACCATAGCCGCCTATCAATGTAAACAAAATATGTAGAAAAAAGCACCCCCATTCTGGTATCTTACTATCGAATATATACCAATATATGGAGATGCCTCAATATACAATCACTTTATATTGTATTTATATTTCAAATACAATTTACGTTCTTTTCTTTAACAGGCGATTTGCTAATTCGGAAAATTGTTCCAATGTCAACGTTTCGCCGCGTACAGATGTGGGCAGGCCCATTTCGGCAAGCGTCTCCTCCACCTGCTGTCGATTTATTGACAGATTTCCGGCATTTGCCAAGCCGTTCGCTAATGTCTTCCGCCTCTGGTTAAAAGACGCCCTGATCACGGCAAAAAGCCACGCTTCGTCATCTGCCTTCACAGGCGTATCCTCATAACGCGTCAGCCGGATTACCGCACTGTCTACATTGGGTCTTGGCATAAAACAGGCTGCCGGCACTTTTGTTACAATCTCGGGTTTTGCATAATATTGTACCGCTAGTGACAATGCGCCGTAATCTTTCGTTCCCGGTCCCACCTTCATCCTGTCCGCCACTTCTTTCTGCACCATGATTGTCACGCTATGCAAAGGCACATGCTTTTCAAAAAGTGTCATAATAATGGGGGTCGTAATATAGTATGGGAGATTCGCTACTACCTTAACCGGTCGTTCTCCGCGTTCTTCCACGATTTTGTTGATATCCACTTTCAGAATATCATCATTAATAATCGTCACATTATCGTAATCAGCCAGCGTTTCATTCAGAATCGGAATAAGGTTCTTGTCTATCTCCACTGCAATCACTTCGCCCGCCTCCTCCGCCAGACGCTGCGTCAACGTACCGATTCCCGGTCCGATTTCTAATACGCAGTCATCTTTCGTAATCTGTGCCGCTTCAATAATTTTCTCCAATATATTGTTGTCTATCAAAAAATTCTGCCCGAATTTCTTCCTGAAATCAAACCGATGTCTCTCTATAATATCCGCCGTATTTTTTCTGTTCCCTAACGTTGCCATGCCGTCCTCCATGTTAGAACTTTAACTTGTCCTTGTCGTTTTCATTCTTCCGCCGTTCTTTATCTTACTCCGCAATTCGAAACAGCCTGCATGCATTTTCATAGGTGGCTTCCACGACTTCTTCATAAGTAATCCCTTTAAGATCTGCAACCGCCTGCGCCACAGAAGGAAGATTCAACGAAGAATTACGCTTACCGCGGTTTGGTTCCGGCGATAGGTAAGGACTGTCCGTCTCCAGCAGAATCTTCTCTAATGGAATATACTCTACCGCCTCTTTCAGCTTCTTGGAATTCTTAAATGTAATCACACCGCCAATACCGAAGAAATAGTCCATATTGAGGTATTCCCATGCCAGTTCTTTCGTGTAAGAATAGCAATGAATCACGCCGCCAAGTTCCTCGGCATGAAGCGCCTTCATCATATCAAGGGTGTCCTTCGCGGCATCTCTTGAGTGAATGATAACCGGCAGCTTAACCTCCCTTGCCAATTCCATTTGTCTCTCAAACCATACTTTCTGAATCTCCGCCTCCGGCTCTTTCCAGTAATAGTCAAGCCCAATCTCTCCTACCGCCACTACCTTCTCATTCGCACACTGCTCGCGCAGCCATACAAAATTTGCTTCATTCAGTGCAGCCGTCTCGCTCGGGTGTATGCCCATCGCTCCATAAATAAACGGATATTCTTTCATTAATTGAAGTGTTGCTTCACAGCTTTCAAGGCTTGCTCCTACATTGACTACCCTGCCGATACCATAATCTTTTAAAGATGTAAGTAGCTGCTGTCTGTCCTCATCGAACGCTTCATCATCATAATGCGCATGGCTTTCAAAAATCATTTTTTCTCTCCTCACATAACCTTCATAAAGACATTTTTTCATATATGTTAAAATTCATTAAAAATTTCTTAAAAAAACACTTGCAATGCCGGAAACATTATACTATAATAACTCTTGCGTGTTAGAGAACATCCATTTTATGTTGATATGCACCGCTAGCTCAGTTGGTAGAGCACCTGACTCTTAATCAGGGTGTCCAGGGTTCGAGCCCCTGGCGGTGCACTCAGGAGAACTGGTTTTGGAGTCATAGGACTCTGGGGTCGGTTCTTTTTTTGTTCTATATTCTCGGACCATTCAAATTAAAATGTAATGCCCAACATCTCAATTACAATTCCCGCGGCTACGCCCACTGCATACAACAGACATACGAAGCGCAGATTTTCCCTGCGGTTGTCGTTCACCCGTATCAGCACAAGGAGTCCCACTCCCGTTCCGGATAGAAGCCCTGCAAGCATGGCCCCTGCACTCAACACCCCACCCAGATAAAGTTTTGTGACAATCACCGATGCCGCGCAGTTAGGAATCAGCCCGACCAGTCCTGCCAACAGCGTCCCGATCACCGGACGGTCAAGTATAATGCTGCCAAGCACATCCTCACCAATCCATGCAATCAACAGATTCATCGCCAAAGAAACTACCAATATATATATGAAAATCTCTATCGTATGATGCAGCGCCGACTTCCAAATCCCATTCTCGCAATGACAATGATGCTGCTCACACAAATGTTCTATCTGCATATTCTTTTCATTTTTACGAAAAATAAAGTCTATGATAAAACCTGCCAAAACAGCAACCAGTACTTTGACTGCAAGGATTTTGACAATCATCGCTGCACCGACACTCTCCGATATCATAATCGGCAGCATTTCGTCCGATGTAGAAAGAAAAACTGCCAGCAGAGTACCTATCGTAATAATCCTGCCTGCATATAGGTTCGATGCCGCCGCCGAAAAACCGCATTGAGGAAAAATACCGAGAATACCCCCGATAATAGGTCCGCTTTTCCCCGCACCACGAATCGCCGCCTGCATCTTATCACCAGCCTTGTGCTCAAGGCATTCCATAATCAGATACGTTACGAACAAAAAAGGCACCAGTTTAATGCTGTCTATGAAACTATCTGCTATTATGTCTATAATCATTTTCCGCTTCTTTCTATGTGCCAAAATCACTTTACACACTAGAATACAGTGTCTGTTTGTAAAATGCAATGTAAAAAAGTGCAAAAAGTATTGAAAATAAAGATTGATTCTTGCACAAAAATGTACTAACATATATATGTGGGGCTTGTCGATATATGACAAAAGAGGGAGGTTCTTTCAATGGAAGGTTTAAAAAATGTAATGGAGGATGCTGTGGAATATCAGCTTAACAAAATATTGCCCAGCATGCCTAATGTCTGTTCTTGTGAAAAATGTCGTTTGGATATGGCATCGTTTGCACTGAATAGGCTGTCACCGCAGTATGTGAGAACGGATACAGGCGCCCTTTTTCAAAAACTCAATAATTCCTCTCAGCAGGCTGAAGTAGAAGTTCTGACTACCGTAATTAACGCAATCAATATCATCAGCGCACACCCTAAGCACGATTAGAACAGAAGGGTTTTCTGTCTGCTGTAAACCATAGATACTAACATGCATATTATAATGAATCGCAAGAACCGGACAGTTGGGTGCCCGGTTCTTGCTGTTTTTATATACTTTATTGCTATTTCTTTAAACAGCCGTAAGAGATTTCTATACTACGCTCTCCTGACGGCGGACTACATCTTTAATGTATGTTTCTACCTCTTCCCTTGGTATCGAAAGCGCCACAGACATTTCACTGTAGAGTAACTCTTCCGCCTTACGCAGATACTGTTCATCGGAAGAAAGCACTTTCTTCCCTTCCTGAATCCTATTCTGTTTGCGTATATAGAGCGTCTTAATAACCTGCACAAGGCTTCTGCAGTCATACGTGCGGATTGCTTCTTTATACATCTGCTCCCGGTTCTTTTCTTCTTGAATCCAAACGGTATCTATCTCCGTAACCCGCTTTGTCAGTTCCTCTGCCTCTTCCTTCGTCATAACCCTGCGCATAATAACTTTATCATTATCTACCGGCGTGTAAATCGTGCTCGCTTTCTCAAACAGCGGCTCCAGCACATAATATTTGCGCACTTTATCCCGTCTGTCTACCGGATTATCCGTAATGCTGACAACACGGCAGACGCCATGCCCGCCGCACATAATCAATTGATCTTTTTCAAACATAAATCCCTCCAATATCTGTGACCCAATATATACCGACAATTCCCTTACTATATATT
>VSOA01000052.1 GCA_009774585.1 Lachnospiraceae bacterium
GGAATAACATAGCACCTTTCATGTCCCATTAAACGGACTTAAAGGTATACCGACCCAGTTACTGACTAACACCATAAAATTATAATATTTTAAATTTGCCGCCGCTGTACTCAAAGCCTGATCACATTCCTGTAAGGTACTTAATTTTATTGCTGCCATAATTTTCTCTCTCCAATCTGTTTTTAATCCTCTGACAGTTTATATACCGTCAGTCTGTTTCTGTCGCCTACATATTCGTACTCTACTTTGTCCATCCTCTTCTTCACCATATAGATGCCAAGACCTCCCTCCTTTCTCCTGCCAAGTACCTGCGCCACATCCGGGTCCGGTTTCGTAAGCGGGTCGTAAGGAATGCCGTCATCCTCGAAATACAGAATGATTTCCTGCCCTATCACTTTCCCATTCTCTTCCTTGTCATTAATGCGGATTCCCAGCTTCACTTCCGTCGCCCCACTGTAATAACAGATATTGGAATAAATTTCATCCACCGTCACATGAATCTTAACTGCTGTTTTGACAGGCACCTCTCTCTCCTCAAGGATCGACTCTACAAAATCCATGAATTCCTGCATATTTTCCATGATGGGAACCCCTGTCTTTTCCTCGAATCCCCTGCCCCTCCAAGCCACCGCCAGCATTGTGATGTCATCAAACTGGGGCTCCTCTCCACGGAAATCGTCTATCTCTTCCCACAATATTTGGAGTAATTCCTTCGGTATGAGACTGCCCGCATTCATAATCGTTCTCAGCAGGCGTTCTTCTCCGTACATGTTTTTCTCCGAATCGCTTGCCTCCGTCACGCCATCTGTATAGAGAAGCAGTGTATCTCCTCTGGACAATGCAATCTGCCCTTCCCTATACGCAGTATCTTCCATCCCCGCTAGCATCATGCCGCCGAAAGTCGTATCATACTCGCACTCCCTGCTTTTACTTATGATCAGCGGTCTGCAATGTCCGGCATTGACGAAATTTATCTCTCCGGTGACAATATTTAGCACCCCGATCCATGCAGTGACAAACATGCCGTCTTTATTGTTTTCGCACAGACTTCTGTTGATCTCTTCCACTGCCCGCGACAATTTGCTCTCTTTTCTCTCCAGCCGCATCAGTCTGCTGCGAATCATCATACGCGACGCTACCATAAAGAGTGCAGCAGGAACTCCTTTGCCGGACACATCGGCTATGACAAGTGCCAGCCGCTCTTCATCCAACAGGAAAAAGTCATAGAAATCGCCGCCCACCCCTTTCGCCGGCGCCATAGATGCTGCAAGAACAAAATCTTCCCTGTTTGCAAATATTCCCTCGACAGCAGGGAGCATGTCCGCCTGTAGTCTGGAAGCCACTTGGATTTCCGTGCGGATGCGCTCCTTTTCCGCCGTAACGGAAGACAGATTCTCCATATACTCTTCCATCTGATCTATCATATCGTTAAAAGCATTTCCCAAATCCTCTATCTCGTCCCCGGTCAGTACGCTGATTCTTTGACCGAAATCACTTCCGTCCCAGCTTAGTACTTCATCTGTCAAATCACAGATCGGTTCTGTCAGTTTTGCGGAAAATATTGTTCCGGACATACACACAAGCAGCGTAACACATGCCAGCGCCACAACAAATGCCGCCATGACACCCCTGATCGCTTCATCCTGTTTATCATCCAGTTCATTCGATAACGCCAATATCATCGCCTGACTTTCTTTCGCCGGCTCAATAACCTTCTCCTCCTCAAGCACCGTGACAAGACTCCATCCCAGATGCTTTAACGGCGCATAAGCAAGATAAACTTCTTTGCCGTCCAGATTCATTTCCACGGAGTCGGTATCCCCGGCAACCATACCCGACGCCGCCCGTGCCAGCATCGGATTGCTGCTTTGTCTTAAATCTACAATCTGCTCGGCATATGCCGCAGTTTCACCGTCCGTCTTTCCCGAGACTACTACCTGTCCGTTCTCATTTACCAGAAAAGCATATCCGTCCTCACCGACATCCATCCCTAGCACCGCATTGTTGATCGTTTCCAGATAAGAACCAACCCCCGCAACCGCTACTACTTTTTCACCGCGGTATACCGGACTGGCACACACAATGCAGTCCCCACCCCCGTGAGCGTCCCTGATCACATCCGTATACACAATCTGCCCACTCCCTTTCTCCTTAGCGCGTTTATACCATTGTCTGTCCTTAGCCTCAAAAAGCAGTTGACGGTTATGGTCTGCCTCTGCATTCGTCGTATTATATTTGCTGTAAGGGATGTAGTCAGCCTGAATCATCCAGCCGCTCTCCGTGGCGATATAAGCCGATGACACCATGCCGTTGTTGGCATTGTACTGCACGAGCATATCCTGCAGATTACCGAGTTTTAACACTTCCTCCGTGTACGCCGGAACACCGGTCTCCAAATCGACAGAATCTTTCAATTCTTCCGACCATAATAGCTGTGCCGCAAGCTGGCTGGAATCCGGGACCGGGAGCGCCACTCTTCTGTCCGGATATTGTTCAGGATGCTCGTAGATATCTCTTGCCTGTGCGGCAATACCGAGCACATATGTCTCCACCGTCACGAATTTCTCTTCAATTGCCGCTGCCTTTTGTGCGGTAATTCTACGAAGATTATCTACCGCCAGATCTTCTAATGCTTCTTCTGCATCATTTGCCGCATTTTCACCCAGTTCCTTTCCGTTATCCGCAGAAATCCGTTTCATAGACCACAAGCTGTAAGCGCTGATTGTTCCGGCGACCAGCATCGCGACTGACACCATTAGTAGCAACAGTCCATTTATTCTATTCCTTATTTTTTTCCTGCCCGCCATGTGTATTTCCCTTTCCTTTGGCTACCCGCGCTCCTTCCGTATTCCATACTTCCAGAAATTCCAGAAATCCGGTAATATATAAGGTGTCTTCCACTTCCTCATTCACATTCAGAAGAACCAATTTACCTTTTTGGCTATCCATCGTTTTATATGTACCAAGCAGTACGCGCAGCCCTGCGGAAGAAATATACATCACATCTTTAAGATCCAATGTCAATTCTGTCAGCCCTTCTGTCCTTTCGGAAACAAACTGTTCTAACTCCGGCGCCGTAGAGGCATCGATGCGTCCGCTGACATACAAGGTCAGTTTTTCATTTCTCTTTTTCTCCTCAACCGTCATAATCCTTGTCCCTTCTCTTCACTCTCCCATGCCGGCTTCCTTGTAAATCCCACATGATAGGAAACTTTCTCCATAGTCAGTTCATGTTCGCCGATCTGATAGCGTCCTATGGAAATGTCCTTTGCTATAATAGTGCCTCTTGGATGATCGTTCAGACAGCGGTTTAATAAATCCATCTGTGATTCTCTGTCCTTGTCCGACAACGGCGTATTCGGATTCACACTGCCGATCGTCACCAGTTTCACATAATGAAAATCAGATAGTTCTGCTTTCTTCTGGATCATTTCATATACCTTCTTTCTGACCGGACAGCCCGCAAAGGGCTATCCGGTTCATATTGATTACTTGCGTTCCGTTTACTTGTATCAAGCGCTCTTATCAGGCAGCGCCTTGCCGGACATCGCGTCGCTGTACTCCGTTTTCTTATTGATCAATTCCGTCTCAATGTCGCTTACATTCTTCTGGTTTTTGACTGCATTATTCTGCGCCGCAAACATCGCTTCATACTGGGATTCTCCTGTTGCATAGTCCTTGATGCCTTTTATCGTTTCTTTACCATCCTGCGCCGTTTCTTTCTCAATGGCTTTCAGCGCAAACAGGCTCGATACATCCTCCGGTTCACTGCCGCTGTCGGCAAGCAGTTTCACATAGTCCGATGCCTGCGTCTGGAAACCGCTCCATGACTGGTTGATTTCTTCCAGACATTGTGTATAATTTGCTGACTGCTCCTTTGCCGTCTCTTGTTCTTTTATCTTGCTATTTAGTTCAGCCTGCTTACTCGGATCGCTTGCCACCGCGGCCTGCAGCTTCTTGATTTCCTCATCATACTGCGACGGATCCGACTCTCTTAACTTTCTACCAAGCAGTTCTCTATAGCTGTTCAACTGGATATCCGCCACTTTCTTAAGACGGATAATGCTCGCGTCTGCACCATCTTTTGCCGCGCTCAACCGGTTTTCAATCTGACTGATTTCAGCCCTGAGCGTTTTTAAGCGTTCTGCTTTCGCCTTTGCCTGACCTGCCAGATTCTGTCCGTTGCCATCCTTTAAATCACTGCTCAGAAGCTCCGGCGCCACGTTTGCCGCCATCATATCCAGTACTCTGGCAAGACCCTCCGGAATTCCGTGGTTGGTCGCGCGCACATCTACATGGTACTTCGCAGAATTATCCGAACTTCTCGTGTTGGACTGATGGGAGCTGACACTGCCCGTAACACTGACTTTAACGATGCCGAAATTCGCTGTCCCGCTGACAGTCGCGCTTAAATCCGTTGCCGATTCCTGTCTCTCACTCTGCTTCACCTCCATATCAAAGAGAATGTTCACTTCATCAATCTGGAGATTCGGAATCGGAACGATTGCCAGCATCGGCACACTCACCTTCATCTCATCCAGCGTACTCGTCCCATCCTCATTAGGGGGCCGCCTCTGATAACCGAATGCGACATTCTGTACTTTACCGTCCTTGTCAAATCCTACTCTCTTGATAAAGTCCGCCGTGGAATTTGCCAACAGTGCACTGGCGTCCGCCGCTGCACTCAAAGGTCCTCCGATCAACTGATCCATTTGTAATCCTGCAAATTGTTCTGCTATTGCCATAATCTTATTCCTCTTTCCTTTCTGTTATTTGTTTTAACTACGTTGCTATCCCGGTTCGGATAGCGGATATCGACCACCGTAATACTCTCCACATACAACACCCTCTCCGGCATCAGAAGCGTACCGGATGATTCCTGCACGGCATCGGGAGAATCTGTTATCAGCCGCAGATTCAGTTCTCTGCGCAATCTTTCCGTATCACGGAGGATCAACCGTCCTTCCTGCTCCCTCCTGCTCTGTTCCTTATTTCTCCATTTTGTTCTCACACCATTGTTATTCATAGTCTTTATCCAGTCCGTATTCAATCTCTCTGTTCATGATCCGCTCCTGATATTCCATAATGCGGTTGGCAATATTAGCCTGCGCCATCAAGTACTTCTCCTTATCAAATTCCCTGACCGTATCTTCAAAAGCGCTCTTCCCGATCTGCTGCATCTGCTCTTGATCTGCAATCATATCAGAAATCTTTCGATACAGTCTCTTAAGCCTCTTAATCTTATTCTTAAGCCCTGTTGTCTCCTGCCAGATTTCCTTCTGTTCATCGCTGCCCAAGTTGCCGTCTATCGCTACCGGTGTCGTATCCAGCCTCTTCGTAACCGGATTCGAGCTGAACATATCTGTCAGACGCATAACGCCTTCCGTCGCCGGCAAAGAACTGATCCGCATCTTGTATGTGACCCGCGGTAGGAAATCGCTCTCCCGCTGTTCCGGCGAACAGATCCGCCCGTTAATGGAATACTGCCCCTGCTCTCCTTTCTCCGCCTTAATCTCCGCGTCAAAATCAATCTCCGCCTTATCAACATTTAGATTTGTAATCGGTATGATGGATAAAAGAGGCACCTGCACTTGCAGATTATCCACACTATAACCTTCATTACTTTCCGAGCGTACCTGCTCGTACGCAAGATTGATATTGTGCAAATGTACGGTTTCCTCCGTCCCCGTATGTTTAATTGTGCCCATACTCTTTATGGAATCGACTACCCGCGCACGAAGCTGCTCATTCGACAAGGCAAGCGCATGAAGCGGCGCATAGACAAGATCGTCTAAGGGTATAAATTCACTGTAATCGTACTTTTGATCCTCCAATGGTGGAAACTCCTTTCTCCTTTCTCTACTCTCAGAACAGGGCCCTTACCCTAGAAGCCGGAACTAACGTAAGAACAGTTCTCTCTCCGCTTCCCGCCTGCGCCGTAACCCTTCATTTATTTCTCCGTTAACTACAATAAATGAAAGCATCGCCTCCGCAGCAGCCGGCGCATCCCTATCCGTCACCAGTTCTCTCAGTCTGCCGCTGCCGCGGTTGTAGCAAAAGCTTGTCAGCGCATCAAACTGATTCTGATTAACCGGAAAACCAATTACTTTTCTCTCGATATATGTATTGACATATCCGGTATATTCTTTGAGATCTTCATACAGCAAATCTCTCGCAGCTTCCTGTGAAGGCAGCTCATCCCCCGGCTTCACGCCCCGCGTATGTCCGTATCCGATTGTCCATACGCCCGCTGCACACTGGTATGCAGATAAGCGGCAGCCTTCAAACCGCATAATCAGCCTCACACCTTCTTCCGAAATATCCATTCGAGGGCGCTTAGGGTCTTCCGATTCCGGATTTTCCAGTTCCCAATGAGATACCACGATTAAATCTTTGCTATGAAATGGGCTGTTGATCTGATTTGTCCCCCTGACATTGCCGCCCAGCACAACGCGCTCTCCCTCTACGGATTTCACAATCCATTCGTCGCTCTTGACCCAGTCCGGCGCCTCCTTGCCTGTGTAATAAGCTGCATTGGGGGCAATTCTCACAACATCATTTGCCTGAACGGTTCTTTCAGCTCTATGCATTGCAAGGGCAACATCATGCCTGAATCCGTCCATCGTATAACCGCTCTCTAATCCGTTCCATAAGTGCGAAGGGTCTTCATGTGCGGACGCGATTCCTCTTGCATGTCCTTCTTTATGACTGATGATAACGCCGTCTTTTAAAGGATCCAGATGATATTGCTGACATAATAATGCAAATAATTCCACCGCTGCATTGTAGGTTCGTTTGACAACTGCCAACGCTTCACTCCTGTCCAAACAATTAAATGCCGCTCCGCCGTTATACCGGATGCCGGACGGCTCACACATTTCCACACCGATGTACGTACTATTCCCCGCTCCGCCGCAATGCCATCCTTTGTGCTCCCACGGAAGCGTCTGGTACACTTTGCCCGTGACGCCGTCTATAAAGGCATGGACACACTTCTTCTGCTCTGTATGTTTGTTCCATTCCTTAACAAAAACCTCCGCTGATGGCTGATTACAGCCGACGCTGTGCAGCATTAAGCCATGTACTTCAATCTTGTGTCCTGTCTTATAGCAGGGATTGTCTGTCAAGATGCTCTGCACAATCTCCATTTGTTTTCCTCCTTTTCCGGAAAGCCGATTTTCGTGTCCGGTTTTCCTCTGTGGAAACATAATACGATATTGTGTTAACACGATTTGTCGATAAACTCCCGCTTTCACGGGTATTTCGGCATAGCGTACCAGAACGGGGCTGCAATGAAATCTGCTTATTTATTTTTATGTCTTCCATACTATGTTTGTCGTATTTGTGGGAAATATGTCGTAGAATTTTTTTCAGATCAGGACTTGACATACGAAACAAAATATCGTATTTTGTTAACCGCTAAAAATTCGTTAAGCCGGTGTTAATAAGTTGTTTCCATTTCGTTTAACTTACGTTAAGAAACTCTCTTATCTATTTTATGTTCTGCTCTCATTTTTTATAATGGCGAATGATAGAAGTGTAAATACAAGAAAGAGAGGAAGATATCTCATGAATATCGGAATGTTAATCATCTGCGTTGTAGGCGGTCTGACAGGTCTGCTCAGTTCCGTATATCTGTTAGTCAGTATGCCGGTACTGATCGTATGGAAAGTTTATCGCCGCATACGGTTTGGCTACTCATTATACCAATAAAAAATCGTCGCTGCAAAGCGACGATTTTTATTTGGATCATTTACTGTTTCTGTTTGTGATCAAAGAATACACAAAGCATCCTCCCAGTGATACAAATACCAGTCCTAATATGATAATTTCTACAATACCCATTTCCTTACCCTCCGTTCTAACAGTCAGACCTTACTTATGTTCATACCAGATTCCACCAAAAAAACCGATTACAACCAAAACGATCGAAATAACCAACCACACATCTATCTGCATTTTGATTTCCTCCCTCGCATTATATTACAAGCAAAATACTAGCATACCGTCAAATGATTTTATAGTTTATCGCGTCTTTTTTAGCGTATATTTAGCGTTTTCTTGATGTTTTCTTATCTCTTTCTTAACGCCTTTTTAGCACCGCGTGCTGTTCCACTTTTGGGCAAAACAAGGTATAATGTACGATACAGGAGATTCGAACTTATGCCCTCAAATATGAAACAAATATTCACTAAAAAGAACATTATCGTAACGCTGTCCGGTCTTATCGTTGCAACCGTCTTCGCATCCCTTTTCTCTTACTGTGTACCGGAAAATTCAGGCAATATTGCTCTGATTTATATTCTCGCGCTGATCGTCATCGTCCGATATACGGACGGCTATCTGCCGGGAGTCATTTCATCCATCGTTGCGGTTGTATGCGTAAACTTTTTATTCACCTATCCTTATTTTGAACTGAACTTCACACTTTCCGGTTATCCAATCACCTTTCTGGAAATGCTTGGCGTCACGCTGCTCACGAGTACCATGACGGCCAGTATGAAACAGCAGGCTCAAATGATCGCCGAAAAGGACAAGCTGTTGTCAGAAACAGAGAAGGAGAAAATGCGTGCCAACCTGCTGCGCGCCATATCCCATGACCTACGCACACCGCTGACCGGTATCATCGGCGCCAGTTCTTCCTATCTGGACAATGGCGACCTGCTTTCAGACAAAGAGAAAATCGCCATTGTCACTCATATACATGAAGATGCCAACTGGCTTTTAAATATGGTGGAGAACCTTTTGTCCGTAACCCGTATCCAAGACCAGACTTCAGCAGTTAAGAAGACTGACGAATCCGTGGAGGAAATTGTCTCAGCCGCCATCAATCGTCTGAAAAAGAGACTGCCCGAAGCATCCGTCAGTGTTTCCGTTCCCGACGAGCTTCTCATTCTGCCAATGGACGCTATCCTCATAGAGCAAATACTCATCAATCTGTTGGAAAATGCCATCATACACTCACAGAGTCGTGAGCCGATTCTTTTCTATGTGGACGACGACGACCATAATGTCACCTTCCATGTGAAAGACTATGGTATCGGTATCGCTCCGGAACGGTTAAAAGATATTTTTGACGGCAATTCTTATATCGGAAACCGTGAATCCGACTCCAACAAAGGGATGGGAATCGGACTTTCAATATGTAAAACGATCATCACTGCTCATAACGGTACCATCAATGCAAGGAATCATGAGAAAGGCGCTGAGTTTTACTTTACACTGCCTAAAGGAAACTGATTCTATTATATCGTGCGCACATACGAAGAAGGGAGGATTCAGGCATTGAATCTAAAGCATGAAATTCTGCTGATAGAAGATGAAAAAAATATATGCAACTTTATTGCGACCACTCTGCGGACACAGGATTATAAAGTCAGCTTTGCCAGTGACGCTGCAAATGGTCTGTCGCTTGCCGCTTCCGCATGTCCGGACTTGATTTTGTTGGATCTGGGTCTGCCGGACATGGATGGAATCGATGTGATCCACAGCATCAGAAAATGGAGTAACATCCCCATTATCGTGATCTCAGCCAGAACACAAGAAAAGGAAAAAGTGGAAGCGTTAGATGCGGGCGCCGACGACTATATCACGAAGCCTTTCGGCACTTCCGAGCTGATGGCACGAATCCGCACCGCTCTGCGCCGCTCTTCCATGAGTAGTGCACCCGTTATAGGTCAGAACAGATATGTTGCCAAAGACCTGATCATAGACTATGAAAAGCATATCATTACCGTAAATGATAATATCGTTCACTTTACACAGATTGAATATAAAATATTAACCTTTTTGGCTCGAAACGCCGGCAAAGTAATCACATACGACACCTTGATCACACATGTGTGGGGTCCTTATGCCGACAGTAATAACCGCATTTTGCGCGTCAATATGGCAAATATCCGCAGAAAACTGGAACATAATCCTGCCGATCCGCAATATATTTTTACGGAAATCGGCATCGGATACCGAATGATCGACAATGAAAATGTATGACACATTGACAAACGCACAAAAAAACAGTATACTAATAAAACCGTGCAGCCGGGGCGTTAGCGGTGCCCTGTACCCACAATCCGCTCTAGTGGGGGTGATGCTTTATCGAGGGTGTATGCTTGTGTAGCTGCCCTTTATAAGTGGCGTTGAAGTTTGGGTCTTACGCAATGGAAATCCATGAACCGTGTCAGGGTGGGAACACAGCAGCACTAAGTGGAATCTTCCATGTGCCGTGAGGGTGCCTGGCGGAGTTAACTGTAAAGGTAACGTACATGGGCTAAGTTCGACATAAAGCGCACGGTTTTAATATTTACCGTGCGCCATCTTATCTGCCAATATTCTATTTGAAATGCTCGCTCATCTTATTATTTAATCCCTGAAGCATAGCTTTCATCGCATCCTGCTTGCGAATCGTCTCCATCGCATTATCCAGATTCAATATGAAATTCTGATAAAATCGTCCTTCAAACGCCGGACGATAATCCCCCGCGACGCAATAGCCAAAACAGTAATCCTGAAAATGAATCGGCATGATAATATAGAATGCACCCGCCCGCTTCATTTCGCACTCTTCCGGCAGAAGCATACTTTTAGGAAACGATCCGTAGTTGTTGACCTCTCCCCTCTCATATGCAAACGGCACCCATATTTCATCACTATAGGCTGAAGTATCTCTAAGATATCCGCCGCCATTCACGATTCTTTCCAGTTCCCTGTCATAATGGTCAAGACTGTCGCAGATGCACAGATAAAAAAATTCTATGCCGATATCGCGTATATACCGCTCCAAGTTCTCAAAAAGATCGCTCATCTTCACCAGCTTCGTAAAGTCCACCGAAGAGTTTTTAATAATCTCCATATCCCGGCATGCTTTAACATGCTGCTTCATATAATTATCCCGCATCTGCGAGGCATCCGTATCCCGCCAATCCGCACATCCGCAAGATTCAGAGAACATTGCATGTCCCGGAATAACCGTATACTCCTCTGTTTCTTCGCCGCGAATCGCCGCAACAATCTGATTATACGCGATCTGCCCTGCCTCATACTCTCCTCTTCTCACAGTAGTGAGTCTTGGATAGCTGTACGTCGCTATATCACTATCATCATACCCCGTTACCATTACATCTTCCGGCACCCGATACCCTGCTTCCTTCAAAGCCAATATTGCACCTACCGCCATCTCGTCATTTGCCGTAACAATCGCATCAGGTTTGACTGATGCTTCATCTAAGAATTTCCTGACTGCTCTCCTGCCGCCCTCATAACTGTAGTCGCCGTAATAAACTTGTTCTTCACTCCATTCAACTTGATTGGCCGTCATCGCATCTTTATATGCCTGCAGTCTGAGCATTGAATCAAGACTGTCCTCCGGTCCGGAAATAAAGAAAATATTTGCAGCGCTATGCTGCTTAATAAGATGATCAACAATCTCTTTAATACCGTTTCTGTTCTCCATCTCAACATGCATGAAGTAAGGATTTTTAATGTTAAAATCAACGCACGGGATTCCTGCCTCGACAATCCTGTCCGTAATCTCTTGCACAATGTCCGGCTCATGAATCGTATCCGTATTCAGTATTACGCCGTCATAGTTTATGAAATCGGGTAATTTATATACATTGTATTCCCCCTTTTCATATTTAGAGGGAATCTCATATTTCCACCCGTCGCACGTAAAAATATAAACATTGACTTTATCCAGAATCGCTTTGTCCAGTATACCGTTAATTGTTCTTTTCTGGGAATCATAGCTGATTCCTCCGAGTAGTACCGCAATCTTCATTTATTCGCCTCCCCGTTTCCGTACCTTCCATTAACCGTAACCATATATCGCTCCCGTATTCTTTTCTCTGTTTATATGTATTGTACCACACATATCTATGATACCAAAAGAATTTTTACACTAAATTCTATAATTCTACTTTTCTCAGATAATACCCGAATTCTCCGGCCCGCACATTGCCTCCGGGACACTCGAACGCTTCAAATCCAAACATCAGTGCAACCATTTTTTCTCTTTCATAAAACACTCCCGGTACACCCAGATAATAGTCCTGCTCTTTTCCCAAAATTACATAGCGGTAATTATAGAACCCATGCAGCAGAAAACTATTATTGACCAGATGTTGATATTTCGACTGTAAAATTACAAAGTCCTTCGGTTCCAATTTAACATAAGTCCTCTCGTCGCCGTACGGATGTATGTTTTCGTATGTATCTAAAATTTGTTCCCACTTGTCCTCTTTTAAACTATACTGCGGAATATTTTGCGCTACATTGATCTGTTCCTTCGGCATATGTGACGGCAGTTCCTCTTTGATCAGAATTGTCTCCCTTTTATTCTGTTGCTTTACAAGATTTACTTCTCGCTCTTCATCCGGTGCTTTCACAGAACCCGTTCCCCTTATAGGGCTGATCACCTTTACCATTCCCTGCTCTTTGACAGGACTTGCTTCTCTTGCCGCGCTCTCTTCGCTTACAGGTCTTACATCCTTTAGGTCCTCCCCTTGCCCGCCTGCGGGTTCTACCTCTCTTGGTGCACTCGTCTCTCTTACATAGTTTGCCCCTCTTGTCATACTTGTTTCACTTACAGGGTTTGCCTCTCTTGCCACACTTGTTTCACTTACAGGGTTTGCTTCTCTTGTCACATTTGTCTCGCTTACAGGGTTTGCCTCTCTTGCCACGCTCTCTTCGACCGTCGGTTCCGACTTTCCCCGTAAATTCTCATCCAAAGCACTTCTGCTCCTTCCTTCCAGATAATACCCGCTCGGGAGCATAACCTTTAGGATTACTCTGTCCGCCGGTTTTGCCAGATTTTCCTCCCAGCTTCCTCTCCCTTCCTGAACTGCAATGCCGTCAATTTCTTTCCACCCGTCACCGTCATAAACCCGAATCGGAAACCTGCCGCTTATACCGAGCGGAATATTCTGTATTTTTAAATGCAATTTCCCTTCTCTCTCCCGGTTTTCCACTTTTAAGAATCCGGCGCTTCCTATTCGGCTCTCTTCTTTGTACAATCCCATATATATAATTTCTTTGTGGTACACAGTTTTGCCCTCCCTCCTGACTTATATTCCTCTCCTAATTTCATGTGCATCATATTTATTATTACAAAGCCTTATACAGAGTATATATATGCCGTATTGCATAAAAAAATGCCGGATAACTGTCACGCAGATACTATCCGGCATAAAACATTACTGATTTCGTATGAAACAAAATCGGTCTGTTCAATTAATATTCTAGTGAATCTAAATACTTCATGTAATTAACGACCATCAATGCAATCTTAAAAGTCAATGCATCCTCAAAAGTCCTGATATCCAGCCCTGTACTTGCCTCAAGCTTCTCAATCCGGTACACAAGCGTATTGCGATGTACAAAGAGCTGTCTGGACGTCTCAGACACGTTCAGATTATTTTCGAAGAACTTGTTAATCGTTGTCAGCGTCTCTTCATCCAGCCCACTCGGCACATTGGAACCAAATATCTCATCAATAAATATCCGGCAGAGATTAATTGGCAGCTGATAAATCAGGCGGCCAATCCCAAGCGTATTGTATGCGGTCACTTTCTTCTCTGCGTAAAAAATCTTACCGACATCCAACGCCATCTTAGCTTCTTTATACGATTTGGAAACTTCCTTCAGTTCTCCTACGATCGTTCCGTATGCCACGCGCACGTTCAGCATGGCTTCCATGTTCATCATATCCACGATGGTATTCGCTATTTGATCCAGTCTGGTATAGTCTTCATCCGGCTCAAGTTCTTTGATTAAAATCACGCTGCTCTCATCCACCGCCGTAATATAATCTCCGACATGCGTGGAAAACATACCGTTTAACAATTCCGTCGCCGCAGACTCTTTTTCCCTATCCTTGTCCTTATCCGTCTCAATCAGAAATACCGCTCTTGGCACGGCAGGCTCTATATGCAGCTTCTTGGCTCTGTTATAAATATCCACAAGAAGCATATTATCCAACAACAAATTCTGAAAAAAGTTATTGCGGTCATATCTTTCTTTATAGGCAATAATCAATTGCTGCAATTGACTGACTGCAATCTTGCCTAATATATAGGTATCTTCACCGTTTCCTTTGGCATCAAGGACAAACAGCACCTCATCCTCATCCAGAACTTTCATCAAATGATGTACACCAATCACCTGACTGTCCGCAGGCGAATTAACAAAGCCCGCAATAAGCGCCGACGTAATTTCATCAGATTCGAAAGTCGATGCAACTACCTTTCCTTCCAAATCCCACACACAAAGCTCTACTTTGGATATGGCCTTCAATTCTTCAATACTGCTTCTGATCACCTGACTTGAAATCATATAACAACCTCTCTTTGTCATCAAAAAACAATAAAGGGGATGCCAAGGCATCCCCCTTATATCATTCTAATTAGTTAGTGATAGTCTGCTCTGTTTCTTTGTCAAATACATGAATCTTCTCAACATCGAAAGCGAACTTAACTGTGTCACCGGGTCTTGCTGTTGTACGGGAGTCTACTCTAGCTGTAATCGGGAACTCAGCAAGATCAAAGTATAAGTAAACTTCTGCACCAAGTAATTCGTAAACCTTGATGGTGGACTCAAATACACACTTGGCTGTCTCAATAAACATCTCAGAATCATATACATCTTCAGGACGAATACCGAATGTTACAGTCTTGCCTGCATAACCGCCATCAATCAGCTTCTTGGACTTAGCCGGCGGTAACGGAATAGTCTGACCAGCCACTTTCAAGTTAGCAATATCCCCGCTCACTTCAACAACAGCATCTAAGAAGTTCATTTGCGGAGAACCCATGAATCCTGCAACGAACAGGTTCTGAGGTTTCTGATATAAGTTCTGAGGTGTATCTACCTGCTGAACAACACCGTCCTTCATAACGACGATTCTTGTACCAAGTGTCATAGCCTCTGTCTGGTCATGTGTTACATAGATGATTGTTGTGCCCAGTCTCTGATGCAATTTGGAAATCTCAACACGCATCTGCACACGAAGTTTAGCATCCAAGTTTGAAAGAGGCTCATCCATGAGGAATACCTTAGGGTTACGAACGATAGCACGACCCATAGCAACACGCTGTCTCTGACCACCGGACAAAGCCTTCGGTTTACGATCAAGAAGCGCTGTCAGGTCAAGGATCTTAGCTGCCTCTTTAACCATCTTATCAATCTCGTCCTTCGGAACTTTTCTCAACTTAAGTCCGAATGCCATGTTATCATATACAGACATATGAGGATACAGAGCGTAGTTCTGGAATACCATTGCGATATCTCTATCTTTAGGCTCTACATCGTTTACGACTCTGTCGCCAATCTTCAGCTCACCGGAAGAAATATCTTCCAAGCCTGCGATCATACGCAGTGTTGTAGATTTACCACAACCTGAAGGACCTACGAAAATAATAAACTCCTGATCTGCGATTTCAAGATTGAAATCTTTTACTGCCTCAAAGCCGTTCGGATAAACTTTGCAGACATTTTTTAAAGATAAACTTGCCATGATTG
Organism: Lachnospiraceae bacterium; assembly: GCA_009774585.1. Taxonomy (GTDB): domain Bacteria; phylum Bacillota; class Clostridia; order Lachnospirales; family Lachnospiraceae; genus UBA3282. Next base: position 15,517 of record VSOA01000052.1, read on the forward strand.
CCTCCTAATTTTTTGATTTTTTGTCGTCTCAATGATTATTCATCAAATTTTGACTCTGAACATAGTATAACGAACTTTTTTCCTCATTGCCATGCCATTATTTCACAAAGATTTCTCTCTTGATTGTAGAAATTGCTTACTTTCCTCTCTTTTTTTCACCTTTGTAGACAAGTTGAACAAGAATTTACTCTTTTCCTATGCACATTCAACAAAACTGTTTTACGTATCGTTCATATAGCAGCGTCAAATCATCGGGTTATGAACCGGAACTGTTTTACATGCTGTCACTTGATATCCGCTCTGTGTTACCGCATCAATGAGCGTCTGATCGTCTACCGTTTCATTTACCGTCAAAGTCGCCTGATTCTCCTCTAAACTGACAGATACCTGCGTTACCCCTTCTACGCCCTCCAATGCCTTCTGTACATGTGCCTGACAATGTGCACACATCATTCCTTCAATATCCAACGTCTTAACCATCTTGTCTTCCTCCTTATTTTTAATTGTTGTATGGTTTAGGTTTACATTACATTGATTTCTCCCCGCCGCTTCCTGTTTCGCATAGCTTACAACAAACTCCGGTAAAGGAATTTCCGCTTTTTTTCGGTCTCTTTTGTTCGATTGAACCGCAAAAAGATTCAATCGAAGGGCATTTGTCACTACGCAAAAGCTTGATAGGCTCATCGCCGCGGCTGCGAACATCGGATTGAGACTTAACCCCAGTAAAGGCACGAGAACTCCCGCTGCCAGCGGTATACCGACGCAATTATAGAAGAACGCCCAGAACAGATTCTCATGAATATTCTTAAGTACCTGCCTCGAAAGCCTGATTGCTGCAGAGACGTCAGTCAGTTTCGATTTCATCAGAACAATATCCGCCGCTTCAATCGCCACATCCGCTCCCGCGCCTATCGCAATTCCGATGTCTGCTCTCGTCAGCGCCGGCGCATCGTTGATACCGTCTCCAACCATGGCAACCCGCCCGTGTTCGGACAGTCTCCGGACGACTGCCTCCTTGTCATTCGGCAGGACATCTGACACAATTGCCGTGAGTCCAACCTGCCGCCCAATCGCCTGCGCCGTCCTTCTGTTGTCGCCGGTAAGCATAACAACCTGTATGCCCATATCCCGCAATTCCCCTATTGCCTGTCTGCTGTCCTGTTTGACTACATCGGCTACCGCAATAAACCCCAGCAGTCTGCCATCGGCTGCGAAATAAAGAGGTGTTTTGCCCTCTTCAGACATACGCTCTCCCGCCGATCTCATAGGCTCTGTCATCAGTTTTCGCTGTGCGATAAGCGCGCTGTTGCCCCCGACCGCATCTTTTCCTTGATATACACCTTCCACGCCCCAGCCCGGCAGCGCCCGGAATTCCTCAACCTGCCGGGGTGGAATCTGCCGCTCCCATGCATACTCGCAGATTGCTTTTGCCAGCGGATGCTCGCTTTTCGCCTCCAGTGCAACGGCCGCTTGTATCAACTCTTGTTCGGATACGCCCTCTGCCGGACACAAATCTGTAA
>VSOA01000053.1 GCA_009774585.1 Lachnospiraceae bacterium
CAGATAAGTTTACAATCTGTCAAAGTCCGCAGATACGATTTGCTGATCGACTAAATTTTGCAGTGTTTTCAGAATTCCCAGCTTCGCATGGGGAAACGTCAGACCACCTTGAAAATATACGGCGTACGGTGGCGCAATCGGTCCATCCGCACTCAGCTCAATGGAAGAACCGGATACGAAAGCGCCGGCAGCCATAATCACCTGCGAATCATAGCCGGGCATATCCCATGGTTCGGGCGTAACGAAGCTGTCCACGGAAGCCGCCGCCTGAATCCCCTGACAGAATGCAATCACTCCTTCCGGACAACCGAAGGTAACTGCCTGAATAATATCATGTCTGCTCTCGGAACCGTCCGGCACAACGGGAAATCCCAGTTTCTCGTATATATTTGCCGCAAAAACCGCACCTTTTAATGCATTCGCGGTAACAATTGGCGACAAAAAAAGCCCTTCATAAAATGACGAAAGAATCCCGAGAGATGCACCGACCTCTTTCCCCAACCCGGGAGAAGTCAGCCTATAAGCTGCATTTTCAACGCATTCTTTTCTGCCGGCTATATAGCCGCCGATAGGCGCCAAACCTCCGCCGGGATTTTTGATCAGGGAGCCGACTACCATGTCTGCGCCCACATCGGTAGGTTCAATTATCTCCACAAATTCTCCGTAACAATTGTCCACCATACAGACGATATCCTGTCGAATGTCTTTAATAAAACGTATCAATTCTCCGATACGTGCGACGGACAGCGTCGGTCTTGTCTGATAGCCTTTGGAACGCTGGATCGTGACAAGCTTCGTCTTATCGCTGATCGCAGCGCGTATGCCGTCATAATCAAAAGACCCGTCCGCCAGAAGATCTACCTGCTTGTAAGAGATACCGTATTCTTTCAGCGACCCTTTGGACGGTCTGATTCCTATGACCTCCTCCAAAGTGTCGTAAGGTTTTCCGACCGGGGACATCAGCTCGTCTCCGGGACGCAGATTGCTCATCAAAGCAAGCGCGAGCGCATGCGTCCCACAAGTAATCTGAGGCCGTACCAGCGCATCTTCCGTATGGAAGAAAGATGCATAAACTTTCTCTAACGTATCCCTGCCCAAATCGTTATAACCATAACCCGTCGTTCCAAGAAGACAAGCTTCACTGACATTACACTCCTGCATGGCACGTATAACTTTCAACTGATTATACTCTGCAATTTCATCAATCTGTTTAAATCTTGGCTCCAATGAGTTAAGAATTGACTCTCCAAACCGATATACAGTCTCAGAAATACCAAATCGTTCATATTGTTTGTTTAATTCAATCATTTTCGTCTTCCTATTTTCTTTATCAATTCCCGATATTATACTTTCAAAACCAACGCTTTATCGCGCAACACAGAGAGCAGAAATTCCAAAATCAATTCTTGCATCTTCTCTTTGTCAAAACTGAATTCCGATTTCTCCACCCAGATAACGTCGCGTTCCCTGCGAAACCAGGTAAGCTGTCTCTTAGCAAAATGTCTCGTATCCCGTTTGATCAGGTATACGGCTTCTTCGAGCGTCGTATGCCCATCCAGATAGTCCAGTATTTCCTTATAGCCAAGACCCTGCATTGACACCATATCTTTTGTACAACCGGCGGCCGCAAGGGCGGACACCTCATCAACCAATCCCTGTTCCATCATGATATCGACTCTTGCATCTATTCTGTCGTACAATATCTTTCTGTCATCGGTTAATACAAAATAGGCAAAGTGATATGGTGAACTATTTTTCCGCTGTATTTTATTATGCTCTGAGATTTTCATACCGGTCTTTTCATAGAATTCAATCGCACGGATGACTCTCTTTACGTTATTGGCATGAATGCTCTCGCAAGATTCAGGGTCAATGCGTCTTAATCTCTCGAAGAGCTCATCATTCCCCTGCGTTTCAGCAATCTTTTCCAGTTGATTTCTCAATGCCGTATCTTCATCATTCTCTGTAAAATCAATATCATACAACAGTGCTTGAATATAGAATCCTGTTCCGCCGACGACGATTGGTATATGTCCGCGGTCATAGATACCACGCAAAGCCTCCTTAGCCATCTTCTGAAATGTAACCACGTTAAACTCCTGCGTCGGTTCCAATACATCGATTAGGTGATGGTGGACGCCGCCCATCTGCTCCGGCATAATTTTAGCGGAGCCGATGTCCATATGGCGGTACACCTGCATGGAGTCTGCTGAAATAATTTCACCACCAATGCGCTTTGCCAGTTCAATCGAAAGCTCGGATTTCCCTGCTGCAGTTGGCCCGGTCAGAATAATAAGCGGCGGCTTACCGCTTGATATGACCTTTGTTTTGTCCGGTTGATTCATTAAGTCACAATCCTCTTAAATTTCTTTTCAATCTCATATTTTGACATTGAGATAATGGTTGGGCGTCCATGCGGACAATGATACGGATTTTCAAGTGTCAAAAGTTCATCAATCAACTGTTCCGCTTCTTGTCTGCTGATGCGCATATTTCCCTTGACGGCAGCCTTGCACGCCATGGTTGCAATACGAATGCGGATTGCCTCAGGCGTCCCCTTCAAAGGTTCTGCCAGCAATTCATCCAATATTTCACGGAAAAAATCTTGCTCCGTATAGCCGTATAAATCTAACGGTACACTGCGGATTGCATATTCATTGCCGCCAAATTCTTCGACGACAAAGCCAAGTGCATGAAAATCTTCCGCATGTTTTAAGTAGCATTCCTCTTCTCTCCCGCTCAAGGTTACGATCATGGGCGGAATCATTGTCTGTGACACAATATCATGATCTCTGAAACGCTTCATAAAACGTTCGTACTTTACTTTTTCATGGGCGGCATGCTGGTCGATGATCAGAAGCTTGTCCTCATAAGAAATCAGCCAATAAGTATCAAATAACTGCCCGATGATTTCATATTGCACTCTCGCATGATCTGAGAGTATTTTATCATCAAACAATTGCATTTGCGAATGATTCTGTATCAGGTCTTTCGATACCTGATATACCGGAATCTCCTTCACGCGGTCGGGGACAGGCTGCGAGAGCGGCATTGTGTAGTTTGTTGTATCGTTTGTTCTCTTCTCTGAAGCGACAAGTTTTGCGTCGCATCTTCTATTTTCTGTTTCGGCAATTCTTTGGCGTTCGAAAGGCTCCGGAACGGTTTCTTTGATATTAGTCTTAATGCCCTTGTCCTTTGGTTTATCATCAAGCGTTACCTCCGGTATCATCTCCGTCTCATGCAGGGCCTGATAGATTGCATTCCTGACCGTATCATAGAATAGCGGTTCGTCGGCAATCCGCACCTCCATTTTCGTCGGATGGACATTCACATCAATCCGGCTCGTATCAATCTGAAAATGAAGTACGCAAAAGGGAAATTTGTGCTGCATCAGATAGGTACGGTATCCTTCCTCGATCGCCTTGCTAATCAGTGTACTCTTAATATATCTGCCGTTGACATAGAAAATCTCATAGCTGCGGTTCGCCCGGTTGATTACCGGTTTTCCCAAAAGACCATCGATAACTACGCCGTCCACATTAAAATGAAAGGGCACCAGCTGCTCGGAAATCTCTTTACCATAAATACGATAGATAATCTCATGCAAATCATGATTTCCGTTCGTATAGAATTTCGTCTGTCCGTTCATGATAAATTTGAAGGAAATACCGGGATTGGACATGGCAAGATGTTCCATCAGATCAGCCACATAGGACCCTTCTGTCTGCGGCTGTTTTAAGAACTTCTTCCGTGGGGGCGTATTATAGAAAAGGCTGCGCACCATAACGGTCGTTCCATCGGGCGCACCGATTTCTTCTTCCTCTTTCTCTATGCCGCCCTCTACTACATAACGAATCCCCGTAAGGTCCGGCAGTGTCTTAGAAATCAATTCCACCATAGAAACCGCGGCAATACTCGCCAGCGCTTCTCCGCGAAACCCTAAACTGACCAAACTGGTCAAGTCATCTGCAGAAGCAATTTTACTGGTGGCATGTCGAAGAAAAGCATTGCGCACCTGAGTCTTCTCTATTCCGCCGCCGTTATCGGTAACACGGATAAATGATATCCCTCCGTCTTTAATCTCCACGGTAATGGCGTCCGCGCCTGCGTCAATTGCATTTTCCACCAGCTCTTTGACCACGCTCGCCGGACGTTCCACTACTTCGCCGGCGGCAATTTTGTCAATGGTCTGATGATCCAAAACATTTATGATTGCCATATTCGACCTTCATCTTTCTCTTATGATAACTGATATTTATTTTGTCACCATCTGTTTTTAAGTTTATTCTGCAGTCTGTACAGCGTGTTGAGCGCATCGACCGGCGTCAGATTTCCCACGTCGATTTCCTGCAGTTCTTTAATGATATCCTCGTCTTTGACCGTATCAAAGAGAGAGATTTGCTCCATATCCACCTCGTCGTATTTCACGGGTTTGTGTTTCTCATTCTTGATATTGATTTCAATATTCTGCACTTTTTCTATGATATCGTTATCACTGAGCTGTTCCACGATTTCCTTTGCGCGGTCTATGACCATATCCGGCACACCGGCAAGTTTTGCCACCTGAATACCGTAACTTTTGTCTGCGCCGCCTTTAATGATTTTGCGCAGAAAAACGATATCGTCGCCCTTTTCTTTGACGGCTATGCAGTAATTATTCACATTGTCCATCTTATCTTCCAGCTCAGTCAGTTCATGGTAATGTGTTGCAAAAAGCGTTTTAGCGCCCAATAGTTTGCGGTTGCTGATATGTTCAATGACCGCCCATGCGATACTCAGTCCGTCAAACGTGGACGTTCCTCTTCCGATTTCGTCAAGGACAAGAAGACTGTTTGCTGTGGCATTCCGCAGAATATTCGCCACTTCATTCATTTCCACCATAAAAGTAGACTGCCCGCTGGATAAGTCGTCCGAAGCGCCCACACGCGTAAATATGTGATCGACAATGCCGATATTTGCCTTCTTGGCAGGGACGAAAGAACCAATCTGAGCCATCAGAACAATTAAGGCTGTCTGACGCATATATGTTGATTTACCTGCCATATTGGGCCCTGTAATCACGGCTATACAATGCTTCTGATTGTCCAGATAAGTATCGTTTGAGATAAACATATCGTTGTTTATCATTTGTTCCACCACGGGATGTCTTCCGTCTTTGATATCGATTGTTCCCTTTTCATTAAGAGATGGCCGCACATACTGATTGCGTTCAGCCACATAAGACAGGGAAGTAAATACATCCAGCCGCGCGACAGCCCGCGCCGTTCTCTGAATGCGTTCCATCTGCGCGGTAATGGCGTCTCTGACTTCACAGAACATATCATATTCCAAAGACGACAGTTTGTCCTCCGCGTTCAATATCGAATCTTCCAACTCTTTAAGTCTCGGCGTCGTATATCGTTCCGCATTGGCGAGCGTCTGTTTACGGATATAATCTTCTGGTACAAAGTTCTTGTAGGAATTAGTTACTTCAAAATAATAGCCGAATACTTTATTATACTTAATTCGGAGATTTTTAATTCCGGTACGTTCACGGTCTTCCTCCTCAAGCGCCGCCAGCCAGTTTTTGCCGTCTGTTTTCGCTTTGCGCAGGGAATCAATCGTTTCGTTGAATCCTTCTTTGATCATACCGCCGTCTCTGATAGAGATAGGCGGTTCTTCGATAATAGCGCAATCAATTAAGTTGTATATATCTTCCAGACCGTCTATATGTTCATTGATTTTTACCAAAAGCGCCGCGTCCAAATCATGCAGCACCGTTTTAATGGAAGGCAGCATAGCCAGAGAATTACGGAAAGCAATCAAATCCCTCGGGTTAGCTGTCTTATAGCTTACTTTACCAAGCAGACGTTCCAAGTCATAAATGGCGTTCAAGTATTCCCGCAGTTCATCTCTGTCCACACTTTTCTTGCACAAAATTTCCACCGCATCAAGCCGGTTTTCCATTTTGGCTTTATCAATCAGAGGCTGCTCAATATATTTGCGCAGCAGACGCCCTCCCATAGCAGTTTTGGTCTTGTCCAGCACTCCTAGAAGCGAGCCTTTCTTCTGCTTCTCCCTCAGCGTCTCCGTTAACTCCAGATTCCGCCTTGTAGCGCTGTCGAGAAGCATATATTTGCTCGTCACATAGGGATAGATATGCGTAAAATGTACGAGCGAAGTTTTCTGTGTCTCGTAGAGATATTGCAGAAGCGCACCCGACGCAATGACACCGGACGGAAAATCCTCAATGCCCAGACCCGCAAGCGTATTTACATGAAAATGCTTCAACAGACTTTTGCGGCAATGATCTTCGTCGAAATAATGCGATGCGAGAGCGTAAATTGTAACGCCGAGACGATTCTTTAGATCATCGGTATCATAACCGCTGACAAAAAACTGTTCGTTACAGATAATCTCGGAAGGTTCGTATTTATTGACTTCATCCTGTAATTTACGGATATCGTCCACTTCCGTCAGATAGTAATCTCCTGTAGTGACATCCGCTATGGAAATACCTGTTTTGCCAGGAAAATAAACGACGCACATCAGATAGTTGTTCTTCGTTTCCTCCAGCGTCTGCATATTCAAATTCGTACCGGGCGTCACGATACGGACAACCTCCCGCTTAACGATGCCCTTTGCCATTTTAGGGTCTTCCATCTGTTCACAGATGGCTACTTTATGTCCCTTGGAAACCAGTTTGCTCAAATATCCTTCCAGTGCATGATGCGGCACGCCGCACATAGGCGCTTTCTCTTCCTGCCCGCAATTCTTGCCGGTCAAAGTAATCTCAAGCTCTTTGGATGCCACAAGAGCATCCTCGTAAAACATTTCATAGAAATCGCCTAGCCGATACATAAGGATACAATCCTGATATTCTTTTTTTGTCTCCAGATACTGTTGCATCATCGGGGTGAGTTCTGCCATTTATCTTAACCGTCTTTCTTCGTTTTCGTTATTTTTGTAGTTTATCGGCACTTGCCGTTCCTACTTAGAAACGGTCTGCCGGCTATTCATTCGTTATTCAACTATATGCCCGGTATAATAGAATCCGTGGCATGTATCTAACGATACCCTCACTATCTGTCCGATCAGAGTCTTATCCGCCGGAAAATGTACGAGCATATTGTTGGACAAACGTCCTGTCACCAGCGATTCATCCTGCTCATTTATTTCTTCCACCAACGCTTCCATGACCTGCCCCCGCAAAAGCGCCGCGCGTTCTCGTGCCGTATCCTGTACTACTTTCAGGAGTTTATCGAAGCCTTCTTTAACCACTTCATCAGGCACCTGATTTGTCATGGCTGCCGCCGGAGTTCCCGTTCTCTTGGAATAAATAAACGTAAAAGCGTTATCATAACCCACTTTTTTCACAACATCAATCGTCTCTTCCACATCTTCCAAAGTCTCACCGGGAAATCCCACGATAAGATCCGTTGTGATGGCAATATCCGGCATCGCAGTCTTAATCTTGTTCACCAGAGCAAGATACTGCTCTTTAGTGTAACGCCTGTTCATCGCCTGCAGAATTCTATCGGAACCGGCCTGCACCGGAAGATGGAGATGTCGGCATATTTTTTCGGATTTGCTCATGACTTCAATCAACTCGTCAGATAAATCTTTCGGATGGGACGTCATAAATCGAATACGTCTAAGACCTTCGATTTGTTCCACTTCCCGCAAAAGCTGTGCAAAAGTAATCGGATGCTCCAGATTCTTGCCATAAGAATTGACGTTTTGTCCGAGCAGCATGACTTCTACAACACCGTCTTCTACAAGACGTTCAATCTCCGTCAGGATATCTTTCGGTTCCCTGCTTCTCTCACGTCCGCGGACATAGGGCACGATACAATAACTGCAAAAATTATTACAGCCAAACATAATATTAATTCCTGATTTGTAAGAATATTTACGGTTAACCGGTAAGTCCTCCACTATCTGGTCTGTTTCATTCCAGATATCAATGAGCATTTCGTTATTTTCAAACATTGTCACAAGAAGCTGTGCAAATTTAAAGATATTATGTGTTCCGAAAATTAAATCAACAAACCGGTAACTTTTCCTGATTTTCTCAATAACGCTGTTCTCCTGCATCATACAGCCGCACAGAGCGATTCTCAAATGCGGCTTTTTGCGCTTCAGGCTGTTTAAAAATCCCAGCCTGCCATAAACACGTTGATTGGCGTTATCTCTCACCGTACAGGTGTTATAAATGACAAAATCCGCTTCCTCTTCACGGTCTGTCGGTTCATATCCGATCTGTGTCAGAATACCCAGCAGTTTCTCGGAATCCCGGGCATTCATCTGACAGCCGAATGTAGTCACACAACACAACGGTTTGTGTCCAATCTGTACCTCTAAACCTGCCACATAGGAAGCGGCTTTCTTCATATACTCTTTCTGTAAAGCTAATTCTTTCTCATCGTTTGCGGATGTAAACTGCGCCATAAATTTATAACCTCTAAGTCACGCGAGACTCAATCTATTTTCTTGCAGCACGCTATTGCCAGCGCGCCGAGTCCGATATGACAGGCGACACTTAACGACAAAGGATCCATGTGAATATCAAATCCCGGGAATTGCGCGGCTACCTCTTCTTTCAGTTGTGTTGCGGCATTAATATCATATGTATAAGCTATCTGAAGCCAGATGTTATCACTGCTTACGCCGCCGAAACGCTTCTCCATATCACTGCGAATGGCGTTCATCATAATAGATTTCCCTTGTGAAATCGTTCTAGCCTTCGCGAAAGCATCAAGCTTATCGCCTTGAATCTGCAACACCGGTTTGAGTTTCAGAATCGTACCGAGTGCTGCGGCTGCCGGTGTAATTCTTCCGCCCTTTTTCAGATAATATAAAGTGTCCAGCATAATATAGATACTGGAATTGAATTTATCGTTCTCAAGAAACTTCTTGATTTGCGCAGCATCCATTCCGCGTCCGGCCAACTGCATTGCATCAAGCGCAGACTGCCTCTGTGTGACGGATATTCTCTGATTATTAACTACCGCAACCTTCCCGTCATAGTCTTCCGCCAGCATCATCGCACTCTGGCAGGAACCACTGAGACCGCTGGACATAGGAATATGAACAATCTCGTCATACTCCACAAGAAGTTCATCCCACAATTTCATGACCGCATCCGGCGAAGGCTGGCTTGTAATCACATCTGCCCCTTGTGCCAGACGCTCATAGAATTGGTCCTGCGTCAGCGTAATATCTTCATAATATGTTTCGTTGTTGATCATAAAAGGCATCGGAAGTACATGCAGTCCTAATTCTTTCGCCTGTGCCTGTGTAATACCGCTGTTACTGTCGGTAACGATTGCAATTTTCTTAGCCATATCTGTTTATTTCTCCATATCTGAATTATAAAAATACACAAAAGCCTACTTAACCATATTACTTTCAGATAGTTCTAAAGTCAACCTCATTTATTGAAGCTTGCTCCAAATACTCAAGTAAAGAAGTATACTGTGCTCCTGTAAGCGACGCGTCCTTATCAAGTATGATCCCTGCCCATTTGCTGGCATTTTGCAGAATACCTGCGTCCTGATAAATGTCTCCCAGCGTGAAACACAGCGCGCCGCTTTGTCTGATGCCGAATAAATCTCCGGGACCTCGCAGTTTTAAGTCCTGTGAAGCAATATAAAATCCGTCATTGGATTCGTTCAGAATCTTTAACCTTGCCATTGTCTCCGGTTTGTCCGATTTACTCATAAAAATACAGTACGATTGCGCCGTTCCGCGTCCTACACGTCCTCTGAGCTGGTGAAGCTGGGCGAGTCCGAAACGCTCTGCATTCTCTATCATCATAACCGTTGCATTCGGAACATTGATGCCGACCTCTATTACCGTGGTAGATACAAGGACATCAATCTCATGTGCGGCAAAAGCTTCCATGATACGGTTCTTCTGCGCCGCTTTCATCTTACCATGCAGCGCTGCGATTTGTATGGAAGGATTCAGGATTCCTTTAAGCTTCGCAGTATAGGATACGACGTTTTCAAGCTCGTCCATTTCACCTTCCTCCACCATCGGACATATGATATATACCTGCCGTCCCTCGGATATTTCTTTTTCCATAAAGCGGTATGCCGTATCACGGTACGATGTATTCACCACACAGTTTTTGATAGGTAGTCTGTTCGCCGGAAGTTCATCTAACACGGAAATATTCAAATCTCCATACAGGATGATTGCCAAAGTTCTCGGAATCGGTGTCGCACTCATGACGAGCACATGTACGGTATTCCCTTTCATAGCAAGACTTTCGCGCTGCCGCACTCCGAAACGATGCTGTTCGTCGGTGATGACTAACGCAAGATTGTGATAAATCACCTTGTCCTGTATCAGTGCGTGCGTGCCGAGAATAATATTTGCCTCACCACTTTCAATCTGCGCGTAGGCAGCACGTTTCTCCTTAGCAGGAGTAGACCCTGTAAGCAGCACGGGACGAATGGGCAGGTTGTATTGCTTCTGCATCTGCATAAGCGTCTCATAGTGCTGTGCCGCCAATACTTCCGTAGGCGCCATCATAGCGCCCTGATAGCCGTTTGCTACACACATTAACAACGCGAGAAACGCGAGAATCGTTTTGCCGGAACCGACGTCTCCCTGAATCAGACGGTTCATCGTATGTTCAGAAAGTAGATCTTCCTGAATTTCTCTCCAGACTTTGAGCTGCGCGTTAGTCAGTCTATAAGGAAGCGCCTCCAAAAGCCTTGTTGTTTCCGCAACTTCTATCATTGGATATCCGTTCACTATTTTCCGGTTCGTATCTTTCATTCTGCGTATCATCAGAATAAATAACAGAAATTCATCAAAAACAAGCCGTTCCCTTGCCTTTATCAGCGTCTCTCTGCTATCCGGAAAATGTATTTGACAAACGGCCTCTTTCAGCGGATAAAAGTTGTTGGCATCTCTTATTTCTTCGGGAAGGTAGTCTTCGTCGAGTTTCACTGCATTGATAGCCTGTTTCACTGCTTTCACAATTGTATTGCTGCTAAGTCCCTTAGTTGTCGAATATCGTGGCAGCATACGGTTAACCATTTTGTCATACTCTTCAGGCTTATACATTTTTGCCTGTTCCATCACATAACGGCTGCCTTTGACCTGTAAAACACCTCGAAAAACATATGTTACATCCCTTTTCAAGCTATTCTTCAGATAAGGCATATTAAAATACGTCATATTCAGTATTGCCTCGTCCGTACACATGACTTCAAATGAAGTAATACTTAATCCTCTTATATGTCTTGTGGCAACATTGCCGCGAATACGCCCGGCAATTGCAACCGGCGCTTCTCTTCCGGCTTCTTTCAGGCTGACGGGTGCAGTAAAATATTCATAATCCCGCGGATAATAATGTACGAGTTCCTCAGCCGTCGTGATATGAAGTTTGTAGAATAATTGTGCCGTTTTCTCTCCGATTCCTTTAAGCGACGTAATATCCATGATTCACCTTATTTCTGCGCTGCTTTTTGCGTATGACGAGTTTGTGGCAAGCAATGCGCGGACACAAATCTCGCGATTGAAAATTTATAATTTTCAATCTTCCCACCTTAACCTAAAAAAGCCCTAATATCATCAGGGCACAGACTTACGAGTTACTTAGAACATTCCGCATAATATTTCTTATAACGTTTTTACAAACCGGAAGAATGTAAAACTTCACATTCTTCCGTACATTATTTAACGAAAATTCGCAATCGAATCTTCACCGACGGGTGACACTTTTTACGCGATAGGAAATTGCTGTAATCGTGGCGGGGGTGCGTGGAGAATGCGGAACATTCTCTTAAGCGTCGCCGCCGGGCGACGCTTTTTTACTCGGCTGACACAATATAATAATAAATCGGCTGTCCGCCATACTGTAATTCAACATCGCAGGAAGAATATTTCTCTTCGACCTTTGCACGAAGATTTTCGGCGTCTTGTTCCGTAATCTCCGAACCGTAGTAAATACTGATCAACTCCAGTTCTTCCGACATCATCTCTTCAATCATCTGCATCGTCACGTCAGAGATTGCAGTTCCGACCGAAAGAATACCGGAATCACCAATACCCATAAAATCACCCTGCTTGATTTCTTTGCCGTCTATATTTGTATCTCGAACGGCATAAGTAACCTGACCGGTAGAAACATTAACGATTTCGCTCTTCATAGTTTCTTCGTTCTCTTCCACAGATAAATCCGGCACATAATTAATCACTGCCGTAATCCCCTGCGGAACTGTCTTCGTAGGAATGACAATAATCTTCTTATCCTTAACAAGCGACTGCGCCTGATTAGCCGCCAGAATAATATTTTTATTGTTCGGCAGGATAAAAATACTGTCTGCATTGACCTGATCGATGGCATTTAACATATCTTCCGTACTCGGATTCATCGTCTGTCCACCTTCGATAATATAGTCTACGCCCAATCCTTTAAAAATCTCATTAATGCCGTCGCCTACGGATACTGCAATGAAACCAACGTCCTTCTTCGGTTCGTCTGCCGCCGGCGTTTCTTCGAGCGGCGCTTCCCTCTGTGACATCTTGAACAGTTTTTCTTGATGTTCCAGACGCATATTGTCAATTTTCATGTTTGACAGCGCACCATACTTTAATGCCTTTTGGATAGCAAGACCGGGGTCGTTGGTATGTACATGTACCTTTACCACGTCCTCATCCGCTACAACCACGATAGAATCGCCTATCGACTCCAGATAAGCTTTGAAATCCATCTCTGCTTTTATATTGAACACTTTATTTAACATAATAATAAATTCTGTGCAATATCCGAACTTGATTTCCGCATTTGCCTGCGCTTCCAGATTAACTCCTGAAGTTTTGACACTGGAATGCGTCGTGCTCACATCGTTCAATGTCAGATCGATCTCTTTACCCATATAAGCGTCGTACACGCCCTTTAGTACCTGCATAAGTCCTTGACCGCCTGAGTCAACCACTCCTGCCTGCTTTAACACCGGAAGCATTTCCGGCGTCTGCTCCAACACCTCATCAGCACGGATAATGACCTGATTTAAGAATTCAGCCATATCTTCCATGCCGCTGTCTGCCAGTTCTCTTGCTTTGACGGCGGCCCCTTTGGCAACCGTAAGAATTGTTCCCTCTTTAGGCTTCATGACAGCCTTATAAGCGGTTTCCACCGCCTTTTCAAAGGCGGCGGCAAGTACCGGAATGGTAATCTCGTCGTGTTCCTTGACGCCTTTTGTAAAACCGCGGAATAACTGTGAAAGGATAACGCCCGAGTTACCTCTTGCACCCCTTAAAGAACCTGATGAAATAGCCTTGCACAGTGACTGCATATCTATATCGCCCATATCGTGAAGCGCTGCTACTTCTCTTGCCGCAGACATAATCGTCAGAGTCATATTCGTACCGGTATCGCCGTCCGGCACCGGGAAAACATTTAATTCATTAATCCATTCTTTCTTACTTTCAAGATTTTTTGCTCCTGCGAGAAACAATTTCGCCATTGTATTCGCATCAATTGTATTTGAAACCACCTCACTGTCCTCCCTCAGTCAATTACTCTGACACCTTCAACGAAGATGTTGATTTTTTCTATTTCTATTCCGGTAAACTCTTCTACCTTATACTTTACGTTGCTGATCAGATTATCCGATACCGCAAGTATACTTACCCCGTAGGAGACAATAATATGAAAATTGAGCGTTAACTTATTATTGTTCAAGAGAACCTGAATACCGCGCGTCATACTATCCTTTTTGAGTAATTTGACAAGCCCGTCTTTCACATTCATACTCGCCATGCCAACCACACCGAAACATTCCATCGCTACCGTACCGGCATACTGAGCAACGACTTCCTGATCGATAGAAATATTCCCCATATGTGTGTCCATTGAAGAAACTTTCATAAGTTACCTCCTTATTATTCTGAATATACACTGATATTATAACCCGATACTACAAAAAATGAAACACAAATTATCCAAATTTTACCGCTCACCTATTTATATCTGATATTTTATGTCCAAAAAATGTAATTTCTGCTTGCATTCCGAATTACTTTCTGATATTATACAAATGTTGTGTGAGTTTAAGACATGGACACAAATGCTTAGAAGTAAGCAAATAAGAATCGATTGTATCGTTAGGAGGTGCAAAGATGGCTAAATGTGATATTTGTGGTAAGGGCGCTCATTTCGGAAATAACGTAAGCCATTCTCATAGAAGATCTAACAGAATTTGGAATTCTAATGTCAAGAATGTTATGTGTAAAGTTAACGGTGCGAATAAGAAACTGCACGTTTGTACACGCTGCTTAAGATCCGGAAAAGTTGAAAGAGCTTAATAATTGATGGATGACAATGTTAAAAGAAGTTGGTTGAATAACCAACTTCTTTGTATTTTATCGGAACTTCTATCGTCTGATCTATAATCTTACGCCTGCTTAAATCCTTCGTAGTTTCCTTTTAACATCTCGTATTCCTTATTGATACGCTGAATGATTTCTTTATCACCTGCTATATTATCCGGATGAAATATTTTAATCAAATCTTTATAGCGCTTCTTTAAAGACAACGGATTTCTGACACCATGGAAGAAAATCGAAACATCCGGTCCGCCGTCGTAAACACTTCTCTCTCCCAACAGTTCTTTTTCAGCGGCAAGCCTCGCCCACTCCTTGTCCAATCGGCGTCGGTCGATATCCAGCTGACTGAATCCGCCCTGCAGGATTTCCATTTTTTTCTCAAAAAACTGGTTGTCCTCCTTAAGCCGCTGACGTTCACTGGACATTTTCTGATTTAACAGCTTCATTTCTTCCTGAAACTGTATTTTCTCTTTAAGGAATTGCTCCTGCATATGCTCCAGTTCTTTTGCCGCAGTCGCCAACCTTATATTTTCACGAAAGAGCCACGATTTCAGTTCCTGCAGCTCCTCCTCTGAACCATGTACTAACGTTTCTTCGAAATTTTCCATAGAACAAACCTCTGCCGGATTCAGATTTATTAATCACAGCAAAAAAAATTATAACCAATCAGTAACAACAATACGATGAGAACCAGACCAATAAAGCGATTTACCAAAAAAAGCATAAACAACATACCGGCAGCAATACAAAATGCCGCAAGACCAATTAATTTCTTCATATATTCCCCTGCTTATGCTTCTTTATACATTATATGAACGTACCGCCAAATAGTTCCCACATATCTTAATCCATTTTATGAAAGCAGATTATTTATGAAAACTGCTTATTCGTCCTCCGGAAAAGCAATATCAACAGCAGCCTCATCTTCTATCATCTCTTCTTTGGGTGCGGTAAATTTGTCTACAATATCAGGAATCATATCCAGCACCTTCGTTACGGTATCCTGATTCTTAACATTGACTAACTTGGTCGATCCATTCTTGATTACAAGAACCGCACTGGGAGACATCTTAGCCGTAAATCCGCCGGCACCGCCATTCTTCTTGTCTGCGGCGCTGGCTCCCGCGCCCACGCCAAAGCTGACATCCACTAACGGCAGAATAATCGTGTCTCCGATCTGTGTTGCATCTCCTACCACTGTCTTCGTACCGATTACGGCATTCATTCCTTTCATCAATGACTCAATCACACCCGTAAAATTATTATCTGCCATTATACAGCCTCCTTCTTTAATAGCTTAATCAGTTTCTTGATATCCTTGTTAAAATATATCTTGATCGCCGCCTTCAGGAATGTAAATGCCCTGATTTTTCCACGAATATAAATCTGTCCCTCAAGGCGCGTCCTGTCGCTCTCAAAATCACCGATAATATGAACGTTTTGTCCGATTAGCGGATACAGCATACCGTAGATGGCAAGAATCTGTCCTGTCACAGCCGGGTCTGTCATGCCGACAGTAAGTTCTGCCTCTAATTTATCCGGCTTCAGACTCTTTAGAATGGCACCCGTCTCATCTTTGCATAACTCCAACGTTCTTTTAAAGGTTTCGCTTTCCATTACTTCACGATAATATTGTATATTATCCAACGTAGATTTTATTTTATCACAGAACTTTCTGATTGTGTACTGTATATTTTCAAAGAGCGCTTTTATTTTTTCGATAATTTGTCTGATTTTGTCTATAATTTTTTGAATTTTATCCTTCAGGGAAAACTTTTTCCCGGCAGTCTCTTCCTCTGACCGCTCCGTTTCTGCTAACCGCTCCGTTTCCTGTGCCCGGTCATGCAAAGCCTTTTCGACTTCTGTCCTAAGAGGTTCTTCTTGCCGGTCATAATGTGTTTCAAAAGCGGCGTAATCATCCGCCGCAGGACTTTGTGAAGTATCTCTTTGAGGCTCATTTGCCTCTTCCTTTGCTGTGTTCGATTTGTTCTTTATTTCATCATCTGCTGTTTTTGTCTTTTTTACCGCTTTTTGTCTTTTCTCAGGAATCCTGAAAAGCGTAAAAACCATCAATCGTACCCGCAAAATTACGTCGCCGGGATATCGTATGAGGATATTCACGAAGTGTAGAAACCAGGTAATCTTGACATAAGCCGTAAACGGCGGATTTCCTTCTCCTTCCTCCCTGCTAAGCTTTACCTTGTATCTCACTGGCACAAAAAGCGCGCAGAACACGGAAACAAGGATGATGCCTATAATACACAAAAGGACAATACCTATGATTTTTAGAATGAGTAAAATAATATGTAGCATAAGCTTAATAAATGATTCCTTTTCTTAAACTGAAAACAAGTACTTGACTAAATCTGCTTCTCCCGTCTTTTGTACGGCTTCTTCGGCAATTTTGCATATGATTTCATTTGCTTCTTCCTGACTTCCCGCAATCCCAACAATATAGGGCTGATTTTCTTTGTAATAATATTGCTGCAGCATCAGGCTGTGATATATTTCAAGCCGTCTGTCCTTTTCCACATACGCGATCACATAGACGTTCGTATGCTTCGCGTATTTTTTCAGTTTTCTTTTTGTTTTGCCGGGATTACTAACAGTATCTCCCACATAAAGTTTTTTATAAAATTTCATAGTATTTTCCCGAAAAAATTGAATTTGCTTCAGCATAGCTTATACC
>VSOA01000054.1 GCA_009774585.1 Lachnospiraceae bacterium
ATTTGTGTATAACTGACAGGTGCGGTGCAGGTTTATCCGGGTCCGCTTAGCGTTAGTCCTCCTTGGTTTGTTATGTGCAAAGATGCGCGTATGGTGGCGGTATTTACGGGGGTGTATGAGAAGTATCTGAATACAACGGGAAATGCAGGGATGGCCACCGCCGGTGCCGGAGATGTTCTGGCAGGTATGATAACAGGTCTGCTTGCCCAGAAGATGAATGGAGAAGACGCGGCGGTAGCTGGGGTATATCTTCACGGAATTGCCGGTAATCTGGCGGCAGAGAAAGAAACGGAAGTCTGTATGACGGCAACAGATATTATAGACTGTATTAAGGATGCGATTATGTTACTGCATGACGGCAAAGGACATCATAGAACGGGGAGAAGGGCATGGGTCTAAATATGATGAGAAACTATCAAAGAGTATATGCGGAGATTGATCTGGATGCTGTCCGTTATAATATGGAACAAATGTACAATCATCTGTCTGATGGAACACGAATGATCGGGGTTATCAAAACAGACGGATACGGACACGGAGCGGTGCAGATCGGACGTGAGCTGGAACAGATGGATTATGTGTTCGGTTACGCGGTTGCGACTGCAGAGGAAGCCATGATTTTAAGAAGAGCGGAACTTAAGAAGCCCATCTTAATTTTGGGTTATACGTTTCCGGATTGTTATGAAGAGTTGATCAGATACGATATCAGACCGACGGTTTTTAGGGAAGATATGCTTGAAGAACTGTCAGAGGCGGCGATTGGAATAGGTAAAAGCGTCAAGGTACATGTGAAAGTTGACACGGGAATGTCACGGATAGGTATCAGACCGGATGAGAGCGGAATGGCGTTTGTCGATAAAGTGCTGCATACGAGCGGAATGGAACTGGAGGGAATGTACACTCACTTTGCGAGGGCAGATGAGACAGATAAAACGTCTGCAAAGGAGCAATTAAATAGAATAGCGTGCTTTATGTCGGAAGTAGAAAGCAAATTCGATTTTCGTATTCCAGTCAGACATTGTTCTAACAGTGCAGGGATTGTAGAACTTCCGGAAGCGAATATGGATGTGGTTAGAGCAGGAATTACGCTCTATGGTCTGTGGCCTTCACAGGAAACTGTAAGGAATCTCATTGATTTAAAGCCGGTTTTATCGCTGAAAAGTCATATTGTGTATCTCAAGGAAGTGGAGAAGGGGGTTCCGGTAAGTTACGGCGGAACTTATGTAACGCCGAAGAAAATGAGGATTGCAACGATTCCGCTTGGATACGGAGACGGCTATCCGAGAGGGTTGTCAGGTAAAGGCTATGTTCTGATTCGGGGAAAGAAGGCTCCGATACTCGGAAGAATTTGTATGGATCAGTTCATGGTCAGTGTGGATGATATACCGGAAGCAGAGCAGGGAGATGAAGTGACGTTAATCGGTGTGGATGGCGAGAACCGGATTACGATGGAAGAATTGGGGGACTTATCGGGCAGATTCAATTACGAGTTTGCCTGTAATCTCGGAAAGAGGATTCCGAGAGTCTATTTGAAGAATGGTCAGATTACGGAGTCCAAAGACTATTATGACGATTACAGGTGATGCATAGATACTTGTTTACGTTGCTGCCTGCAGAAATAAATTATCATGTATACCCTTAGAGAAACCGGCAATACTATTGTTGGAAAAATTAATATAAGGAAGTGTATGATAATGAGAAGAGGAGATATCTACTACGCAGATTTAAGACCGGTAATCGGTTCCGAGCAAGGCGGTATCAGGCCGGTCTTGATTATACAGAATGATGTTGGCAACAAGCACAGCCCGACAGTAATCTGTGCGGCAATCACCTCAAAGATGAACAAGGCGAAGCTGCCTACGCATATTGAACTTAATGCCAGCAAATACGATATGGTTAAAGATTCCGTGATTTTGTTAGAGCAGCTCAGAACGATTGATAAGAAGCGGTTAAAGGACAGAATCTGTCATCTTGATCAGGATATTATGCAGGTGGTCAATGACGGATTGATGGTCAGCCTCGAGTTAAATACATAAGACTGACCGAAATTTGACACGAAATCTATTCCTTGCTATATTAGATGTTATATAAATCTGTTACTTTGAGACAGAGATAGCAATTGAGCAAAGCTCGTAATTGAGCAAAGCTTGTAATTGAGCAAAGCTCATAATTGAGCAAGACTCATAATTGAGCAAAGCTTATAATTGAGCAAAGCTCATAATTGAGCAAAGCTCATGATTGAGCAAAGCTCAATATGGTAAAGGAAGGGATTGAATCAATGGACGACGGTGTCGCGGGCAGTATTATATGGTTTATTATTTTACTGCTGTTTGAAATGCTATTTTATGGTTTTGGGTCTGCATTCAGTAATGTGAAGGGGACCGAGAAAGAAGAAGCGGATGCGGACGAAGCGGGAAGACCCGGCAAGAAGCAGCAGCGGCTTGCATATCTGACGGAGCATCATACGCAGTATGCCGGTGCAATCCAACTGGGCGCTGTGACGGTTAATTTATTGTTTGGAGCGTTGTATTTATATCGGCTGAACAGCTATGTAGGATACTTTGTTTATCGAGCGGCGGTATATAATATCGGTAATCTGGTGGAATGGCATATCACGTTATTTGCAATTCTTACAGCAATACTGGTAACACTGTTCATGCTGTACATAGTTATGACATTCGGCGTGTCGATACCTAAGAAAGCAGCATCACGCAATCCGGACAGATGGCTGGGTCTTTTTGTAACGCCCGTCTATTATTATGTCAGAATTACAGCACCGTTGACGGCGCTTATCTCAGCGACGGCGAACGGGCTTTTGCGTCTGCTCGGCATCAATGTTTCGGGTGATAAGTCTGACGTGACGGAAGAAGAGATTTTGTCAATGGTCAATGTCGGTCATGAACAGGGCATTCTGCAAGCCAATGAAGCGGAGATGATTAATAATATATTTGAGTATGGTGACAAAGAAGCCAAAGATATCATGATTAACCGCAATAACATGATAGGAATTGAGTGCACTATGACTTTGCAGGAAGCGGCAGCATTTATCGTGGATGCGCATAACAGCCGTTTTCCGGTATATGACGGGACGATAGACCATATTGTCGGTATTTTGCATTTGAAAGACGTGATGCGTATGCAGATGAACGACAAGATGAAGAATAAACCTATCGGCAAAATCAGGGGACTGCTCAGAGAACCGAGGTTTATCACGGAGAAGCGCAAAATTGACGATTTGTTTCGCGTTATGCAGACCGAGAAGATACAGATGGTCATTGTGATAGATGAATACGGACAGACGGCGGGACTCGTGGCGCTGGAAGATATTCTGGAGGAAATCGTCGGCAATATCGAGGATGAATATGATGAGGAAGCAACTTACATCAGTCAGAGCGGTGCGGACGGTTATGTGATTCAGGGTAAGATGCCTTTGGAAGAACTGGAAGAACAGCTTAAGATTGATTTCGAGGAAGAACCCTTTGATACGGTCAACGGCTTTGTGATTTCAAGACTTGAGCATATTCCAGAAGAAGGCGAGGATTTCGAGTTTGAATATGAAGGGTATACATTCAGGATTCTTGAAGTGAAAGACCGCATGATTCAGACGGTGCTTGCGCGCCGCATAACGGCAGAGAGTGAGCAGAAGCCGGTTTAGTGTACCTTAATTGCAATGCCGCCTAGAATTTACGGGCATTGACAGTATCCGTTTATATGGTAGAATAAATTTGATTTACAAAAATATGAGAAGACGAAGGAGAGCAAAAAATGTCTGGACATTCTAAATTTGCTAATATTAAGCATAAAAAAGAGAAAAACGATGCTGCAAAGGGCAAAATATTTACGATTATCGGTAGAGAAATAGCCGTGGCTGTAAAAGAAGGCGGACCGGATCCGGCGAATAATTTTAAACTGGCGCAGGTTATCGCAAAAGCCAAAGCAAACAATATGCCGAACGATACGATTGACAGAGGAATTAAGAAAGCGGCAGGCGAAGGCGGTAACGTTAACTACAAATATGTGACATACGAAGGATACGGACCGAACGGTATAGCGATTATTGTGGATGCGTTGACAGATAATCCGAATAGGACGGCTGCCAATGTGAGAAGCGCTTTTACAAAAGGACAGGGCAATGTAGGCACACCCGGATGTGTTTCTTTTATGTTTGACAAGAAAGGACTTATCATCATTGACAAAGAGGACTGTGATACGGACGCAGATGATTTAATGATGATGGCATTGGATGCAGGAGCAGAAGATTTCTCGGAGGAAGAGGACAGCTATGAAGTTTATACGGATCCGGATCAGTGGAGCGAGGTGGACGCGGCATTAAAAGAAGCCGGTGTCAATCCGATTTCATCCGAGGTTACCATGATTCCTCAGAACTGGGTAGAACTTACGGATGAGACAGCGATTAAGAATTTGCAGAAAACACTGGATTTGTTAGAGGATGACGACGACGTTCAGGCTGTATATCATAATTGGGATGAATAGAAAGCAAAGAGCAGGGTGTATCAATGGACAAATCAGAACTGAACCAAATTGCCGAATTGCTGGAGCAAGCGCCGGAAAGAATTACTGAGTTTAAAAAAGAGACATACGAAGAATCGTTTCGTAAGTATGTCGATAATCATGCGCAGATATGGTCCATGCTGGCAGAGACATGGAATGAAAATGAGCCAAACAGCGCGCAAAACAGACTTCAAGTGGCGGATTGTCTGGCAAAAAGAGCGAGGGATAAGATTGATGCAGTGAACGGGAGAGCCAAAAAATATGACGTGCAGTTAAATATCAATTTGTATATGGTATCGTATTTGCTTCCGGCCATTATCTCATATCAGAGACGATGCGGCGGCAGAGAAGATGAAATGTATAAACTCACCGACGCTATATGCGCAAAATGGGAAGAATATTTCGGACAGCGCATTCAGGCTGCAGATCAGGCGTCTATTCAGGCCGGCTTTAAACATAAATTATGTTTTGTGACGACAGCGGTGTGCCGTGGAATACATAAGTCCCAGAACTGCCGGGAAATTGCCTTGATGAAACGGTACAGAGATGATTATATGTTCAAGCAGGCGGATGGAGAGAAACTCGTACATGAGTATTATGATATCGCGCCGACGATTGTAAAGAGAATTGCCAAAGAAGCTTCACCCGAAGACAAATATATGTATCTGTGGAACAACTATATCAGCATATGTGTTTCGTTGGTTGAGCAGAAGAAAAATGAACAGTGTAAACAGTTATATGCGAAGATGATGGCGGAACTTAAAGAAGAGTATATGGTGACAGACCGGCATAAGCAGGAAAGGGGCAATACATAGAGATGAGCAGACCATATAAGAAAGAAACGATATGCATTCAGTCCGGATGGCAGCCGAAGAATGGAGAGCCACGCGTCCTGCCGATTTATCAGAGCACGACATTCAAATATGAATCCTCGGAACAGATGGGCAGATTGTTTGACTTAGAAGAAAACGGATATTTTTACAGCAGACTGCAGAACCCTACCAATGATTATGTAGCGGCAAAAATTTGTGAACTGGAGGGTGGCGTGGCCGCAATGCTGACGTCTTCCGGGCAAGCGGCGACGCATTATGCGGTACTCAATATCTGTGAGGCAGGGGATCATATAGTACTGTCTTCGACGGTGTATGGCGGTACCTTCAATTTGATTACCTGTACAATGAAGAAGATGGGGATTGAATGCACAATCGTAGATCCCGATGCGCCGGCGGAGGAAATCGCTAAGGCATTTAGACCTGATACCAAGTGCGTTTTTGCGGAAACGATTGCGAATCCGGCGCTTGTTGTGTTAGATATCGAGAAATTTGCGCTTGTTGCACATGAACATCAGGTACCGCTTATTGTTGACAATACATTTGCAACACCTATTAATTGTAATCCCTTTAAATGGGGAGCGGATATTGTGACCCATTCCACGACAAAATATATGGATGGACATGCTATGGCTCTGGGCGGCTGTATTGTGGATTCCGGCAATTTTGACTGGAATGCCTATCCTGACAAATTTCCGGGACTTTGTACACCGGACGAGTCCTACCATGGAGTAATCTATACGGAGAAATTCGGAAAGGCGGCTTATATCACGAAAGCGACTACTCAATTGATGCGAGATTTAGGTTCCATGCAGTCTCCGCAGAATGCATTTTTGTTAAATGTCGGATTGGAGACGCTTCCTCTCCGTATGGAACGGCACTGCTTCAATGCGCAGAAGGTGGCGGAGTATCTGGAAGGGCATGAGAAGGTTGCATGGGTAAATTATCCGGGACTTAAGAGCAGTCAATATTATGAAACCGCCATGAAATATATGCCGCATGGTACTTGCGGTGTGATAGCTTTTGGCTTAAAAGGCGGCAGGGAAGCGGCAGCCGATATGATGGATTATTTGGAACTTGCCGCAATTGTGACGCATGTGGCAGATGCAAGAACAAGCGTGCTTCATCCGGCAAGTCATACGCACAGACAGATGAATGAGGAACAGTTGAAAGAGGCGGGGGTTGCTTCGGATTTAATCAGACTGTCTATCGGGATTGAACATGTAGATGATATTATTGCAGACTTAGAGCAGGCATTATCTAAAATACAATAGAAGAAGGATAAGAAATTATGACTTATCGTAAAACGTGGTTCAGCTGCGTGGTATGGATTTTGTATACAATCTTGTGCATTGCGCTTTTGGTGTATGTCGGGAATGTATGGACGTATTATTTAGCAGGCGTACCATATGCAAGTGGCTTTCCGGACAGTATCATTACACCGCTTGCCGGATTGTCGGACGGTATATTAATTCTAATTGGACTGCTTATTATTCCGACTGCAGTCGGAGCCTACTGGATGGTTCGCGTGATTTCAGGATGGATCAGAAAGAGATGTACATGGAAGAAGTCCGTCATAACAGGATTTGAGTGTGTTTCGGTTCTGCTTATTATGGCTGCAGGAATTGTTTTGCGGATTGATTATGCTCAGTATAATATTTTTATGGAAGAGAGTGGAGTACTCTCTGTGTACGGACAGGCACAAGGCATACAGTATTATGATATGGCGGTAGTAACGGCGGAAGGTTCTGTATCCTCGACCTTCGTCCTTGGGTTGGGAGAGTTGTATGTATTCTGTTTGTCGGTAGTTTTGTCTTTTTTGGGTAACAAGATTGCTTCGGCGATCATTATGCAGGTTTTCCTGCAAATAATAGGTATGATACTGGTGTATGCAGTGACGAGAAAAATGGCCGGGCGCATACCGGCATGTGCGGCGCTTCTCTATCTGGCATGCTCATACTGCTGTATGGAGATGTTAACTTGTATCGGACCGGAATGGCTTTTCTTTGATTTATATTTGCTGGGTATGTTGTTTGCGGTAAGCTTTGTCAAGAGTTACTGTGCAGACCGTTTGCGCAAACCTGTTGCGATCATAGGAGCGATAACCCTAGGCGTGGCGATAGGTTTGCTTGTATATCTTCATCCAGTGGCGTTAACGCTTCTGATTATATTGGCGACTGTTGTTGTCGGCAGAAAATATCGACAAGAAGATAAAACGGTACATCCTTCCGGAATTTTCAGTGCAGTTATTATAATGGTAACGGTTTTGGCGAGCATTGTGAGTTGGGTGGGTGTTACGGCTGCCGGGTATTATGAAAAGGGAACGGATATTTACGCAAGCATAAAGTTGTGTGTCGATCATCTTAAATTTCTTAAGTACAATATTGCTTTTACACCTGTGTATCCTTATGTTTCCGATATTTATCTGATGGGAGGCGCAGTGGTATTAGCAGTATTTCTTGTCTTTGAATTTCTACGAAAGGACAAGGAACAGAACTATACGTTGTGGCTGCTCATATGCATATTGACGGCGCCTACTCCGCTGTTTGCCTTAGGTCAGGCGGCCGGAGAAGATTTTTTTGGGATATTTTCATTGTATGTGTGGGCTGTTTTAGCCGGTTTGGGACTGCAGAATTGTATTTTCGGAGGTAAGGCGGAGGTTATGCAGGCAGTGATTGAGGAAATCAATTCTACAGTTGAACTTGAGGGGCCTGAACAGACGGACAGACAGGAGATAACCGGGGAGTCTGAACAGACGGACAGACAGGAAATAACCGGGGAGTCTGAACAGACGGACAGACAGGAAACGTCCAAGCGGACTGACGAGACAGAGACAATCGAAGAGCCGGAGAAACCGCGTTTCTTTGAGAATCCGCTTCCGCTTCCGAAGAAACATGTGAAGAAAGAGATGGATTATCAATATCAGGTCGATGAGAAGGATATGAAATATGATATCGAAGTGCCTGAAAATGATGATTTTGATATTTAGTAGACGTGTATAAATATTGAAAGATGATGCAAACTAAGAGAGAATCGCAGAATAAAGACTGTGGTTCTCTCTTTTTGACATGGGAGTACAGTCTGGTATGCAGAACGGAGGTTTGTGATGGGAAATAAAGATCATAACAAGAACAGCGGTAAGGACAATAAAGAGTGTAAAGAGAATAAAAACGGAAAGGAAGAAAAAAAAGAAGCGCAGGAAAAACAGCAGGATAAGGAGAAGCATCGTGATGAGCGAATCGAGGAAGTGGGGCAGATTACACTTGACGAGAATGAGGCGCAGCATAAGATTCACTTAATTACGATCATTGGTGAAATTGAGGGACATGACAATCTAAGCAGTACATCCAAAACAACCAAATACGAGCATATTCTGCCACAGCTAGCGGCGATAGAAGACAGTAAAGATATAGATGGTGTGCTGATTCTGCTAAATACCATGGGTGGAGATGTGGAGGCAGGACTTGCTATTGCGGAAATGATTGCATCCCTTAGCAAACCGACAGTATCGCTCGTATTGGGAGGCAGCCATTCCATCGGGGTCCCTATAGCCGTTAGTACCAATTATTCCTATATAGTTCCCACAGGAACAATGGTCATTCATCCGGTCAGAATGAACGGTATGGTAATCGGCGTGCAGCAGACGTTTGATTATTTCAGACAGATACAGAACCGTATTACAGGATTTGTATGTGAACATTGTAAGATATCCAAAACGAGATTGGAGGAGCTAATGATGGAAACAGGAGTGCTGACAAAAGACGTCGGTACGATACTCGTGGGTAATGAGGCAGTGGAAGAAGGCATTATCTGTGAGGTGGGTGGTATTAAGGATGCTGTCGCACATCTCCACGATATGGTAGATAAGAAAAAAGCAGATACAAAATAAGGGATGACAAGCGAAAATGAAAATGCTATACTATATTGAGTTATATTATCAGTTGAGGTATGCTCAGGAGGCATTTGGCATGGCATCAAACCAAGGAGGAAAACGTTCTTCTGCGAATAAAAAAACGACAACTTCAAATAGAAGCACGGCAAAAGGCAGGAAGACGCAGGCCGGAAGGAGCGGGAAAGGCAGAGCGCCCCAACCCCAGCCTATGGATGTGGCAATCCGTAATGAGATATTGTTAATTGTATTCCTTGCCCTTGCGATTATATTGTTTCTTTGTAATTTCGGCGTGGTCGGTAAGGTCGGTGACGTGGTCAGCAATATTATGTTTGGGATTTTCGGACTGACCGCGTATATTGCACCGATCATCATTTTTCTGGCGATTGCTTTCGGAATGTCCAATATTGGCAATAACATCGCAAGCCGTAAATTAATTGCGGGGATCGTTATATTTGTGTTAGTCAGTATGATATGCGAATTGTTCGGTGCGGAACTTGCGCAGACGGAAAGCTATCAAGTGAAAGAAATCTATTTACGATGTAGTGAAAACCGTAGCGGCGGCGGTGTGGTCGCAGGCTCGCTCACTTATCTTTCATACAAGTTTCTGGGAATGGTAGGCACTGTGCTGGCAATTCTTGTAGTGGGGATTATCTGTATGGTAGTAGTTACCGAGAAATCCTTTATCGGTGGAGTGACAAAACAGGGGCGAAGGGTATATGAACGTTCTGTGGAAGACGCGGCGTATCGCCGGGAACGTGCGAAAGAGCGTCGGTTAGCCATGGAGGAGAAGCGTGCCAGAGAGGAAGAAGCACGTAGACAGAGAGAGGAAGAGATAGAGAACGAGAAGATTCTGCGCATGGACAAAAAGGTGACCGGCGTCATGATGGACACGGCGCTTAATAAGGAACGAGAGAAAGATAGAGAAATCGCAGAGAGAGCAAGAGACGATATTCATGAAATTACATTACATATAGCAGACGATGAGGCAGATGCCCAGACGGAGCGAGAAGCAGTCCGCGAGGCACATTCCTATCATTATATAGAGAACGAATCAGATGAGTTGGATGAGATCCGCATTCACGGGGCGTCGGACGAGGCGGAGGAAGAAATACCGCGTCCGGATATGGCGGCGGAACCCGTGATACATATGGAAAGAATGCCGGAGAGAGAACCGGTCAGAGAGCCGACGCGTGATCAGAAAGAAAGACCGCAGATATCGGCTGTCGCAGATGCGGCGGCTGTTGACGCGGGACCGGAACAAGGCTCTCAGCAGAAAGAACAGAAAGTTATCAGACCGTACAAGTTTCCGCCGATTAACCTTCTGGCAAAAGGCAGCGGCAAAAATGGCGGTGATTCTGCCAGAGAACTGAAAGATACGGCTATGCGTCTGCAGCAGACGCTTGGTACTTTCGGGGTGAAGGTAACGGTTACGGATATCAGTCAGGGTCCGTCTGTTACGCGGTATGAGTTACAGCCGGAGCAGGGAGTAAAAGTCAGTAAGATTGTCGGACTTGCCGATGATATTAAGTTGAATCTGGCTGCTACGGATATCCGTATAGAGGCGCCCATACCGGGCAAAGCGGCAGTTGGCATAGAGGTGCCGAATAAGGAGAACACAGCCGTAGCATTCAGAGATTTAGTGGAATCCAAAGAGTTTAAAGAATTTCCTTCTAATCTTGCATTTGCGGTGGGTAAGGATATCGGTGGCAAGATTGTTGTGGCGGATATCGCCAAGATGCCGCATATGTTGATCGCAGTAGCTACCGGTTCCGGTAAGTCAGTCTGTATCAACACGATTATTATGGGGATTTTATACAAGGCGAAGCCGGAAGACGTGAAGATGATCATGGTTGACCCGAAGGTGGTGGAACTGAGCGTCTACAATGGAATTCCCCATCTGCTGATTCCCGTTGTTACGGATCCGAAGAAAGCGGCGGCCGCTCTTCATTGGGGTGTAGCCGAGATGACGGACCGTTACAAGAAGTTTGCAGATTACAATGTCCGGGATTTGAAGGGATATAATAAGAAAGTGGAAAGTATGCGCGCGTCGGGCGACCCGGAAGCACCGGAGAAATTGCCGCAGATTCTCATTATTGTGGACGAACTTGCAGATTTGATGATGGTATCGCCGGGGGAGGTAGAGGAGTCTATCTGCCGTCTGGCACAGCTTGCCAGAGCATGCGGTATTCATTTGATCATAGCGACACAGAGACCGTCAGTGGATGTTATCACGGGTCTGATTAAGGCGAATATGCCAAGCAGGGTTGCATTTGCAGTGTCCAGCGGCGTAGATTCCAGAACGATTCTGGATATGGTCGGCGCAGAGAAACTGCTCGGCAAGGGAGATATGCTGTTCTACCCGCAGGGTTATCCGAAGCCGGCTCGTATACAAGGAGCATTCGTATCTGACAAAGAAGTTGGAGATGTGGTTGACTACTTAAAGAATCAGGCGATAGGCAATGTATACAGCGACGATGTGGCAGAACAGATTAAGAGTATGGGAAGCGCGTCCGGCGGCGGTTCATCTTCCGGAGAAGGCGGTTCCGAGTACGACCAGTATTTCGCAGATGCAGGAAGGTTTATTATTGACAAGGACAAGGCTTCTATCGGTATGCTGCAAAGAGTCTTTAAAATCGGATTCAACAGAGCAGCACGTATTATGGACCAGTTATGCGAAGCGGGTGTGGTCGGAGAGGAAGAAGGAACCAAACCGCGCAAAGTCTTGATGAGCGCCGAGGAGTTTGAGCAGTTTGTGGAAGAAACACTATAAGATTACTGTCATGTCGGGCGGACTGTATTGAGTTTGACGATAAAGGAAGCATAGAACCGGAAAGGAAGGGTATAGGTTGAAGACTGATATCGAAATTGCACAGGAAGCGTTACTTGAGAATATTACTGATGTTGCCGGGAGAATAGGAATGGCGCCGGAGGATTTGGAATTATACGGTAAGTATAAGGCTAAAATATCAGACGAGTATATGGAGCGTATTCAGAATAACCCTGACGGCAGGTTGATTCTTGTGACAGCCATCAATCCGACTCCGGCAGGAGAAGGTAAGACGACTACGAGCGTCGGATTAGGACAGGCGTTTGGCAGGCTGGGCAAAAAGGCGGTCATTGCTCTCAGGGAGCCGTCTCTCGGACCGTGTTTCGGCATTAAGGGCGGCGCTGCGGGCGGCGGCTATGCTCAGGTGGTTCCGATGGAGGACTTGAATCTGCATTTTACCGGGGACTTCCATGCGATTACCTCCGCCAATAATTTACTGGCGGCAATCCTTGACAATCATATTCAGCAGGGAAATGAACTGGGGATCGATCCGAGACAGATTGTGTGGAAAAGATGCCTTGACATGAATGACAGAGTGTTGAGAAATGTGGTAGTGGGACTTGGCGGTAAGACGGATGGTGTCGTGAGGGAAGATCAGTTTGTGATCACGGTAGCTTCTGAAATTATGGAAATTTTATGTATGGCATCAGATATCGCGGATTTAAAGGAGCGGCTGGGACGGATTATTGCAGCGTATGATTATCAGGGGAAACCTGTGACGGCCGCTGATTTAAACGCTGTAGGCGCTATGACGGCGCTGTTAAAAGATGCCATGAAGCCCAACCTGATTCAGACGCTTGAACATACGCCGGCGTTAGTGCACGGCGGACCGTTTGCCAATATCGCACATGGATGTAATTCTGTCCGCGCTACGAAATCAGCGCTTAAGATGGCGGATTATGTCATTACGGAGGCTGGATTCGGCGCTGATCTGGGAGCGGAGAAATTCTTTGACATTAAATGCCGTATGGCAGGGCTGAAACCGGATGCAGTGGTATTGGTTGCCACTGTCCGTGCGCTTAAGTATAATGGCGGAGTAGAGAAGAGCAATCTGGGAGTGGAGAATCTGTCGGCACTGCAGGCGGGAATTGTTAATCTTGAGAAACATATCGAGAATCTGCATAAGTACGGCGTACCGATTGTTGTTGCACTGAACGCTTTTGTTTCCGATACGGAGGCAGAAATCGGATATGTGAGGAAATTCTGTGAAGACAGAGGATGTGAGTTCGCCATATCCGAAGTGTGGGAGAAAGGCGGCGCCGGCGGCGTGGAACTTGCAGAAAAAGTACTCTGGACGCTTGCGCATAAAGAGAGTCATTTTAAAGTATTATATGATGATGACGCTTCGCTCAAGGAAAAGATAGAGACAGTAGCGGATGAAGTATACGGTGCAGGAGGTGTTTCGTATACTCCTGCGGCAGAGCGCCAGTTACGGAAACTGGAAGAACTCGGTTTTGGTAATATGCCGGTATGTATGGCGAAAACGCAGTATTCTTTGTCGGATGATCCGACCTTGCTCGGCAGACCGGTAGGATTTATGATGAATGTGAGAGAAGTCTATGTGTCCGCGGGAGCCGGGTTTGTGGTTGCACTTACAGGTGCGGTTATGACTATGCCGGGGCTTCCGAAGAAACCAGCGGCATATCAGATTGACGTCAATGATGACGGTATGATCATGGGATTATTTTAAGTAAGATGGATGGGAAGGCAAAGAATGATACGGGTGTATATATTATAGGGACGGAGGATGATTATGACACAGATTATAGATGGGAAGGCGATTTCGGCGGCAATCAAAGATGAACTAAAAGCAGAAGTGGAAAGCTTAAAAGGCGAAGGAACGCAGATATGCCTTGCGGTGATTCAGGTAGGGAATGATCCTGCGTCCGCTGTATATGTAGGTAATAAGAAGAAGGCTTGTGCCTATATCGGAATCGATTCACTGGCATATGAACTTCCGGAAGAGACGACACAGGAAGAACTTCTGAAACTGATAGCGGAACTGAACGATAAAGGGGAAGTCAACGGGATATTGGTACAGCTTCCCCTTCCGGATCATATCGATGAAGATGAGGTGATTCGTGCCATTGATCCGAAGAAGGATGTGGACGGTTTTCATCCTCAGAGCGTAGGCGCGCTGTGTATCGGGCAGCCCGGTTTTGTATCATGTACGCCGGCAGGAATTATTCAATTGCTCAAACGTTCAGGGATAGAAATTGCAGGCAAAGAGTGCGTGGTTATCGGAAGAAGCAACATTGTCGGTAAGCCGATGGCGTTGTTGCTTTTGCGTGAAAACGGTACGGTGACGGTTGCGCATTCCAAAACCAAAAATTTGCAGGAAATAACGAAGAGAGCGGATATTCTTGTTGTGGCTGTAGGCAGGCCCAAAATGATTACAAGGGAATATGTGAAGGAGGGAGCGGTAGTCATAGACGTCGGTATTCACCGCAACGAGAACAATAAGTTATGCGGTGACGTGGATTATGACGATGTTGCGCCGATCTGCAGCGCGATTACTCCTGTGCCTGGCGGCGTAGGACCTATGACGATAGCTATGTTGATGCATAATTGCGTTGAGGCGGGGACGAGACGATAACCCGCGTATAATCGAGAGAGAAAGGGAACAGCTTATGAAGTGCCCCCATTGTGGTAATGAGTTGAAGGATGGATATCTGATCTGTGAACAATGCGGAGAAGAGATTCGGATAGTGCCTGATTTTGAACCGGAAATAGAAAACAGCATAACGGGAACCTTATCTACACTTGCAGCGCTTCAGGACGGAGAGGACACTCAGGAGATATCGCAGACTAATGAGGGGGCAGAAGAGGAAGATATAACGGAGCAGGACGGACCGCTTGAAGACGGAAGAAAGATATGGATGATGGTAAGTCTGGTGATTATTTTTGTCGTGGCACTTGTCACTTACAGTACCTATGCTTATCATATCAGAACGGTAGATTATCAGATCACAAAGGCGAAAGAGTATGCGGCGGATGAGTCCTATGCCGAGGCGATAGCTTGTTTGGAATCGGCGTATGAGAATTATCCGGACGAAGCCGGGCTTTTGTTTCTGGAAGCGGATTATTATTATTTACAGCAGGATAATGATTCAGCGGTAAATGTCTTATACCGCATTATAGACAGAGGCGATTTTTCTTACGAGGATTTAGAGGAAGCTTATAATAAAATTATAACAATTTATGCGAATCAGGGATTATACGGGCAGATTAACGAACTGTTGCGCAGTTGTCCGGAGAGCGGGATTGTCAGTATGTTCCAAAGTTATCTCGCCATGGAGCCGGAATTCAGCTATGTGGAAGGAAGCTATGCGGAAGTAATTCCCCTTAAACTCAGTTCAAATACGGCCGGAACAATCTATTATACGATGGATGGGAGTAAACCGACCAAGAGCAGTCAGGTGTATACGGCACCTCTTTTCCTTGAGACGGGAGAGTATACAATCAGCGCTTTTTTTGTGAATGATTACGGAATAGAGAGCGATATTGTCAGCAAGACATATATTATTAACTTATCGGTGCCGAATGCGCCGGAAGTGGATTTGTACAGTGGAGAGTATACGGAACCGACGATGATTGCCGTGGAAGGAATAGAAGGATGTCAGATTTACTATACGACGGACGAGTCCGAGCCGACGCAGGACAGTGTGCCCTATACCGGTCCGATTCCCATGCCGCTGGGTAAGACATTGTTCAAATTTGTCAATATCAGCGAGGAGGGTGTACCCAGCGAAGTGACTACGAGAACCTATACGTTGACTCTTCGGGACGCCATCCCTACTACACAAGCGGTAAGCAATCTGGTTGAGAGGCTCGTTGAGATAGGATATCTGGAAGACGCAGAGGGGCACAATAAACGGCAGAGCGGAACTTTAAGTTATCAGTTCAGCTCAGTGTTAAGAATTGGGAATGCAGACGACTATTATACCATATATGAATATTATGACGATGGGACAGGCATGCTGAGCCGTACTGATAAGGTATTTCTGGTTCAGGTACATACAGGAGAGGCAGCGCAGCTTGGATACGATACAAAAGGTGAGTTTGTGGCGGTCGTTATATAATGATATAAGTGTGCCGGAAATATGTTCCAGTACAATAAAAGGTTGCAAAAATAAAGAAGTTCCTATACAATTAGGGACATCAGTTGAGGAGGATAAGTATAAGATGTACAAGATAGTAAAAGCAGAAGAACTTGCGGCAAACATCTACCTGATGGATGTTGAAGCTCCCAGAGTTGCAAAATCCTGTCAGCCGGGGCAGTTCGTTATCGTAAGAATGGATGAGGATAGTGAGCGTATTCCGCTTACCATATGTGATTATGACAGGACGGCAGGCACTGTTACGATTGTAGTGCAGGTAGTCGGTGCGGCGACGGAGATGATGCGCAGTTTAAAGAGCGGCGACAGTTTCCATGATTTCGTTGGACCGCTTGGATGTCCGTCTGAGTTTGTGAATGAAGAGATAGAGAGTCTTCGCGCCAAGAAAATTCTCTTTGTAGCCGGCGGACTCGGTACGGCGCCGGTTTATCCGCAGGTGAAATGGCTGCACGAGCATGGTATTGATGCGGATGTGATAGTAGGTGCCAAGACGAAGGATCTGCTCATTATGGAAGAAGAGATGAAAGCTGTAGCCGGTAATCTGTATGTTACAACAGACGACGGTTCGTACGGAAGAAGCGGCATGGTTACCAAGGTTATTGACGACTTGATTACCGAGGAAGGTAAGAGCTATGACGTATGTGTCGCCATTGGTCCGATGATTATGATGAAATTTGTGTGTCTGACAACAAAGAAATATGATTTGCCGACGGTTGTCAGCATGAATCCGATTATGGTTGACGGAACAGGTATGTGCGGCGCATGTCGTCTGACCGTGGATGGTGAAGTGAAATTTGCATGTGTTGACGGACCGGAGTTTGAC
>VSOA01000055.1 GCA_009774585.1 Lachnospiraceae bacterium
ACGGAGACGCATGAAGTGATAGACAAGAGAATGCGCCGTGCAGCACAGGAAGCAGAAGGCATTGATGAATATGA
Organism: Lachnospiraceae bacterium; assembly: GCA_009774585.1. Classification (GTDB taxonomy): domain Bacteria; phylum Bacillota; class Clostridia; order Lachnospirales; family Lachnospiraceae; genus UBA3282. Next base: position 75 of record VSOA01000055.1, read on the forward strand.
TTATATCGTAGTCAATGATGATTTGGACCTATGCGTCGCACAGCTTCATGAAATAGTGAAGGCAGCTCATAATACTCCCGACAGAAACAGGGAGTTTATAGAAAATATCAGAACAGAATTGGAAGGAGAAAAATAATGTTACATCCATCTTATGCAGATTTAATCAAAGTAGTAAACAGTGGGGTAGAGGAGGGGGAAGATCCTGTTGTAAACAGCAGATATTCTATCGTGATGGCGACCTCCAAAAGAGCAAGACAGATTATCGCGGGCGACGAGCAGTTAGTGAACGGCAAAGGTAAAAAGCCGCTCTCTGTTGCAGTGGAAGAGTTGAATCAGGGTAAAGTTAAGATTACAAGTGAAGAAGAAAAGAATGGATCGTCTGAGGATTCAGATAAGGAATGATTGAAATACATGATGAAAAAGATATTGTTTGTATCCTTGGGATGTGACAAAAATCTGGTAGATTCCGAGATGATGCTTGGAATGCTTGCACAGAGCGGATATGAATTTACCGACGACGAGCGGGAAGCCGATATCGTAGTGATTAACACGTGCTGCTTTATCAATGATGCCAAGGAGGAGAGTATCAATACGATACTTGAGATGGCGGAATATAAGAAGAACGGCTTGATTGAAATGTTAATCGTGACAGGATGTCTGGCGCAGCGTTACCGGGAAGAAATTCAAACGGAAATACCGGAAGTGGACGCTATTGTCGGCACAACGGCAATCAGCGAGATCGTCAAAACGTTTGATGAAGTAACCGGGGGAAAACGGCAGAACCATTATAAGAGTCTTTCCGAGAAACCGCTGACCGGAGTAGAACGGGTGGTAACGACCGGCGGGCATTATGCGTATTTGAAAATTGCGGAGGGATGCGATAAACATTGTACTTATTGCATCATTCCCAAAGTCAGAGGCAATTATCGCAGCGTCCCGATGGAGGAGCTTGTCCGGGAGGCACAGGAGCTGGCTGATAAGGGTGTGAAAGAGTTAATCCTTGTGGCGCAGGAGACGACGGTATACGGAATGGATCTGTACGGTCATAAGGCATTGCCGGAACTTTTACGCAGGCTCTGTGAGATAAACGATATCTATTGGATAAGAATATTGTATTGTTATCCGGAAGAAATAGACGACGAGTTAATCCGTACGATGAAGGAAGAGAAGAAGATATGTCATTATCTGGATTTGCCGGTGCAGCATGCTTCTGATAACATATTGAAGAGGATGGGGCGCAAGACTGATAAGCGCCAATTGGAAGATATCATAGCAAAGCTCCGGCAGGAGATTCCGGATATCTGTCTTCGGACTACGTTAATCAGCGGCTTTCCGGGAGAAACGGAAGAAGACCATGAACAGCTTCTCGATTTTGTTGACCGTATGGAGTTTGACAGATTAGGAGTTTTCATTTACTCACAGGAGGAAGATACACCGGCGGCGGTTATGCCGGAACAGATTTCCGAAGAAGTGAAGGAAGACAGACGGGCGCAGCTTATGGAACTGCAGCAGGAGATTGCTTTTGCGGCAGCGGCAGATATGGCAGGTACAGTGGTGACTGCCATGATTGAGGGGAAGGTTGCAGATGAGGAAGCATATGTTGCGCGAACATATAAGGATGCGCCGAATGTAGACGGTTTTTTGTTTGTTAATACAAACAGAGAACTGATGACAGGTGATTTTGTCAAAGTAAAAATCACTGCATCATATGAGTATGATTTGATTGGAGAGTTGGAAGATGAATTTACCTAATAAGTTAACGATGTTTCGTGTGATACTGATTCCGTTCTTTGTAGTGTTTCTTTTGGTTGACATAACGACTATAGATAAATGGATTGCACTTGCGATTTTTATTGTTGCGAGTCTGACAGACCTGCTGGACGGTAAGATTGCCAGAAAATATAATCTGGTGACGAATTTCGGTAAGTTTATGGATCCGCTTGCGGATAAGCTGTTAGTCTGTTCAGCGTTAATCTGTCTGGTGGAACTTAGTAAAATACCGGCATGGATTGTCATTGTCATCATTGCCAGAGAATTCATTATCAGCGGATTCAGGCTGATCGCTTCAGACAACGGTGTGGTCATTGCGGCAAGTTACTGGGGTAAATTCAAGACTACTTTTCAGATTGTAATGATTTGTTTGATGATTGCCGATCTTGCGGCGCTCAGTCTGCTCACGAATATTGTTATGTGGGCGGCGCTTATCTTGACGGTGGTATCCTTGGTCGATTATTTGATGAAAAATAAGGATGTTATGAAAGATACAAAGTGATAGAGTTGTGTAGATTTCAGAATGGGTGAAAATATGATTGTTGAATTGATTTCAGTCGGAACAGAGATTTTGCTTGGAAATATTGTTAACACTAACGCTGCGTATCTGTCGGAGAAATGCGCCGGACTGGGGTTATCCTGTTATTATCAGGATGTAGTCGGCGATAATGAAGAGAGACTTTTTGAGACGATTAAGACGGCATTGTCCAGAGCCGATATTCTGCTTTTGTCCGGAGGACTCGGACCTACGCAGGATGATCTGACGAAAGAGGTGGCGGCAAAGGCGTTCGGAAGAAAACTGTATCTCCATGAGGAGAGCAAAGCGTCTATTCAAAAGTTTTTCGAAAAAAGAGGCTTGGAGATTACCGACAATAATTGGAAGCAGGCAATGATGCCGGAAGACTGTATTGTCGTAGATAATCCGAACGGTACTGCGCCCGGTGTGATCATGGAGCAGGACGGCAAGCATGTAATATTGATGCCGGGACCGCCCAATGAGATGATTCCCATGTTCGAGAAGTCAATCATGCCGTATCTGAGTAAGCTGCAGTCCTGCGTTATCTTTTCCCAGACGGTTAAGGTATGCGGAGTGGGAGAGAGTAAGGCAGAGACGATGGTGCAGGACTTGATTGATGAACAATCCAATCCTACGATTGCAACTTATGCGAAGACTGGAGAAGTGCATCTGCGCGTGACGGCCAGAGCTGAGGACGAGAAAGCGGCGAGGAAACTGGTCAAACCGATCATTAAAGAATTGAAAGGACGGTTTGGCAATCATGTTTATACAACGGATGACGAGGTAACGCTGGAGAAAGCGGTGGTAGATCTTTTACTCGCCAATAAATTAACGGTCAGCACGGTGGAATCCTGTACAGGCGGACTGGTGGCGGCGAGGCTGATCAATGTGCCGGGAGTCTCGGAAGTATTTAAATCCGGATATATTACATATTCTAACAAGGCGAAGCGAAGACTGTTGGGCATTAAGAAAAGCACATTGTTGAAACATGGTGCAGTTAGTGAGGAAATTGCACGTGAGATGGCGAAGGGCGCAGCTTTGGTGTCTAAATCGGATGTTACCGTCAGTATTACAGGTATTGCCGGACCGGACGGCGGTTCGGAAGAAAAACCGGTAGGTCTTGTATATATCGGCTGTAATGTCTGCGGACGCACCACAGTCAAAGAGTGTCATTTCAGCGGGAATCGTACGAAAATCAGAGAAAATACGGTGTCTTCTGCGTTGTCATTAATGCGGGAGTGTATTTTGCAATATTATAGTGAAGTTACGTTTGGCAATAAGGATAAATAGATCGTTTGCAGTTAAGGAAGGAAAAGGGAAAACGAATGAGTCAATCAGATCAGTTTGATAATCATCAGGATGGAAATGACGGAAATAATGCGATTTCAGATACATATAACACGGAGACCAGCGCTGATATTTATAATACGCCAGATGTTTCTGCAGACCCGTCAGAAGATGCTCAGACAGAGGAAATAATTGAGGAAGACGCGTCATCGGATGCTGTCACGTCATCGGATGTTGTCACGGCTTCGGTGGATAGTACTCCATACAGTGGGCAGCCGGAGCAGTATAGCAATCCTTATACTGACAACACATATGAAAATCCGTATGGAAACAGCCCATATGGAAATAACTCATACGGAAATAACTTATACGGAAATAACTCATATGGAAGCAGCCCGGATGGTACGGGAACAATACAGAATAATAGTCCGTATCCTGACAGTTCATACACTGTTAATTCGTATGGAAATAATCCATATACCGGACAACCGGTACAGAATAACAGTCCGTATACTGACGGCACGTATGAGAATCCATACGGAAATAATCCATACAACGGACAACCGGTACAGAATAACAGTCCGTATACTGACGGCACGTATGAGAATCCATATGGAAGCAGCCCATATAACGGACAGACGGCACAGAATCATAATCCGTATGGCGGACAGACGGCACAGAACGGTAATCCGTATGGCGGACAGGCGGCACAGAATAATAATCCCTATGGCGGACAGCAGGCACAGAACGCTAATCAATACGGTGTTCCTCCTTACGGAAATAATCAATACAGCCCATATGCCGTTCCGGCTAAGAAGAATAATACAGGTTTAATTATCGGGATTGTGGCGGTGGTGGTCTTGTTGTTCCTGACTGCTGTCGGCGCGTTGGTATATAAAGTAGTTTCAATGTATACAGACGAGAAAGATAGCAGGCGCAATACCCGGGAAGAGTATGATTTTGACGACGACTGGGATAATGATCATAGAAGAACTGATCATGATGATGACTATGACGACAAATATGATTATGGCGACAAATATGATTATGACGACAAATATGATTATGACGACAATCATGACTATGATGACGATTATGACTATGATGACGATTACAATTATGATGACGATGAGTATTATACACTTCATGATGACATCAAGTCCAATTTGTCTTATACGGTAGATTTTGAGTTATATGAATATGACTCTGATTATGAAGAAGTGGAAATTATGGTTTTTTATCCGGTAATCTCCAGTTCGGATAACATACCTAATTTGGATAAACTGAATGCAACGATTCAAAGTGAGACTGATTTTCTTGTTGAGTACTTTGAGGATGAGTATGAGGAATATTTTGTTGATGGCGGTGACAGCTATTTTCACGCGACTTCGACAGGGTATGTGACCTATATGGATGAAGAGAAAATGAGTATTGTTTTCTCCGAAAACGTGTATAGTGATTACTACTATGATGCGTTCTTGTACAGTATCAATATTGATATGGAGAACGGAATCATTCTGGATAATGAGAGTATGTTAAACATCGATGATGATTTCTCGGTAGAGTTCAGAGAGAGAAGTGATATTCAGAATGGAGAGATTGAACATCTGACTGCGATGTCCGATCAGGAGATAACAGGTCATTTCAATTCGTCTGACATTATTGTATTCTATACGCCTCAGGGTATGGAGATCGGCTTTAACTATGATGAAGGCTGGGTGACGGTTACGTATAAAGAGTATGAACAATATTTGAAAGTATTTTGAGAATATTGAGAAGAGAAGGAGCTGGCAGTGATGTCAGCTCCTTTTCGGATTAAAGGAATATAAGATTGCTTACGATACTTATATTTCTTTATTCAGGAGACGATTTTACAAAAAAAAGTGTGCATGCTATACTGAGTAATATGTATTATTATGCATTTTATGAGAGGGACATAATATGAAATCAAAATAGGAACGCAGCCGGGTCCAATATGTTCTGACATTAGCAGCTACGCTTATAGCATAGGGAATTATCGTGTTTTATACGTTTGCATCTTTTTATTCCGCTGCCATGGAAGATGCGGTGGTCATAGGAAAACATTCCGTGTCGCAGGAGGCAGAAGAACTGAATAATTTTCTGTTGCTAGGATTAGATGTATCACAGGTAACGCGGTCACGATGGAAATTGACGGAGAAGAGTGTATGGTGTTCTCCAAGGAGGTTCAGCGTGACTGGTTCGTAGTTGTGGTCGTCAATAAGGCGGATTTATTCCAACGGGTAGAGGCTAATCGGTATGCGAAGGAGCTGAAAGTCTATCAGGCAACACTTGAGGAGCGAGTAGAGGAACAGACAAAAAAGATTAAGGAGCAGTCCATTGAACGCATTCGGATGCAGGAGAAAGCGTGAGTATTAAGGCGCTATAGCGCTATAGGGGGAGAAAGTATGGCAAGAGTATATGAAATGACAGAACTGTGTTTCGAAGGAAAAGAGCCGGCTGGCTCACATGTTGAAGTTGATGTGGAAGCGGAAATCACCGGCGGAGGAAAGACGCGGAAACTAAAAGGCTTTTATGCCGGCGATCAGATCTATAAAGTGCGCTTCCTCCCGGAGCAGGAAGGGACATACCGCTATAAAGTAACCGGTGTTGTCACAGGAGAAGGAACGGTTGATATTGAACCTGCGGACGGAAAACATCATGGTGTTGTAAGAGTTGACGGCACGCATCTGCGCCATCAGGACGGAACCTTTATCTCTACGTTCGGAACAACCGTGTATGCGCTCGCACATCAGACGAAGGAACTTACGGAAGAAACCTTTACATCCTTAGAGTGCGGCGCATTCAACAAAATCAGAATGTGTGTGTTTCCCAAACACTATGAGTACAATAAAAATGAACCTGAGCATTTTGCGTTCTACAAAGCGGAAAATGCAGGAGAACTTATATTTCATGATAATCTTGGCGGCAAAAGAAGAGTGAAGCCTTTTGACACGCACAGACCGGATTTTGATTTCTGGGAGGATTTTGAGACAAAGTTGAACCGGTTGTTCGACATGGGAATTCAGGTGGATCTGATTCTTTTTCATCCCTATGACAGATGGGGGCACAGCCATATGACGCAGGAGAATAATCTGAGGTATCTTGATTATGCGCTGAGGCGTCTTTCGGCATATCCGAATATCTGGTGGTCTATGGCAAATGAATACGATCTTTTTTATGACTGGAACATAGAGCAGTGGCATGAGATTGAGACGTATATTTCGGCTAATGATCCATACCGCCATCTTCTTTCAAATCACAACTGTTTCCTTGAATACGATTACGGAAGAGAAGCGATAACTCACGTTTCCGTCCAGACGAGAACATGTTCACGCGTTGCCGAATTGCAAAAGGAATTTGGTAAGCCTGTCTGTTATGATGAATGTTGCTATGAGGGGAATCTTAAAGAGACATGGGGCTCGATTTCTGCAAAGGAGATGGTAAACCGTTTCTGGAAGGTGACGGTTACAGGAGGTTATTGTACGCATGGAGAAGTCATTTTAGAAAATGATATCGCAACGCAAAAGCAACAGGACGATGCGGTTCTCTGGTGGGCGAAGGGCGGAAAGCTTAAGGGTGAGAGCCCTGCCAGAATTAAATTCTTAAGAGAGATTGTCGAGATGCTGCCAGCCCCGCTTGACCCTTATATTGAGGGAATGAGCAAGATGATGATGATGTCCGAAACGGAATTGAGCAGTATGATTAATGCGATGCCGGAGGAGCATAGGGGATTTTGGTCTGTACTCGGCAGAATGAATGCGAAGGAGAAGACCTATCATCTCCTTTCAGAGTACTCCTACGCAGGGCATATCGGCGATGAAGTGTATTTGTATTATCTCGGCACGGACTGTTCGGCAAGATTTCGTCCGGAGGTTGCGGCAGGGAAGTCCTATCAGGCGGAGATAATCGACGTATGGGACATGACAAGGGAAATCGTTGCGGAAAGCTATAAGATGGGCGACGAACTTCGTCTGCCGGGGAAAGAGTATGTTGCGGTAATGCTCAGGCAGCAGCCGGCTCCGATGCGGAAATAGAAATATTGTACAATGCAATAATGGAATAAAGCGGATTCTATCACGTAATATTGATATGATAGAGAAAGGAAGACGAATGAATAAACTGGATATCCTAAAACAGTATTTCGGCTACGCAACGTTCCGAGAGGGACAGGAAGTACTGATTGACAGCATTCTCAAAGGACAGGATGCATTGGGGATTATGCCGACGGGAGCAGGGAAGTCCATCTGTTATCAGGTGCCGGCGCTTCTTCTTCCGGGTATCACGCTTGTCGTTTCACCGCTGATTTCTCTCATGAAAGATCAGGTGCAGGCGTTGAATCAGGCAGGTATTCACGCCGCCTATATCAACAGTTCTTTAAGTGAAGCCCAGATTTCCAAAGCATTGCGGCTGGCAGCCGCCGGACAATATAAGATTATTTATGTGGCGCCGGAGCGGCTAGAGACTCACGGATTTATGCAGTTTGCGAGGCAGGTAGAGATTTCCATGGTGACGGTGGATGAGGCGCACTGTATTTCCCAATGGGGGCAGGATTTCAGACCGAGCTATCTGAAAATCGTACAGTTTATCAGTAGTTTGAAGAAGCCTCCGATTATCAGCGCTTTCACTGCAACGGCAACGGAAAATGTGAAGGAGGATATCGTCTGCGTTCTCGGGCTTAAGTCGCCGCAGGTGCTGGTGACGGGATTTGACCGTAAGAATTTGTATTATGCGGTAGAGTCGTCCGGTAAAAAAGACAGCTATGTCCTAAATTACATACGGGAGCACGATGGGGAGAGCGGGATTATTTATTGTGCGACCAGAAAAAATGTGGATATGCTGTGTGACAAGCTTTCTGCAGAAGGCGTAGCGGTGACGAAGTACCATGCCGGATTAAGCGGCGAGGAGCGCAGGCAGAATCAAGAAGATTTCATATATGATCAAAGCCCGGTTATGGTTGCGACGAATGCTTTCGGCATGGGAATCGATAAATCCAATGTGCGCTATGTGATTCATTACAATATGCCGCAGAGTCTGGAAAACTATTATCAGGAGGCGGGCAGGGCCGGACGGGACGGCGGGAAGGCGGAATGTATTTTGCTCTATTCGGCGCAGGACGTCATGATCAACCGGTTTCTTCTGGACAATAAGGAACAGAAAGGCGAATATACGCAGGAGGAGTTGGATGCGATTGCAGAACGGGATGAAGAGCGGCTGAGGACGATGATATATTACTGTCTCACAACAAGATGTCTGCGGGAATACATTCTTCGCTATTTTGGAGAGATTGGTGCAGGAGCGTGCGGTAACTGCAGGAATTGTCTCAGGGAATATGAGGAGATTGATGTCACGAAAGAGGCGGTCAGGATTATAGAAGGGATTTTGGAAGTGCGTCAACGGTATGGAATAAATGTAATTGCCGGAATGCTTGCGGGAGAGAACCGTGCCAAATTGAGGGAGTATAGGGTTTCCGAGTATGCATCTTTTGGCAGTTTAAAGGGAGTGCGGGAAACAGAAATCAAGCAGATCATCAATGAGATGCTGGTTGAAAATCTGCTGCTTACGACCAATGATAAGTATGCAACCCTGAAGATCACGTCTGAGGCGGAAGACGTATTACAAGGCGAAAGAAAAGTTATTCTAAGACAGTTGAAGCAGATTCCGGGGAAAGAAGGAAGCGGCACGGAGAGGAAGAAAGGTAAAAGCAAGCCCCGCAAATCAGATATTCTTAATTCCAGAGGACTGGAGCTTTTTGAGACGCTAAGATATCTGCGGACTGAGATTGCCAGAGAGGAAAACATGCCGCCGTATATCATTTTTTCAGATAAGACATTGGTAGACATGTGCGTCAAGGTTCCGCTTAACAGAGACGAAATGCTAACGGTATCGGGTGTCGGTACGAGTAAGTTTGAGAGGTACGGAAGAAGGTTCCTTCACGAAATCGAGGAGTATACGGGCGGTATGCATGAAAAGTTCTACTTCGGTGAAGCGGATGAAATGTAATAGACGCAGCGTTTATTTGCGATCGGTTACATATACAGCTTAAGGGGAGAACGAAATAAGATGACGATTGATTTAATGACCGGAAAACTTCTGACATTGCGGGATATCATCGGAACGGACAGGACGGCAAAGGGACTGACCAGTCATATTGCGCGATACTATGTCTGCATGGAAGCGCCATTGTCAGAGATTGGTCTGAGGGAATGGGAGGCAGAAGAAACAAACTGTTTACAGCATCTTACTGACAGACGTATAGAAGAAAGAAAAGAGGATGCTGGACAGGACAAATTCCGAGCCGATCAACATGAAGAGCGTGCCGATTTTGTACCTGATAATATTTCGGTAAATCATCAGCGTGCAATAGAAGGTAAAGATATCCTTTTGCTCCGGGATATCCCGATGTTTTACAAGCGAAGCGGAAAAGCGTTTATGGAAACAAAACATTTTCAGCATATATGCGAAGATAGGAAGGTCATGGAAATCGGCAGAACAGGTGGGAAGCGGTACTGTCAGGGATAAATTATCGCTTTTGAACGTGATCTGAGGGTTCTTGAGTATGTAATAATTGTATTTCCATGCGCCTGCTTTCTCGCGGTTATATCTTTTTAAGAAGGGCCATCTCTTCCAAGAGGACAGATTGGGAATCTGTTCGTGGAGTGCGGACAGATTTTCATGAAAAGAGCGGATCTGTTTATTACAATAGAGTGAGATGACGGAAATTACCGCGGAACCGAAGGTGGCAAAAATAGAGCCCAGCGGGATGCAGTTGCTTAAAGTGGCGTCTGTAATACATTCTTTGAATATGAGATAAGTTAAGTATACGGTAATACATAAAGAAAGAATGAGCAGCAGGAATTTGAAGATACGAAGCAGAAGAGCGGACTGTACGAGCAGTCTGTTCTTTTTGCAGTTATTTAAGAGTAATTCGCCCTCTTCGATGCTGTAGTGATATGCCATTTTTATTCTCCGTTCTTGATTTATATAGGCAGAAAACATGCAAGCTTTTTGTATGATATTATTTATCATACCTAATCGGAAAGTGGTTTTCAAGTTTATTTCTGATAGCAGACGCGGGAGGAATTGCTTTGGGAGTATATATTACAAAAATACGGCTGTCGTGTTATAATGTTTTCATGCTTTGTTGAAATATTATATCGAGTGAGGGTGATGCAATGAACAGACAGGAAACGGCGGATGTAAAGAAAACAGGAAATAGGATACTAATTATCTATTACAGCAAAACCGGTTTTACGAAGAAATATGCGGAATGGATCAAAGATGGGCTTTCGAAAAAGACGTCCTGCGATCTGGTGCCGTATAAAGGGCGTAGGAAGATAGCATTCGGGGATTATGATGTCATTTTGTTTGGCGGCGGTTTCCATGCGGGACAGATTAACGGATTGAAGTGGTTCAAGACTCAGATTGGCAAGATGCCGGCGCAACGAAAGCAAAGCGGCAGAATAGCGGTATTCGCAACAGGTGCAATGCCCGTCGGCGCGCCCGATGTGGAGAAGTCTATGAGACAGAATTTTACCGAGCAGGAATGGACGCAGATTAAGACATTCTATCTGCCGGGCGGTTTGTGCTATGAGAAAATGGGTGCCGGAGACAAACTCATGATGTCAATGTTCAGAGCCATGTTAAAAGAAGCAAAGGTGGACAGCAAAATGCAGCAGATCGTCTCACATTCTTTTGATATGACAAGTAAGGAAGCGGCTGCTCCTGTCGTGGAATGGTGCGTTAACGCTTCTTCCCCAGCAATGTAATCGCTTTCTGCGGACATTGATTGATACAGCGGTAGCACATCGTACATTTATTGGCGGCTGTGATTCCGTGTCCGGTGAGCGTCAGATTGTGCATGGGGCAGACGGAGATGCATTTGCCGCATTTTATACAGGATTCAGTATGGACTTTCAGTTTGTCGCAGTAGCGCATTGTCTTGCGGGAGAACCAGAGCCGCTGTCCGAATAAACCCAGTAGATGGGCAAAGAAACTTAAACCTTCCCTCGGAGGCGTGTGATTTGCCAGATTTCGGGCGGCGTCTTCCAATTTACGGTCGGTTTTTGATATGATTTTCCGGTTTTTCCCGGGAGAGTATTTCAGCAGTTTGACGTCGCTGATGCTGTCCGGCATGATGACATGTACGCCGCCGATGATATGCGCGCCGTACCTTGTCAGTAATCTTGCGGACACACCCGTGCCGTCGCCGCTGAACAATGCCATCGTACAGATGATGAAAATCTTCTTGCCATACCACAGTTCTTCATGTTCCACAATAAAATCCCGCATGATTTTGGGCAGATTGCTGTAGTAAATCGGGTATGCAAGGACAACCAGATCCGGTTCGTTCTTTAACGCATCGGCGGCGGGGACAGAATCTTCGATGGAAATGACGGGTGTTGTCCGTGGGTCTGATTCTGTGTCGCAGAGGTGTAGAACTTCGATGAACTTTGTGATGCAGTGTCTTGTGTTTCCTGTGCCGCTGAAATAGATTCCGATCATTTGATTTCTCCAATCTCCTATGACAGATTTTGTATGAATGTGTCTGACAGCCGGGTAAAATGTGCATATCAGTTAATGCTTAGAGCGTTTTCCACAGCCTTTTTAATGACAAGGCTGGAATTGGTTGCGCCGGATACGGCGTCAATGTTGGTGTTTTGTGAAGTAATAATATCACTTACGATTTGTTCCGCGGCTTGACCTCGTTGGTGCCGGTGCTCCAACAGGCGTATATCTGTGACGATACCGCTTGTTACGGTAACAGAAACTTGCGCATAAATGTAACCGGCGTCGTATTCGCCGATGTATGTGCCGTCTTTGAGCAGCGTGCATTCTATGCCATGCAGTCGTACAGACGCTATTCTCTGCTCGTATAGTGCGAAATCAATGTAATAGAACACGATATGCACAATAACCAGTAATAACATGATAACAGACATAATCCGATGCAGACTGAGTTTATATGCGGCGTTCCTTTTCCCAGCGTGATTTCCGGGCAGGAGACGCAGTCCACGGTTATGACAAAAAACAATCAGGAGAAGATAGCAGCCGACTGTGGTGAAGCCGGTGAGGAGTATAACCGGATGCCTCATCTTGATAACCGGAAAGATAAGTATGATATGTACGATGCAGCCTAACAGCAAAAGACCGCTTGCCGGCTTGTGGAGCTTCATGATAAGTTTGTCGGCATTTTGCCGATCAAGTCTTTTAGTCAACGCTTTCAACAGTAAAATACAGAAACAGAATAAGCATACAAATCCGGTAATAATTCCAAACATGATATAATTTATCTCCCCTCTGTAATGTGATTGGCGATAGCGCGATACAGCGTTTCAAACCCGTAGGAAAGAAATTCGTCCCGTGTGATGCCGATTGCCTGTTCGATGTAAGCATGCTTATTCTCCGCAGTCACAATCAGACCGGACAGCATTCCCCAGAAGGAAAAGATTGTGGGCAGAATCGGAATGTCCGTGCGCAGATCACCGGCATCAATGCCGTCTTGTATAAACCGACGTATCATGTCATTAATCTTTTCTCCTACTTTGAAGGTTTCCATTTCTTCCGGAAGAAAATCCGTGTGAGTAAAGTCGATGTTGATTTCGCTCAGCGCCAATTGAAAATAGAAAGGGTATTCCTGTTGGTACGCGACGAGTGACTGGCAGATATTGTCATAACGGTCCTTCGTTCGATTAGAGTTCTTTAACGCATCGAAGATATGTGTGTACAGCTTCTCCATGCTTTCCAATACGAGAAACCCTACAAGTTCTTCTTTGTTCTTAAAATAGACATACAAAGTCGCTTTGCTGTACCCTGAACACTGGGCAATTTCGTTCATGGAAGTGCCTTCAATTCCTTTTTGCATAAATAATTCCTGCGCCGTGCTGGCAATATTCTGTCGGTGTATGCTGCCCGGTTCTTTTTTTCTGCGTCCCATGTCATTCCTCGTTTCAAGATGATTTGAGCAAGGCTCCATTTTTTACTCGAGCGATGTATAATGTATGACTTACAAATAGCTGTATCCTGCGGCTGTTTCATTTAAAGAAAATAATTAAACCACTGGTTTGATTATTGCATATTGCTCCTATGCTTGTCAAGTGAATGTGGAAGAGTATATAATAAATGCAGGTTGTGTCTGATAAAGAAAAAAGGAAATGAAAATCTATGAGCCAATATTATGTGAAAAAGCTGGAACATATTAAAAATATAGAAGTACAGGTGCCGGGGTCAAAAAGCATTACGAACAGGGCGCTGCTGTTGGCGGCGTTATCCAACCGGCGCTGCAGGCTGCATGGTGTGTTATTCAGTGACGATTCCAGAGCTTTTCTGGACAGTCTTGTGAAACTGGGGTTTGCAGTGGAGGCGGACGAGGAGACGAAAGACGTTGCGATTCAAGGGCTGGGGGGCAGGATTCCCAATCCAAATGCGGCGATCAACGTCAGAAGCGCAGGCACGGCGGCGAGATTTCTGACGGTCATGCTTGCGCTTGCCGGCGGCGAGTACGAACTTCTGGCATCGCCGCAGATGTGCAGACGCCCTATGCAGCCTCTTTTGGATATTCTGAAAAATGCGGGCGTCGAGTTTATATTCCAAGGAGAAGAGAATCATTTTCCGTTTGTAATGAAGTCACATGGGATTTCTCTTGATAAGGTCATCGTTGATACCGGAGTCAGTAGCCAGTTTGCCAGCGCGCTTCTGATGTCAGGGATACTTCTTGAAAACGGACTTGACGTATTGCTTGAAGGGGACAGGGCGGAAGGTTCCTATATCAAGATGACGCTGGCGATGATGGAACAGTTCGGTATTCAGACGGCTCGCTTGGAGAACGGATATCGGGTTCCGCATACAAGTGGTTTTGGACTCGAAGAATATCAGGTGGAACCGGATGTGTCCGGTGCCTGCTATTTCTATGCGATGGCGCCTTTATTGCGGACGGATGTCAAGGTGCGGAGCGTACACATGGATTCTCTGCAGGGAGATATTAAGTTTTTAAATATTTTACGGGATATGGGATGTAAGCTTGCAGATGAAGCGGATGGGGTCAAAGTGTCCGGAACTGCACTTGATGGCTATCCCGGCATGGATATTTCCATGAAGGATTTCTCCGATCAGACGATGACAATGGCGGCGTTAGCGCCTTTTGCCCAAGGACCTACGCTGATCCGTAATATCGGTCACATACGTTTTCAGGAGACTGACAGGATTCATGCAATTTTGACAGAGCTGACCCGTATGGGGATAGCATGTGAGGAGGGGCCGGAATACGACGGAATAAGGATTATGCCCGGTGAGGTGAAGAAATGCGCGGTTGAGACATATGATGACCATCGTATGGCGATGGCTTTCACTTTAACTGGGTTGCGGACGGGGAAGATTACGATTGTCAATCCGGAGTGTTGCCGGAAGACGTTTGAGAATTATTTTGAATTGATGGAGGAACTGTATGACAGCTAAAGCAGAGACGGAATTGTGGGATGTTTATACCAAAGACCGGGTGAAGACTGGAACATTACATAGACGGGGAGAAAAGATGCAGGACGGGGAGTATCATATGGTTGTCCATATCTGTATTTTTAACAGTCGCAACCAATTGCTGATCCAGCAAAGACAGCCCTTTAAAAAGGGCTGGTCCAACATGTGGGATGTTACCGTGGGCGGTTCGGCGTTGCAGGGAGAGAGCAGCACGCAGGCAGCGGAGAGGGAAGTGTCTGAGGAGATTGGTCTGAAACTTGATCTGTCCGGAGCCAGACCGGACTTTACAATCAGCTTTGAGGACGGCTTTGACGATTGGTATTTGCTGGAACGGGAAGTGGATCCGGATGAACTTCACTTGCAGGAGGATGAGGTTCAGGCTGTCCGGTGGGTGGATAAAGAAGAAGTGATCCGGATGCAGGAGCAGGGAATTATGATTCCTTATTGGTTTTTAGACCGCTTGTTTGAAGTGCGGGGATATGATGCGCATGGGAATCAGGGACAAGATATCGAGATTAAACTTGCCACGATGCACAATCTTGCTTCATGGATGAGTCTGGCAGAAATCGTAAGAGACAATTTTCCCGGATTGGAAACGCAGGAATTGCTTGACGGTTACCGGGGTACTGTTATTAAGAACATAGAGAGAGGCAGCGCCATATGTGCGATGCATGGCAGGATTGTGGTAGGGGTTCTGCTTTTTTCAGAGAAACACAATATGCTTTCCTGCATGGCGGTACATCCGGAGTACCGCAGAAGAGGAATTGCCTGCAGGATGATGAAATTGATGTTTGCGAGGCTCGACCGGACAAAGGACATTACCGTTACAACATTTCGTGAAGACGATTCAAAAGGAATTGCACCGCGTTCTTTATATCAGTCTCTGGGATTTGAGCCGGCAGAATTATGTATAGAACAAGGATATCCGTCACAAGTATTTGTGCTAAGGAGTATCGAATCCGTTAAGTAGGTTATACTCTTGTTAAATCGTAAGGAGGAATCAAACATGTGCACAGCAGCGACATACCGTACCAAAGATTTTTATTTTGGGAGAACATTAGATTATGATTTTTCCTATGGTGATGAAGTGACTATAACACCCAGAAATTATCCTTTTCATTTCAGAGAAGCGCGCAGCATGGAGACTCATTATGCTATGATCGGTATGGCGTATGTAGCGCAGGACTATCCCTTGTACTATGAGGCAGTCAATGAGAAAGGGCTGGGTATTGCAGGATTGAATTTTGTGGGTAATGCCGCGTCATGGAAGCATAAGGACGGGATGGATAATATCGCGCAGTTTGAACTGATTCCATGGATTCTTGGTCAATGTGCGACAGTGGAAGAGGCGCGGCGGTTTATAGAGCGGATGAATCTGCTTGATACTGCGTTTGCTGTCAACCTTCCGCCTGCACAGTTACACTGGATCATCGCGGACAAAAGCGGAGCGATAACGGTGGAAGCGGTGAAGGAGGGAATCAGAATCTATGACAATCCGGTGGGTGTCCTCACTAATAATCCTCCTTTTGACCAACAGTTGTTTGTACTGAATAATTATATGCATTTGTCTGCGAAATCGCCTGTCAACACGTTTGCCAAAGGACTGGAACTGGAACGGTACAGCCGCGGACTGGGGGCTGTCGGTCTGCCGGGAGACTTATCGTCGCAATCCAGATGTGTCAGGGCGGTGTTTGTGAAGATGAACTCTGTTTCCGGGGAGGGAGAGGAGGAGAGTGTCAGCCAGTTTTTCCAT
>VSOA01000056.1 GCA_009774585.1 Lachnospiraceae bacterium
TTTTGCCTGCATCTGAAACGGCATACAATTCATGGTTGTCTTTCGGATACATGGCAACAGCCACCTTTGCATCTGTATGCACGCGGTATTCCAATTCATCAAGTCCTCTGATACCGCCGACAAAATCTATCCGTTCATCCACCTTCGGATCCGATATTCCCAGCACCGGTTCCAAGAGGTCTTCCTGTAAAATTGCCACATCAAGATCCGACAACGCATCGCCCGTATATCGACCTTCTCCGATGCGCAGACAGTACCACTTATCATACAGGTACATACCGATCTCGCCTTTCTGCTGCGGTTTATAAGGTTCTTTACCTATTTCCGTCACGTCAAAAATCTGCCCGGTCCTTTGTAGAAATTTCTCCTTAGAATATCCGTTCAACGATTTGACTACCCGATTATAGTCCATAATCATGAGTTCTTCATCCGGAAACAGCACAGAAAGGAAATAGTTAAACTGTTCCTGCCCCGAGTATTCCGGATGCGCATTTCTTCTCATCTGCGAAACTCTCACCGCTGAAGCGCATCTATGGTGTCCGTCGGCAATGTAGACTGCGTCGACTTCTTCAAACTCTCGCCTGATCTGTTCCACATCATCTGCATTGTCAATCACCCAGATTCTGTGCGTAATCCCATCGTCCGCCGTAAAATTATAAACCGGTTTCCTATCCATCGCCTTATGAACCTGCGCCTCTATTCCCTCTCTTTTCCTATACGCCAGAAAAATCGGTCCGGTCTGCGCACTGCATATATCCACATGACGTATGCGGTCAGCTTCTTTCTCCGCCCTCGTATTCTCGTGTTTCCTGATAACGGATTTCTCATAATCCTCCACCGATGCACAAGCGCCGATACCTATCTGGGACCGCCCGTTCATCACCAGTTCATATACATAGTACGCTTCCTTCTCTTCCTCAATAAAAAACCCTTGACTCAACATATCATAAAGCATCTGCCTTGCCTTCTCGTAAACTTCCGGCGCATACATATCATAATCCGGCGCAAACTGTGTCTCCGGTCTGTCTATTCTCAAAAAAGTATAGGAGTCTCCTTTAACTTTCTCATATGCCTCCTGTCTGCTGTACACATCATAGGGAAGCGCGGCGATGCGATCCACCAAATCCTCTCTGGGGCGCACAGCACGAAACGGAATTACTTTAGCCATCTTATCTCCTGTCCTGCTGCAGATTACAAACCGGCACAAATATCTTTTTTGCAAAACACAGCATTTATAAATATACAGATATATTTTATCAAATAAGCCTATACAGCACAAGCATGAAGTGCTATATTTATTCCTATAGGACGGATACCCGCCATTCATATACAGACGCGGCAGCTTATGAACGACAAGACGGTTCCGCCCGGACAGACTCAAATAAATAACTAAAAAGGAAGTGTAGCATATGACCCCTGAAAACAAAGAAATACTGGACCGCATCAACGAATATGCCGAGAAAGCCCTTGCGGATATCGACCCGCAGAAAACCCGGATATCATTTCAGCTAGAGACGCTCAAGCCTGTTATGCAGGAAATTGCCGATGAAAAAGGCATGTCACTCGAAGACGTGTTCATTCTCTATATGGATCTTGCCAGCGAGGCTTCCGTCGAGGCACAAAACCAGCTTCAGGCGACTCTGGATGAAGACGAAAATGCCAATTTCTCCAAGATTGCCAACCGTTTAAACTGATAACAGCCGCCATGTATGATATTGTCAACCTTGGTTGGCACTTTGCTTACAGCATGTACAAGCAACAATATAACAAAACTCCTGTAGGGTAAATACCTCGTACAGGAGTTTTTCTTATCCGCGTCGTATCAGAAAAAGCAGCTTATCTTTATAAATCTTTATTTCACGACTCTCACTCTGAACACACCCGCTATAGACTGTAATTTCTCAATAATTTCCTCGGAAGCCGGTGTCTCAATATCAAGCATGGTATAAGCAACCTCTCCCTTGGATTTGTTCGTCATATCGGTAATATTAATACCGTTCTCACCAAAACATGCCGTGAATTTGGTAATCATATTGGCAATATTCTTATGGAAAATTGCCACACGCCCTGCCTGATCACAGATTCCCATATCACATTTCGGATAGTTAACACTGTTGATAATATTACCGTTCTCCAAATAATTCTTAAGTTCCTTCACTGCCATTACCGCACAGTTGTCCTCGGACTCTTCCGTGGACGCTCCAAGATGTGGAATCACGATACAGCCTTCCTGTCCTGCAGTTGTGGCATTCGGGAAATCAGAAACATACTTGCGAATCTTTCCACCCTTAATTCCGTCCAATACAGCCTTCTCATCCACCAGAAGATCGCGTGCGAAATTAAGCAGAATCACGCCGTCTTTCATCATATCAATAGCTTCTTTATTGATCATGCCCTTTGTTGCATCCATAAGCGGTACATGAATCGTAATCAAATCGCACTCTGCATAAATCTCTTCTACATGCAGCACATGCTTAACGTCACGGCTCAAATTCCACGCCGCATCAACGGAAACATACGGGTCATAACCATACACTTCCATCCCCATATGTTTCGCCACATTGGCAACTCTGACACCGATGGCTCCCAAACCGATAATTCCTAACTTCTTGCCCTCAAGTTCCGTACCTGCAAAATTTTTCTTTGCTTTCTCTGCAGACTTTCCTACATTTTCATCACTTTGATTATCTTTCACCCATTCGATACCACCGACAACATCACGGGCTGCGAGCAGCATTCCTGCAATCACAAGTTCCTTCACACCGTTAGCATTCGCACCGGGCGTATTGAACACGACAATACCCTTCTCCGCACATTTATCCAAAGGAATATTGTTGACGCCTGCCCCCGCTCTAGCAATGGCGAGCAGATTCTCAGAAAACTCCATGTCATGCATGACGGCACTTCTTACCAAGATGCCGTCAGCTTCTTCCACCTGTTCCGTCTTCGTATAGCGGTCGCTGAATTTCTCAAGACCAACTCCCGCAATGGGATTTAAACAATGATACTTAAACATCCGTATATCCTCTTTTCTATTTGTTATTCTTCTCAAACTCTTTCATAAAGGCAACTAATTTCTCTACGCCTTCCGTCGGCATGGCATTGTAAATACTTGCTCTCATGCCGCCTACGGTGCGATGGCCTTTCAGATTGACAAACCCTGCCGCTGTCGCTTCCTTAATAAACTTAGCATCCAGCTCCTCATTGCCTGTCACAAACGGTACATTCATTAAGGAACGATCCTCCTTGCGCACCGTCCCCTTAAAGAGTTCGCTCTCATCTAAGAAATCATACAAAATCTCAGCCTTCTTCTCATTGGTCTCCTTCATCGCTTCAAGACCGCCGTTCTTTAATAGCCACTTAAATACTTTGCCGCAAATATAAATGCCATAGCAAGGCGGCGTATTGTACAATGAATCGTTATCCGCATGAATCTTATATTTCATCATGGTAGGAGTGCCCGGAAGCACGTCATCCGAAATCAGGTCTTCTCTGATGATGACAACCTGCGTACCTGCGGGACCGACATTTTTCTGTACACCGGCGTATACCATTCCATATTTGGAGATATCCATCGGCTCAGACAGGAAACAGGAAGAAACATCCGATACAAGAATCTTGCCCTTTGTATCGGGAAGCGTATGGAATTTGGTTCCGTAGATTGTGTTATTCTCACATATGTAAACATAATCCATATCATCTGTTATCGGTAAGTCAGAGCAGTCGGGTATATAAGAGAAAGTCTCATCTGCTGATGAGGCCAGCTCTACGGCTTCACCGTAAATCTTCGCTTCTGCAAATGCTTTCTTCGCCCACTGACCTGTCAAAATATAACCGGCTTTACGATTTTTCATCAGGTTCATCGGCACGGAAGCAAAAATAAGACTCGCTCCGCCTTGTAAAAATAATACTTTATAATTATCCGGAATCTTAAGCAATCTCCGAAGATCCGCCTCAGCCTCCTTGATAATGGTATCGTAGGCTTTGGATCGATGGCTCATCTCCATAACCGACATTCCGCTTCCTTTATAATCTAACATCTCCTCCGCCGCTTCCTTTAATACTTCTTCCGGCAGCACAGCGGGTCCTGCTGAAAAATTGTACACTCTAGCCACTTTTCTCTCCTCCAATTGAACACAAAAATTTATAAACTAAAAACCATTTTACCTTTTTCATCCACTTTAGTCAATTACTACGTCAAATTTTTCAATAGAACATTACCACAGGTGTCCCCACTTCCACGCTTTCATATAGCTGAACCATAATATCTCTCGGCGTATTGATGCAGCCGTGAGAACCATTAGTCTGATAAATAACGCCTCCGTATTTACTGCGCCATGACGCGTCATGAATACCGATATTTCCCTTGACCGGCATCCAGAAATCAACATGCGATGCATAGCCCGGTCCTCTTAAGATTCGATTCGTCTGCTTCAAATACACATAATTGACTCCGGAAGGAGTCCCCATTCTGCGGGACGTATTCCCGGTCACAATCGGCGTCGCAATCTTCTGCACACCGTCTGCATAATAGTACATCATCTGTTGTCCCATATCCACTTCCACATATGTGGCGCCGATATCGTTCCTTCCCTGTACCCATGCTTTCTGTGTATATTCCGGTTCCCGAACTTCCTGTCTGCCGCTTAAAAATGCCTCCGTCAGATAGACCGTCTCAGCTTCACGGTCAATCTTATTACCGTATATCCCGCCTTCGACTGTAACCAGATCTCCTCTGGTCGCTTTAAACTGTCTTTGCGCTCCGACCGTATCATATTCCTGTGCAAGCGCATCTACAAACTCTCCAATAGCGCCTTCCCGCAGCTTTATGTTCCCGTTCTCATCCAGCACAAAGCTGCCGTCTTCCGCAACCTCTATCCAGTCACATACCACCGCAGCATCAAGCGGAACCTGTTCGTCTCCCATTTGATACACAATTCCGCATTGTTGAAAACGTTCAACCTTCTCCCACATCTTAAGGGTATCCTGCATCTGTTCTGTCAGCTTCAAGTCACGATAACATCCTTCCTCCGCCAACGAAATCTCTGTTCTGGATTCCTCGATTGCAGTTGTAATGGCGTTCTTGGCTTCTTCAACCTGAAGCACACCGATTCTCTCATTTATCAGTTCATACCCTTGATTCGTCCTGACAATTGCTATCTTGCGGTCTTCTTCGGAATGTCTGCCCTCCTCTGCTATAAAAGGTATCTGCGTCATAATTTCTTCCAAAACCTGACGATCATAAGATACCACCGGGGTAAGTTTTGTATTATCACCGTGAAGCAGACTTTCAATCCACATCCATGAATTCTGTTGTTTCCTATATATTTCCAAAGCTTTCAGGAAATCAAACTGATACCCGATCTGTTCCGCAGAAATCATATATGTATTACCGTCTTTATCAGAAACCTCAATCCCCTCGTATGTGAAATCTTTCACAAGTTCCTCATTCACTTCTTCAATGCTCTTTCCCGTACAGTAAACATCATTAATCCATGTGCCGTAAGCAAATGCATTATGATAATAAACAGCCAGCCCGACGTAAGTTCCCATCAGACTGACCAGAATAATACAAAATATGAGTATCAAATGTTTCACTAATCTTTTCATAAAACGCTTCCAGTCGCTTTAAATTCAAATCTTCTTCTGTAAACCATATAATAACAAGCGTAATTAATTATTCGTTTACTTTCGCCAAGTCCGCCGCATCAAACGCTTCGCTAATTGGCGCACCTGCCGGAACCATCGGAAATACCTTGTCGTCCTCCGGAATGATACAATCTAACAGCACCGGTTTCTTCATCGCGATTGCCTTCTCGATAGCCGGAGCCACTTCCTCTTTCTTCGTTACCCTGATCGCTTCGCATCCTAATCCTTCGGCAACTTTACAGAAGTCAACACCGTCGTTTAGCACCGTCTGGGAATAACGTTTGCCGTAGAAAAGAGTCTGCCACTGCCGTACCATACCGAGCACATGATTGTTGATAACAACTTGAATAATCGGAATATTATAACGACTCGCTGTTGCAAGTTCATTCATATTCATTCTGAAACAGCCGTCCCCTGCAATGTTGATACAGATTTTGTCCGGTCTTCCCATCTTTGCACCGATACATGCTCCCAAGCCGTACCCCATAGTTCCAAGTCCACCCGATGTAAGCAGAGTTCTTGGCATGGAATATTTATAGAACTGTGCCGCCCACATCTGATGCTGTCCTACGTCCGTAGTGATCACTGCGTCGCCACAGGTTATCCGGTCTATCTCTTCCATAATATACGGGCAGGACAATAACGGTTCATCATAGCTTAAAGGATATTTTCCCTTTAATTGCACAACATGCTGCATCCACTCTTTATGTTCCTGCTTTTCCAACTGCTCGTTAATTCTGCCAAGTACGTCTTTCAAATCTCCTACCAATGAAACGTCGGTCTTAATATTCTTGTTAATCTCCGCCGCATCAATATCTATATGCAGTACTTTAGCATTCTCCGCAAACCGCTTCGGGTTACCCACCACGCGATCGGAAAATCTTGCCCCCATAGCAATTAGCAGATCACATTCACTGACGCCGAAATTAGACGCCTTCGTACCATGCATACCGATCATGCCAGTATAACGTATATCATGTCCGTCACAGACACCCTTACCCATAAGCGTATCGCAAACCGGAGCATCCATTTTCTCTGCAAACTCTCTCACTTCCTTATAAGCACCAGATATGACTGCTCCGCCTCCGACATAGATAAAAGGTCTTTTGGCGTTTCTCAAAAGTTTCAATGCCGCCTGCAGCTCTTCATCCGTATAAGATGATACTCTATCGGGTATTTTCGGTTCTTCTCTTTCAAATTCACATGTGTTAGAAGTCACATCTTTTGTGATATCTACCAGAACCGGACCCGGTCTTCCGCTTCCGGCTATGGAAAATGCCTTTCTGAGCGTCTCGGCAAGTATACTGATATCTTTTACAATATAATTATGTTTCGTAATCGGCATTGTGACCCCCGCAATGTCCACTTCCTGAAAAGAGTCCTTGCCGAGAGACGGTAACACGACGTTGCAGGTAATCGCTACCATCGGAACGGAATCCATATATGCCGTAGCAATTCCGGTCACCAAGTTCGTTGCACCCGGTCCGCTTGTCGCAAGACATACGCCTACTTTCCCGGTTGCTCTGGCATAACCGTCTGCCGCGTGCGCCGCACCTTGCTCATGAGACGTTAAAATATGGTTTATTTCATTACTATGTTGATATAAAGCATCATATACATTAAGGATTGTTCCTCCCGGATAACCAAATACGGTATCCACTCCCTGCTCTTTCAGGCATTCCACAACAATCTCAGCACCCGTTAATAACATAATTTATTCCTCCTGCCCCTCTGACTAGTTTCTCGGTATTTCTAAGACGGCTCCTCTGTTGCCGCTTGTGACCATCTCTCTGTATCTTGCCAGATAACCGCTCGTAACTTTCGGCTCCCTCGGCTGCCACTTAGCTTTTCTTGCTGCCATCTCTTCATCCGAAACCTTAACATCCAGTTTCATATTGGGAATATCGATACTAATGAGATCGCCTTCCTCCACCAGTGCAATCGGTCCGCCCACTGCCGCCTCAGGAGATACATGTCCGATGGACGCCCCGCGAGAAGCACCAGAAAATCTTCCGTCTGTGATAAGCGCTACGCTGGAACCCAGCCCCATACCCGCAATCGCGGAAGTAGGATTGAGCATTTCTCTCATACCCGGACCGCCCTTAGGTCCTTCATAGCGGATAACGACTACATCCCCTTCTACAATACGACCGCCTTTGATTGCTTCAATAGCATCTTCCTCACACTCAAATACTCTTGCCGGTCCCTCGTGAACCATCATCTCTTCCACTACCGCGGAACGTTTTACCACACTGCCGTCCGGTGCAAGGTTGCCCTTTAATACGGCAAGTCCGCCCGTAGCGCTATACGGATTGTCCACAGTCCTGATCACTTCCGGATTCTTATTTATCGCATCCTTTATGTTCTCGCCAATCGTAACACCCGTTACAGTCATGCATTCCGTATGCAGAAGTCCGATATCAGCCAACTCCTTCATGACCGCATAAACACCGCCCGCCTCATTCAAATCTTCCATATAAGTAGGTCCTGCCGGTGCTAAGTGACACAAATTCGGTGTTTTCTCACTAATCTCATTCGCATAAGCAATATCGAAGTCAAAGCCAATTTCATGAGCAATCGCCGGAAGATGCAGCATGGAATTGGTAGAACATCCCAGAGCCATATCCACAGTTAGGGCATTCAATATCGCATCTTTGGTCATAATATCTCTCGGACGGATATTTTGTTCAAACAATTTCATTACCGCCATACCGGCATGTTTCGCCAACTTAATTCTCTCGGAATACACTGCGGGAATCGTTCCGTTGCCGCGAAGCCCCATACCGAGCACCTCTGTCAGGCAGTTCATGGAATTCGCCGTGTACATACCGGAACATGAACCGCAGGTCGGACATGTTTTTGCCTCGAACTCTTTCAACTCTTCGTCGCTCATCATCCCTGCCGCATGAGAACCGACCGCTTCAAACATGGAAGATAAACTTCTCTTCTGTCCATGTACATGACCGGCAAGCATAGGTCCGCCGGAAACAAATACTGTGGGGACATTGATACGCGCCGCCGCCATAAGGAGTCCCGGCACATTCTTATCACAGTTAGGAACCATCACTAACGCATCAAACTGATGTGCCAGCGCCATACATTCCGTAGAATCCGCAATCAGGTCTCTTGTCACCAATGAATATTTCATTCCGATATGTCCCATAGCAATGCCGTCACATACCGCAATCGCCGGGAACACCACCGGTACACCGCCTGCCTCGGCAACACCCAGCTTAACGGCTTCTACAATCTTATCGAGGTTCATATGTCCCGGTACAATCTCATTGTAAGAACTGACAATACCTACCATCGGCTTGCCCATCTCTTCCTCTGTAAATCCTAATGCGTTAAATAAACTCCTGTGCGGCGCCTGCTGTACGCCCGCTTTTACGTTATCACTTCTCATAAACATTCTCCTTATCCCCTGTTTTGTCTTCCATTTTTATTAAAAAATCATTTGAATATCATCTGTTATTTATTTGCATATACAACAAATCTTTCATTCTCATAGACTGCTTCCATATTGTGCGTCACGTCTGATGCTTCAAACTGTTCCGGCGTCAAATATAGTTTCCAGTCATCACCACTCCAATCGGTAATATCCGTATTGTATTGAAGCAGCAGATATTTGTCCGCTAAAACAATCTCTGCCTCTTCCGGCTGTCTGGTAATTCTCTCCCCACCGATATCATATATAAATAACAGCAGATATTCCTGATCGCAGTCTGTCACTGCAATCTTGTCAGCTCCCATTACATCCACATGCCTATATGCATCCTCTATTGCCGCTTCCCTATCACTATACTGCATCCGATAAGCCGGTGTAAACAACAATACTACGCATAATACACCTGTAGCAAAGGTCACCGCGGATCCTGCATAAG
This sequence comes from Lachnospiraceae bacterium, assembly GCA_009774585.1. Taxonomy (GTDB): domain Bacteria; phylum Bacillota; class Clostridia; order Lachnospirales; family Lachnospiraceae; genus UBA3282. The sequence goes on from VSOA01000056.1 coordinate 9,534, forward strand.
TCATAACGCCGTCTGAAAGTTTAAAACGCCTCCGCAATAATCTCTGTATCATCTGCCACAACCATGCTAATGCTAATGCTGCAGTGATTCCTGCAAATGAAAACACCCTGTAATATGGGAGCGAACATTGAATCACCAGCATTAACGGCACACATATGATCCCGACCACCAGATAAATCTCCATAAACCGGTCATATGGAATATGTTCCTGAACCAAATCCGTATCCGGTAATCGTTTCTCCTTACTCACGCTTTTTGCCGCTTTACGCCTCATGCTTGTGATAATCCGTATCAGCGCTGCGCCCACACATATGAGTAACAACACCGCCAGCACAAGAGCTGCACCTACATAATATTCATTTAAGAGTCCTCTCATCCAGTCCGCAAACCGAATCCGGAAACTATCTCTGTCAACACTCTGGATATATGGTGTTGCAAGCATGTAATCAACTCCGGTCTTCAATGCCTGAATGGGAGAATGAAGGATGATAGATACATGTCCCATTCCATAATACGCACTTCCTTCTGTTTTCGTTAAAAGATTGGACCCGATTGCCAGCCATACGATACCATAAAGCCCTAGTGTACAGACTGCACTGGCCATAGATGTAAGAATCAGCCATACAAGTTTCCGGTAGCGTTTATGAAACAGTAACACCGCGCCGCCGGTCAGACAGACCGGAACTACCACATATACGCTGCTCGGTATGGCGTAAAGTGCGATGACCAGACAAATAGCATAAATCAAATAATCCCTAATCCTATTCCTATTCTCAACCGTAATGTGCAGAAGCATATAAATCGACGTAAGATAACAGAAACTTACGAGCGCATAGCCTCTGCCCTGCACAGCCAGCCAGTTGGTCAATTTCATTCCTGTGTATAGAAACACCGGCATAAGCGCCATGCCACGATCGAAGCACATTCTGCCGATCCTGTAAAGTACGATCAACCCTCCCATGCTGCACAGATAAGAAACTCCTCGTAAGGCAATCGTTGAATTACCGAAAATATTCAGACAGGCTGACAATACGGAATATCCTATATGATTATTGGGAACCGGCCAGTGAATTGCCGCATACAAAGGACCTCTGCTGATAAAGTAATAATAGGTATACAACTCGTCATACCACGGTGTGAGCATAAACATGCGCCATCCGTAATATACAGCTATACCGATGAAGAACAGTATAAAAACAACTGTTTCCTTATCCGGTTTCTGTCTCATACGCTTCTGTTCCATATAAGTACCTGCAATATCCCAATCCTAATTAATTCGTTCTGCCAGCAGAGTACCCATCTCCCTGCACCCTACCTGCTTGCAGCCGTCAGACATAATATCTGTTGTACGGTAACCGTCCTTCAGCACCTGTCTTACTGCATTCTCTATGGCATCCGCCTCACAATCCAAATCAAAACTGTACCGCAGCATCATAGCCGCTGAAAGAATCGTCGCTATCGGATTCGCAATATCCTTTCCCGCAATGTCCGGTGCCGATCCGTGACTCGGCTCATAGAGTCCGAACTTCGTATCGTTTAATGATGCGGAAGCAAGCATTCCAATTGAACCGGTCACCATACTTGCCTCATCAGATAAAATATCCCCAAACATATTCTCCGTCAGAATCACATCAAACTGCGCCGGATCTTTTACTAACTGCATCGCACAATTATCAACAAGCATATGCTCCAATGTCACTTCCGGATATTCCTTCGCAACTTCATTGACCACGCTGCGCCATAATCTGGAAGACGCGAGAACATTCGCTTTGTCGACGCTTGTCACTTTCTTCCTTCTCTTCATTGCAATATCAAAGCCCTTAATAGCGATTCGTCTAATCTCATGCTCGTCATATATCAATGTATCGACCGCGCTTCTTACGCCGTTCTCTTCCAGTATCTTCTTCTCCCCGAAATAGAGACCACCTGTCAGTTCCCTCATAATCAACATATCAAATCCTGCCGCAGATATTTCTTCTTTCAGCGGACATGCCCCTACCAGTTCATCATAGAGTACTGCAGGCCTTAAGTTGGCAAACAGATTCAATTCTTTTCTGATCGCAAGAAGCCCTGCCTCCGGTCTTAAGTTCGGAGCAAGTTTATACCATGGGGAAGTCGTCGTGTCCCCACCGATGGACCCCATCAATACCGCATCGGCGCTCTTTGCTACGGCAACAGCCTCCTCTGTCAGAGGAACGCCATGCACATCTATGGACGCTCCGCCCATGAGAATATCCGTATAGTGCATGTTATGCCCGTAACGCTTTGCAATAACATCTAATATTTTTTTAGCTTCAGCTACAATTTCCGGTCCGATTCCGTCACCCGGAATACACGTTATTTTTAAATCCATCTTCATCCTCACTCCTATGTCAATTATCGCAAAATATCACTTATCTATCATAGTCTATTATGCTATAAATTTCAAGTTAAGTTTATTTTAGGGTGAATATTTGGGGGGGACATTTGAAGCGATATTTCCGACAGGCAAATATTTCATCGCATATCTAAAAAAAGACGAACCTGTACCGATTCGCCTTTTCCTATCGCTTATTTTGATATAAACAATCGTATTGCTGATTACAGTTTAGTTCGCTGTAAAAGCTTTTTCAGCTAATACATTGTCATCAGGGTCTGTGTAGCGCATAATTACCGTACAAGCGCCTTCCTGTTCAACCACTTCATCGAACTCCTTAACCTGCTCTTTAAATGTATCAGCCTGTGCTTCCAACGCTGCATCAAGGGCTTCTGCAAGACCCTCAACAACCATGGAGCTGTCTTCAATCTTGATGATTACCGTAAACTCATTGCCTTTTACCTCAAGGCTGGCAGACATACCTTCTTCTGCAATACTTTCAAACATACTGTCCAAAACAGGCTTTACACTGGGATCATTATAATAATCTTCCAATGTTGTATACTCACCTGCAGATGAGGAATCCGCTGTATCCTCAGTCTCTGCTTCGGGTTCCGCTTCAACTTCAGGCTCTACCTCTGCTTCAGGTTCCGCTTCAACTTCAGGCTCTGCCTCTGCTTCAGGTGCAGTATCTTCTGCTGTCTCTTCCACCGCAGCGGTATCTGCTGTCTTGGCATCATCACCGCCACATGCGGTTACTGACAATGTAAGTGCTGTGATTGTTGCACATGCAACTAATTTTAATGTTCTTCTTTTCATAATTTCCTTTCCTCCTTAACCCCTTATAGAGCAAATATTTTTTACACGATTGTGAGATTACCACTATATATGATGTCTTGTCAATATCACAATATTGTTTTTGGAGAAATGTACAAAAAAAACCATTAAATGAAATACTTTTCTATCCTTTATCACAATAAAATTTACCTAAAATATCCCATATGTTTAAGAAATATTAAAAGCAAAAAGCCGGACACACAGCCCGGCTCTTCAAAGTCATATCAATATTTCTATTCCGCATCAGACTTCTCAATCTGTGCCACTGCAGATTTCTGCATCGGAATACGACAGTTTTTGTTGCTGCCGAATTCAACAATAATCGTATCGTCCGTAATATCAATCACGATACCATAAAACCCGCTCGTCGTAAGTACGCAGTCACCAACACTCATATCCGCCAGCATTGCTGCCGTTCTCTTCTGCTCTTTCTTCTGAGGGCGAATTAAGAAAAAGTAAAAAATCGCCACCATAATTATAAGGTAGGGAAGCATAAGCATTCCCATTCCGCCGGCTGCCGCATCTTCTGCTGTTAATAAAATTCCCATGTATTTTTCCTCCATATATTCACAGATATATGAAGCATTCACTTCTATGCAACGTCATATATCTATGCAGTCTACAGCATATCATACATAAAAATCATTAAGAAAACAAGCCTTTTTAACATTTTTAAATTTTTTTAGATTTTCTTAAGATTTCTGCATACCATCCAGTTTTCTTTTCTTATACGCCGCAAATTCTCCGCGGTCGAGTGCGTCTCTGATTTCTTCCATCATCGTATTATAGAAATAAAGATTATGCAGAACACACAACCGCATCCCCAGCATCTCTTTGGCTTTGAGAAGGTGTCTGATATACGCTCTCGAATATCTTCTGCACGCCGGGCAGCCGCATCCTTCTTCAATCGGTCTGTCGTCCATTTCATATTTTGCATTAAAAAGATTTATTTTACCATGATTCGTATATAAATGCCCATGTCTGCCGTTTCTTGTCGGGTATACACAGTCAAAAAAGTCTACCCCTCGCTCCACAGCCTCCAATATATTTGCCGGCGTTCCGACCCCCATCAGATAGGTAGGTTTATTCTGTGGAAGATACGGAACCGTTTCTTCAATGACATGATACATCTGTTCATGACTCTCACCCACTGCAAGCCCGCCGAGTGCATATCCGTCACAATGAAGTTCTGATATTCTTTTTGCGTGGTCAATTCTGATATCGTCATAGACGGCCCCCTGATTGATACCAAACAGGAGTTGATTCTTGTTGATTGTATCCTCCAGCCCGTTTAAACGGCTTATCTCCTTCTTGCAGCGTTCAAGCCATCTTGTTGTGCGTGCCACGGACGCTTCCACATAATGTCTGTCCGCCACACTGGATGGACACTCGTCGAACGCCATCGCTATAGTGGAGGCAAGATTCGACTGGATCTGCATACTCTCCTCCGGTCCCATGAAAATTTTTCTACCGTCTATATGAGAGCTGAAGTAAACTCCTTCTTCCTTTATTTTGCGCAACCCAGCCAGTGAAAAGACCTGAAATCCCCCCGAATCCGTCAGAATCGGTTTATTCCACGACATAAACTTATGTAAGCCTCCCAACTCCTTTATCACCTGATCACCGGGGCGCACATGCAAGTGATACGTGTTAGACAGCTCTACCTGCGTTCCGATTTCTTCCAAGTCCTGTGTAGATACTGCACCCTTAATTGCTGCGACCGTACCTACATTCATAAATACGGGCGTCTGGATAACGCCGTGTACCGTCTCCATCTGCGCCCTCTTTGCTCTTCCTTCTTTTTTAAGTATCTTGTACATGTTTCTCCTTGTTACCTTTTCAAAGATATTTATCCCAAAATTCTTCCAGACATATATTTTCCTCATACATAACCTTGGCGGCCTCTCTTCCCACATAGCGGAAATGCCACGGCTCGTATTCGATGCTGGTGATATATTCTTTACCGGCGGGATATCTTAATATAAATCCGTATTCATAACTATGTTCGGCAAGCCATTTACCTTCCCCTGTATCGGCAAATTCCTGAAGTAACGGCTGGAATGTATCGCTGGTAATATCCAGTGCCAGACCAATCTCATGTTCACTGCATCCGGGAACGGTAATCACCTGTGAAGCTGTCTTATACGCATCCATGTAGGACATTCCATGTCCCATGTAATGTTTTATCCTCTTATTAAAATTCATCTCCTGCCTATCAGATGTTCTGTACGGCGATTGAATCGCAATATTATACCCATCATTCTTGGCAGCCTGCATCATAAGAAGCAGATCTTCGATAATCCGCTCATCACACCACATATTGTCCTTGATATTTCCAAGATTAAACTCATAGTCTTCCGGAATGGGATGCTGCTTATTGATCAGTACAAGCCTCCAGTCCGCAGCGTCAAATATGTAATCCTCTTCCGGCTCTTCGGGATTGCCCTCTGCCGCTAAGTTATTCTCCGGTTGATAATTTTCTCCGTCCTCCAAGATATCGTCAAGTGTGTATACATCGACTCCATTGATATCAGCCTCCGGATTATATTCCAGATCGGATGTATCATCCTCCATAAGAAGATGTTCCTCCGGATTTACCTCCGTCTCCACTGCCAGAGAAATATCCGAATCTTCTACAATTGCACTATAAGCCTCCTGCGCCTTAATAAATCCTGTTTTCTCTGCAAAGACAGCAAAAGAAAAACTACAACTGTTCATAAAAAATATAATAACAAATGCTACACTTGCATAACGTTTCGTGTTTGTCACGAAATGCCTGCAAATATGGTATACCCCCACAGTGACTGAAAGCGCTACCAGACACGGATAGTACATTAATTTATTTTTTCTTGCGAGCTGGGTATATTTCGCTATCGCTTTTTCCCGAAATGTCTTTTTCATCGAAATCCTCAAATTTGTTATTTATACTTTTTCACTATGGTATACATTATTATCATTGCATTTTTTCTTTTCTGTATTGAGACATCTGCGCCTTGTAGCATTATGTAAACCGCTTAAAAAAATGCATATCAACTGTCTGCATATATAATAACACATAAAATTTATTTGTACACCTTTTTTTATGTAAATCATCATAATTTTTTATATTCTTTTTTACATGCAACATGTATTTGTATTTCCAAACTTGTATGATACCGTCCTGTCCATAGATAAATATGAACTCTCCTGCACAGTAAATATTTATTTATTTCAAATGATGTGTTATACTCCTCGTAGGCATACAGGTAATGTTTAAATATTAAATACAAATTAGATATACCATGCGTTATTTACATCATGCAAGTTATCCTGCATATTTTTATCAGAAAATTGCACGCACATTGCCCAATTAGGTATGCACTATAGGCGAAATGCATTTGAAAGGAATACAATTATGTCTGGTTCATCTTTTGGTAACATATTACAAGTCACAACATGGGGAGAGTCTCACGGCGCTGCACTCGGCGTTGTTGTAGACGGCTGTCCTGCCGGTCTTCCTCTGAAAACCGACGATATCCAAGCATATTTAGACAGACGTAAACCCGGGCAGACCAAAATTTCCACTCCGCGTAAAGAAGCGGATGCCGTAGAGATTCTCTCCGGTATTTTCGAGGGACGCACGACCGGTACCCCCATCTCCATGCTGGTACGCAATACATCCCAGCATTCCGCAGACTACAGTGAAATTGCCAACTGCTATCGCCCCGGACACGCAGATTATACCTTCGATATCAAATACGGATTCCGTGATTACCGCGGCGGCGGACGCTCTTCCGGACGCGAAACCATCGGACGTGTCTCTGCCGGCGCCATTGCTGCTAAACTCCTTGGTGAGTTCAACATCAAATTAACCGCCTATACGAAATCAATTGGTCCGATCAGTGTGGACATGAACAAATTTGACAGACAGGCAATACTAACAACACCAACTTGTATGCCTGACACAGAGGCATCTAT
>VSOA01000057.1 GCA_009774585.1 Lachnospiraceae bacterium
TAACATTGAATTTGTGTTTACGAGTCATCCGGCGGTTTTTGCCTGTGCGGTACTGATGACAATATTAGGCATGATATTTATGGTACAGCTTAATTACTATCTTGGATTGTTGACTTTGAAATATCAAGGCATCAATACTTTTCTGATGATAAAGAATAACCTGATTTCCTTGATTACGGGAAGTATCATTCCGCTGGTGCTTTTTCCGGAGGCAGTGGTAAATATTATGAAGGCGCTTCCGTTCTATTATGTGGTTTATCTTCCTTCCATGCTGCTAACCGGGATGAATCAGGAAGAAGCGGTAAGCGGATTACTGGTGATCGCAGTCTGGTGCGTGGTAATGCAGGTTGTGATTGATACTACGTGGAATCAATATATCAGAAAGTATGACGGGGTGGGAATCTAATGAAACATTTAAAGAAAAATTTACGCGTATTAAGGGAAATGTTATACTTGCGTTTTCACGGAATCGCAGTATTTCGGATGGACTTTTTCGGACCATTCTTTGTAGACGGCAGTTTATTTGTCATTCAACTGCTGGCTTTCGGGGTGATTTACTCTAACATCGATACGATAGGCGGATGGCATCAGGGAGAGATGATCTTGTATATAGGGACTTTTTCACTGCTCAATGCTGTTAACATGACGTTGTATTTCTTCGGCGTAAACGGGATTCCTGATAAAGTCAGGTCCGGTGAACTGGATTTATATCTGACCAAACCGGTAAGTCCATTATTTAGATTATCTTTTGAGAATATCAGTCCGGGTTCGGTTCCGCTTATGATAATGAGTATCTGCATCATCGCATATGGCGCCGCCATGTCGAAAGTGCAGGTGACTGCCTTGCGGGTGTTGGAGTATCTGTTTTGGCTGCTGCTCATGGGGATTCTGTACTATGATATGGAAGTTATCATTCGCTCCGTTTCCTTATATGTCGTGTCGATGGCACGCATGGAACAACTGGAGAATGCAGGGATTAATTTATGCATGAAACTGCCGGGCATTGCTTTTTATGGAGTGTATAAGTTTATTTTTTATCTATTGCTGCCATATGGAATCATGGCGACGCTTCCGGTGCAAAGTATGATAGGCGATATGGATTACAAATTAGCGATGTATGGGATATTAGTTGTAGTACTGTTTTCCGCGGGCGCTTGTCTGATGTGGAAAAAGGGATTAAAGAGATATAATAGTGCGAGCTCGTAGAGCGAGTGGAAAAGGAGTCGGAAATGGATATTGAGAAACAAATTGAATTTGATAAAGTGAAGGCGGTATGGGCTGATTTAGCAGTTACAGACTGGGCGAAAGCAAAAATCATGGAAACGACCATCATTTATTCTGAAAACGAGTTACGAAAGCAGTTGCGGGATACGACGAATGCGAGAGAGTTGATTGAAAAACTCGGTATGCCGCCGCTGCAGAATGTTTCCGAAATGAAAGAAATTCTGCTGATCGCAGATAAGGGCGACTGCCTGACGCCGTATCAACTGGAGCGGGTCGAAAAGGTCTTGGTGGCAATAAAACGTTTGAAAGATTACTTGGAAAAAGGCAAGGCATACAATAATTCTCTGGCATACTATGAAGAAAATCTGGATGCGGTAGGTGAGCTGCGGGAAGAGATATGCATGAAAATCAGAGGCGGCGCCGTGGATGACCATGCATCAAAGGAATTAGGCCAGATACGGAGTCAAATCATAAAATGCGAGGAACAGATGAAACAGAAGGCGGAACAGGTGATGCGCGCTAATAAGGAGTGCATGGCGGATCATTACTGCACGCTTAGAAATGGACGGGTATGTATTCCCGTGAAAAAGGAATATAAGCTTAAGATATCCGGCAGCGTGATTGATAAATCTTCTACAGGAAGCACACTTTTCATGGAGCCGGCAAGCGTGGCAAAATATTATGAGGAGCTGCAAATACTACGAATCAGTGAAGAAAATGAGGTGTATCGTATTTTATATACATTATCGTCAATGGTGGCAGGGGCGTCCCCTGTGATGCACGAGGACTTGTCCATGATTGAAAAACTGGATTTGATATTGTCAAAAGGTAAGCTGAGTATCGATATGGATGCGACGGAGCCGGCTGTCAACACGGCGCGAAGTATTCTGCTATCTGATGCCAGACATCCTCTGATGGATAGAAAGATTGCAGTACCGTTACAGTTTGACATTGGAGAGAAGGTGCGCGGCATCATCATAACCGGACCAAATACAGGTGGAAAAACAGTGGCAATCAAGACGGTTATGTTAAATTGCATCATGGCGCAGTGCGGACTGCATGTTACGTGTAAAAGCGCGGATATCTGTATGAACAGCGCTTATCTGTGCGATATAGGAGACGGACAGAATCTATCTGAAAATCTGTCAACATTTTCTGCACACATCACGAATGTGCTGGAAGTGATCAGCGAGGTCAATCAGGATAGTTTTGTTATTTTGGATGAAATGGGTTCCGGTACGGATCCGACGGAAGGGATGGGAATTGCCATTGCGATATTAGAAGAACTTAGAAAGAGCGGTGCGATTTTTTTGGTGACGACTCATTATCCGGAAGTGAAAGAATACGCAAATCAGGCGGAGGATATTGTCAATGCAAGGATGACTTTTGACAAGGAGACATTAAGTCCCACGTATCAGATGGTAATCGGAGAAGCGGGCGCAAGCTGTGCGTTCTACATCGCAGACAGATTGGGAATGCCAGCCGAAATGCTGAAGGTGGCAGTACGCGCCGCATATGGCGAGGATGCGGTGGATGCCTATCAATTCAGAAACACAGAGAGCACTGTCGTTAAAACAAATACACCGAAGATTTCCAGAACAAAGAAGGCGAAAAGTAACGCAGACCTGAGCACCAAGTATAGAATAGGCGACAGCGTCATGATTTATCCGGAGAAAAAAATCGGCATCGTATGCGTGCCGATTAATGAAAAGGGCGTACTGCGGGTGCAGCTTCCGAATAAGAAGATATGGATTAATCATAAGCGTGTGAAGCTTCATGTTGCGGCGACGCAACTCTACCCAGAGGATTACGATTTCTCGATTATCTTTGACACGGTTGAAAACCGTAAGAAGCGGCATGATATGCAGAGAAAATATACGGATGACGTGGTGGAGTGCGAGTAGAAGACTGCATTTTGCCTATTTAACGCTTATGATGATTATAACAGAATAGTTGCACAGTATCAGAAACGGGCGGTTATTACATATGGATGACTGCCCGATCTGATATTATGGAATTTACATAGAAAAATATTGGCTGACGTGGTATACTTCTTAGGTATTAAAGTCTTGTCATAGCGGGTGCGGGGCAGGTAAGACAACGACAGTTGCGACAACGCCAAGAAATATGAAAAGCCTGATTGTGGCTTTGGAGACGGCGGAAGGTGGACAGAATGAAGACTGATATGAGAGTGTTTGCACTGGAACTGGACAATGATATCAAAGGTATTGCGCAAAGAAAAGAGTACATAGAATCCCTTATTGCAAAACTACCGTTGCCGGATTTTGTCGTACTGCCGGAACTGGCTTTGTGCAGCTATATGGCAAGTAAAGAAATATGGCAGTATGCCGATAACTGTGGAGTTGACACGTCCGCATGGACAATGCAGATGGCAGAGAAATATCATACCTATATCGGGATAGGATATCTTGATAAAGAAAATGGAGACTATTATAATCGGTATATGATTGCTGACGGAAATCAGATTTTTGGTGTTGTCACAAAGTCAGAGGGCGAGGCGGCTGCCTTTAAGCGCGGATTGTTTGATAATATCATTCAGACGCCAGTGGGAAATATTGGTGTGGCAATCTGCTATGATGCGAAGAGAAAACATTTTTATGATAATGTGAAATACGAAGAACTTGCCATGATCTTGTTCCCGCATGGTTGTCCGGCTGACCCGAAGAAACCGACGCGGGAGCAGAAAATGAATGATTTCTTTTGCGGTATGTATGAAGAGACGTTCGGTGTTCCGGTCGTGTATGTCAACAGTAAAGGAAAACTTGAATATATGGCAGGCAGAATGGGACGGATGATGCAGAAAGCAGGGTTTGCCATGAATGGTTTTTCAAAGATTTATGCGACAGACGGTACAACGATTACCTGCGACGTGGAAGAAGCGACAGGAGCCGGAATTGAAATTGTTCCGCGTAGACGGCGGAAGGATATTCATTTCTACGGGGAGGATATGATAAAGGGGAATTGGCTTTTCCGTCAATTCATACTGAAACCTGATACAAAAGCCGGAATCAAAATCTATGAGGAAACGAGATGATATCATGCTTCACATAGCAGTCTGTGATGACGATATGAAGGCGGTGCAGATGCACAAACAAATTGCAGAGGAATGTTTCAGGCAGTGCGGAACTATCGGTGAGATTACCACGTATACCGACAGTGAAAACCTGCTTTATGACATTACCGAAGACAAGTTTTATTATGATTTAATTCTGTTAGATATCGAAATGCCCGGCAGAAGCGGTATGGAGCTGGCGGAGCAAGTCAAACCCCGTCTTCCCAATATAAAAATTATTTTTATCACATCCCATATCGAATATGCCATAGACGCGTTTGAACTGGCGGTATTCCGCTATGTGCCGAAAAGTGATACGAAGAAGAGACTTCCGGCAGCGATAAGGGACGCTGTCAAACTGATTCTGTTAGAAGACGGCAAAACCTACACGATTCAGACCAACAGCAGACTCGAGAAAATCCCTTACAAGGAGATTTATTATATTGAGCGTGACGGCAAGAATGCCGGCATTGTTACGGAATGCGGTATGTCTAAGGTCCGTAAGAGTCTTGGACAGGTTTACGAGGAACTGGGCGCGGAAGAATTTATTTATATTGACCGGGGATGTATTGTCAATATGATACATATCATGCAGGTCAAGGACGGCATGGTAATCTTAAAAAACGGCGTATCGCTTCCCATCAGCCGCTCTCATTTACAGGAGGTCAAAGAACGGATTAATATGTATTGGGGGACACATATATGACACATTTCAATTTGATAATGATTCCCTCAATACAGATAAACTGGTTTATTTTCTTATCCGATATTCTGTGGGCGGGATTGCGCGTCGTTGCGTGTCTGCTTCTCATTGTAAGGCTGCTTTCGCTTGAACTGTCGGACAGAAAAAGTCTTGTGAAAAGTCTGGTGACCGGGGCAGCAGGTTCTTTAGTGATTATTGTGACGGCATTTCTTACGGGGATTCCGGAATTTTACCGGACAGCGTTAGAAACAGTCTGGATCGCGGTGTGTGGAAAGCGTCTGCTTAGTGCGGATATGAGAATGGGATTGTTTATCAGCATCTACTATGAGATTGCGGTTTCTTTTTGGACATTCCTTCTAATGGCCGGAATGGGGATTTTATTCCGTTCATCTGCTTTTCTTGATGCAGCAACGGTGAGCGGACAAGTCGCCGTCTGGCTGCTCCATATTCTATTATTCGCCGGAACGCTGTATTTATTGAAAAATCAGGAGATAGAGAAGCAAAGAGCGTTTCGGTTTACGTTAACGGCTTCGGCGGCGGGGCTGATTGCTGTCGTCACGTTGTCTGAGCAGACCGCGCTTGAGATTTCTGACGATATGCTTAGCACATGGACGATTCTATCAGTGGTGTTGATGATGGCTGTGCTGGTATTCAATATGAATCGTCAATATGAAAGTGAAAAGGAATTGGCGAAATTGAAGTCCGAGCAGGCGGAATTATTAGAGCGGGATTACACTACGCTTAATAATGCCTATGCGGTGAATGCGAAATTGTTCCATGATTTCCATAATCATATCGGCGCGTTGCGTCAGTTGCTTACCCATGAAAAGTACGCGGAGGCTGTGAAGTATCTGGATGAACTGCAGGCACCCGTCAGGGAAATGACGGACACTGTCTGGACGGGTGATGAGACGGTGGACTATCTGATCAATAGCAAAACCGCATTGGCAGCCGCGGAAAGAATACAACTGCAGGTGCAGGTTGAGTTCCCGAAGCATGCAGGTATCAGGAGCGCTGACCTATGTGCGATATTGGGGAACCTTCTGGATAACGCGCTGGAAGCGGCTGGACAGGTAACAGAACCGGAGAAGCGTTTGGTGAAACTTACAATCCGCAGAATCAATCAAATGCTGGTCATCAAGGTGGAGAATCGTTTTGCGGCTTCATTAATACAGGAAAATGGAGAACTGAAAACAATCAAGACAGAAGGCGGATTGCATGGCTGGGGACTGAAAAGCGCCCGGACTGCTGCTGAAAAGTACGACGGTATGATACGGACCGAATGCAGTGGGGAGCTGTTTCGGGCGGTTGCTACGTTGTGTTTTGACGGGGTAGATGCGCCGCAAAAAATTTTTTCATAAAAAAAGAAAATAATGTTTTTCCCGGGTGCAAGTCTTTGGGCTTGCATTTTTCTTTTGGGAATCATTCGTGGTCAAAATCTTACCGTTTACGGACATTTCCGCACGGGCTTTATTTGGGGGCTATGATGTAAGTACAGTAAATCCTATAGATGCATGGAACTGTGATTTGGCAGAGAGAAATTATGATGTCGGCATGTAACTCTATAGGAAAAATCAGTTGTTTTGTGAAGGAGGAAATCATAATGCGTCATATTTATATTCGTGGTATTTTAGCTTTGGTCTGGGTAGCGGCGGCTATTGTCTGCGGTTTATCCGGCAGTATGGAAACGGCTGTTGTTTATGTCATTGCGGGAGGCGTGTTCCTATATTCTGCATATTCCGCATGGGATAAGATGAAGAAGGATAGAGGAGAATGATAAGATGGCAAATAATCTTTTAACCATACAAAGTCTCAGCGCATGGTATAGCAAGGAAAGAAATGTATTATCTGATTTTTCCATAGAACTGAAGCAAAATGAAGTAGTGGGACTGATCGGGTTAAACGGCGCGGGCAAGACAACGTTTATTAAGACTCTGTCAGGACTGCATGAGACGTTCCGGGTGGAAGAAGTCCGAATGCACGACCACGCTGTGAAATTTCGGGATAATAATTTCAAAATTAGCCGCTATACCGTGTTTGCGGAGGACAATTCTTTTCAGTACTTTACGTTCCGGGAGTATATGGCGTACGTGTCTGCTGCTTACAAGCGGGGAAATCCGGATACCGCGGCGTTGATACAAGGATTTCATTTTGAGGAATATACGGATGTGCTTATGAAAGACCTGTCAACGGGCAATCGGAAAAAGGCTTTTCTGATCACGGCTTTTGCATTAAAACCGGAATTGCTTTTGCTGGATGAGCCGGTAAACGGTTTGGATTTCCAGAGTACGGAATTTCTATATCAATTGATTGCCGGATATAAGGCGCACGGGACGGTACTTTTTTCCTCACATATTCTGGAAAGCATTACGCTGACCTCTGACCGGGTACTGGTATTAGAGGACGGACAGATCAGACAGAGCTTTGAAGGCGGGCAGATTAATGCCGTGGATATCCGGAAGGCGCTCCGATATGGGGAAGGTGAGCGAGATGAGAGAGGCGGACAAAAGGAAGCATGGGGTAAGGAAATCGGGAAATAAGAGTAAAGAAGGAGATAAGTCAGATGTACAAGATATTTGCCAATAAACTATTAGGTGTGAAAATGGAAAGAGTGACAAAGACGCTGGCTGTTTGGTTCATTGTCTTTTTAGGTCTGCATCTTGCTGATTTTAGTTTGACGATCGCGCCGTTTATTCTGTATCTGATGGTCAGCAGCGTTAGTGCCGGGGTAATGTGGCAGGCCTTAGTTTCGGACGATAATGCTGAGAATATGAAAAATATGTTTATGATGCCCTTTGATGAAAAGCGCTTTATCTTTGCCTATGTGTCCGTACTGGGAATCTATACGATTCTCACGAAAACTCTGGGGCTTATAGCGGTAGTGATAGCTGTTTCGGTGTGGAGCGGTACGGAAATTCTGGGGAGTGTTCTTTGTATGATCAATGCAATTCTTATGACAGCCTGCGTTTATGCGGCAAGAAAACATTGGGTGCGGTGCGCTGTCCGGAGCATTATGTGGGGAACTGCTGTCATGGCAGGGATCTTCCTATTATGGGACAGCGTGTTATTTCTTCCTATACTGTCATGCAGTGCTTTACTGGCAGTGATGTTGTTAGCGCATGTCGATGCTTATTCATTCTATCTTTGCGGCAGCAGAACAAATCGGGTCATAAGAAAATGCATGCGACCCTCTGTGTGGCGCTATCTGCTTCGCTATATGGCGGCGCACAAAAATTATCTGGCAAATACGGCGGTCATGTGGCTGGTGGCATGTGTGCTGCCCGTTTTTCTGGGAAGACTGGAAGGGGTGTTTGTGATGCCGATTGGATTTGCGATTCTTTCATTGAATACGCCAATCTGCATATTGCTATCCTGCGATCCGGATTTAGAGCAGGCGGTTCGTTTCCTGCCCGGACAAAAGACGGCATTCTGCGTGCCGTACTGTCTGTTTATTTTTCTGTGTAATATTGCGGCGGACCTGATTTTCCTCGGAAGCTGGTATGTTATCAATGGCGGTTTTGTAGGGGAATATGGAATGAAAAGCATGGATACTATGAGTGTATACGTGATTCTGACGGCAGTTTTCTTTGCCCTGCAAAGCGCTGTCGGATCGGTGTTTATGGAGTGGTTCTGTCCGGTCAGAGGCTGGAAGATAGAGAGTGATTTGTGGCATCATCCGAGGAAATATATTGTTCCGGCGCTAATGCTTTTGCTTGCTGGGGTCGTGGGAACAGCGCCTATGGTGACGCCGGTGATGATAGTGACGTTAATAGTTGAAGTTTTGATTTTGCTTGTTCAATGCAGGAGGTGCTGAAATGAAGAATACAAGAAAATGTACAAAATGTGGCGCTATAAATATTGTTCGTATTCCGGATAATCCTTATCGACATGCCAGCGGTAATAACATCTATACCAGTACGGCAACGCTGATTGGTAAGATTCCGGTAATCAGGTATGTGTGCTGTGATTGCGGGTATGTGGAGAACTGGGTGGAGAGAGCAAATGAGTTGAGCAAAATCAAGAATGTTTTCGGGTGAAGCGTAACATCATGTTAAATAAGGAAAGTGAATAGAAGGTTGAACTGTTATAGGAAAATGAATGGATGTCGGAAATTTACTAGATATTTGATCGTTTATCTTATAAAATATCTTTATATTTCGTAATAGTTTCGTGCATAACGAAGAAAGAGGGGCATAAGAAAATGAAAGCAAACAAAGAAAAGATTAATGTAATCCCATATTTATCATTTAACGGAAACTGTGAAGAAGCAATCCGTACCTATATGGAGGCGTTTAGCGGTGAGATTTATTATATGTCCCGTTGGTCTGAGAATACGCCCGACGTGAAACCGGGACAAGCCGGAAAAGTAATGCACGTGGAGTTCGCGCTCGGCAATACGCATATGTCCGCGGGAGACGCTTTTGAAGGTGCAGAAGTGAATACGAGTATCAAACTGATGATTCACATGGACTCAGAGGAGGATGCATTGTATGCCATTTCGGTGCTGGCGGAAGGCGGAACAGTAGTTTCACCGCTAAAGCCGCATCCGGAACCGGATGACGGTGGCTGCGGTTCTCTTATAAAGGATCGTTTTGGTTATTTATGGATTATTACATGTCCGAATCCGGCGAAACAGTGAAGGCTGAATTGTTACAAATATGCTGTTTACTTTTAAACAATTAATTGTGAGAAGTAGTACAGATATATTATAATAAATGAAACTATAAAAAATAATTGTTTTGCGAATCGTAATAAAAGCAATTGCGTTACAATTTGTGTAAGGAGAACTGGAATAGTGACAAATAAAGAAATTCTGCAAATTGCAATGGAACAGTCTGCGTTGGATATTAACTGTAACGCGGACGATTTTCTATGCAGCCATCACGTAATTGTTAAATCCGGCGTAGGAGAAAGAGCGCGGAAGTATTATAAGGAGCCGATTACCTGCAACATGGTTTCTTATGGGAATAATATTGTCGCGTCTGTCCGGGATGAATATCGGAACATTGTGGAAGAGTACATAGGAAAATTTGAATTTTATCATTGCTTTGAAACGCCGAATATGCATTGGCTTAACGAGAGACTAATGCAAAAAGGACATAAGGTATGTTTTATGGCGGAATACTATCTTCCGGACATTGAGAAACTTCATGCATTGCCATGTGATTATGAATTGAAAATATTGGGACCGTCTGATTTTGTAAATTTGTACAAACCGGAATGGAGCAATGCGCTTTGCGCAGATAGGAAAGAACTTGACGTGTTAGGAATCGGAGCATATGACTGCGGCAGGCTTATCGGATTTGCAGCCTGCTCTGCTGATTGTGATACTATGTGGCAGATTGGCGTTGACGTACTGCCGGACTATAGGAGACGCGGAGTTGCGGCGGCACTGACAAGCAGTCTGGCGGTGGAAATATTGCGAAGAGGGAAAGTGCCCTTTTACTGTTCTGCATGGTCCAATATCAGATCCGTGCGCAATGCGGTCAAGAGCGGTTTTATTCCGGCATGGGTGGAGATGACGGCGAAGCCGGAGAATATCGTTGATGAAATGAATAGGTGAGAACGGAGAAAATTATTGGAGTATATATATGAGGCGGCCGCGTTTGCTGATCATATCAGTGCGACAGCCTCAGCAATATATGATTACAGTAAAGATAGACATTCCTGCAGTAAATGGGAGACTTGACGGTCTATGGTAAATAATTCCTGAAATAAGGATTTTAGTTTTGCCCGGGCAGATGATTTATCCAATAATTCATTGATATTGTGAGGCACACAATAGAAAGTTTGTGGCGAAACACCCAGAAGCCCCCCAGATTTTCCATGCCTGATCATGGAAATGGAGATGTAAATCGGCGGCTTCTAAAAGTAATTTTTTGCATTTATCATCGTCAACCTCAGATGCCAGCGTATTCCGATAACATTCAGATGCGTGCCATCTGGTTTCTATGGCTAGACCGTTTAACTGGTTTAACCACTTGCCAAGTTTTCTCCCATCCGGTTCCGTTTCCAATTTATGATAAATCTTTTGTTCCAGCTTATTCCTGCTTCCGGTATTTAAGTGATTGATCATATGACCAAGAGATTCGGACAAGGAAATCGTACTATCATATTTATCTGTTATGAAAACGATATTGCTGAGTTTATGATACCAGTCCTTATTAAGCTGTGGTGAATGGCGTGATTTCATTATTTTTGTTCATTGCCTCATAGCGGTAACCGGATGCATATAAAGCTAAAGACAGCCGATCAAGAGCGGTTTCTGAAAACTCGTCCGCTATGTATTGCCTGTCGTAAGAATTACCAATTTCCTTATCAGTCCAAAAATACGCGCAGCCTGTTATTGTAATCAAATATTGATATATTTGAAGGTGATGTTTATTAATAAAAGGTTCGTTTCCGCAATCGCCGCATCGTATACAGTTACGTTGATATTTGCCACAGAAAAAAGGTGTGTCTTCTGTGCAAGCGTTCCGGTATAGAAGAATGGAAGAAAGGGCGCCCAAAAATGAGTTTCTTTGTGCATTTACAGGGAAAGAGACTAAGCCTTCGTGTATGATACGATACATTGCAACATAATAAAACGTTGGCAGGAGAAGCAGAATGCAAAATAATATCACATATTGTCGGAAAAATAAAGACGTTGAATATATTTATTATCGGTATGCAACGCAGAGTTATCCGATGCATACACATGCATGTCATGTTACGCTAGGTTGGGTTTTGGACGGTGAGGTCTGTATCATTTGTAACGGCAGAAAACAAATTTATCATGCATATGACTGCTTCTGTATTATACCGGACACGCCGCATACAATAGAGTCGGTGAAGGGGAGCGCCTATTCTATGCTGTGTATATGTATCAATGCAGGCTTGATTACAGATGAAGCGGAAGATGGGACCGCTTATATCCGGAAACTGAAGAGTCTCATTATGGAAGAGCCGGAAAAGTCGATCATGATTCATGACATGGCGAGATATGTAGGGATGAGTCCGTATTATATGATAAGACGGTTTCGAATGGAATGCGGAATAACGCCGCATCAGTTTCAGATACAATGCAGGGTCAGAAAGGCACAGAAAATATTGGAAGAGGGGAAAAGCGTGATTGAAGCGGCTTATGCCACAGGGTTTTGTGACCAAAGCCACTTCGATCGATGCTTTCACAAATTTGTAAGACTAACGCCGAGTGAATATGTGCAGTCTGTCAAGCGTATTGTTTAGCACAATGACGGAATGAATTTTGCAAATGGGTAAAGTCCGTCTTTTTCGGCGGTGACTTCATGCAAAATGCCGGCCGGCATAATAGAAATAGTTCCCGCTTCATAAATGATTTCGCTGCCGTTATTGATGCATATTCCGGAACCGGCAATAACTTCGTGGGTTTCTAACTGTGTTTCGTGGACATGGTTTTTGATACTCTTGCCCGGTGTAATACGGACAAGGTGATAACTGAATTGTCCGTCGGTATCTTTTGCTGTGACAATGTGTTTGAGTTCTACGCCCTCGAAGACCGGATGTACGGACCATGGAATATTTACAAATTCCTTTATGGCATCCGGCAGTTTGAGAAAGCCATCGTTAAATTTTTCAAACAGTTCGCTGTTCATATGTATTACCTCCTTTTTTTGATAAAAATATTATAAGATAATCAGCAAGAAGACGAATTGGATAAAATTGCGGTGTGAGAAGGATAGAAATGTTAACGGAAAAGATAAGGAGCAGTTTTGATGCAGAGAATCAATTATTTTATTGAAGGGTTACAAGGCGCGGGCAAATCGACTTTTGTCCGTCGCCTTTCTGAATATTTGAAAGACTATCAGGTGTTTCGCGAGGGAGACTATTCCCCTGTGGAACTGGCGTGGTGCGCTTATGTAACGAAGAAGCAGTATGAAGACATACGGGAGGCTTACCCGTCGCTATCTGAGGAGATTGGAGCCAAGACTGTCACGGAGAGGGATCATAGGATTATCTGCTATACGCAGATTCTAACGGAGATTCCGGGTTTTCATAAGCAGCTGGAACAGTATGAGATTTATAACGGCAACTTTGACAGAGAATCTTTTGAAAAGGTGGTTTTTGAGCGCTTTGGCAGATGGCAGGGTGAAGGGCAGATTTTTGAGTGCTCTATTTTTCAGAATATCATAGAAAATCAAATGCTGTATTTTATGATGACGGATGAAGAGATTCTGTCTTTCTACGCAAAACTATGTCAGGTACTGGCTGATCGACCGTACAGAATCATTTATTTAGACGTGGAGGACATTGCAGGAGCGATTGAGGTAATCAGAAAAGAGCGTTCTGATGACAACGGCAATGAATTATGGTTCCCGATGATGATAAAATATCTGGAAGAGTCGCCTTGCGGAAGAAAGTACGGGCTTAAGGGATTAGACGGTCTGGTTATGCATTTAGAACAGAGAAGAAATTTGGAGCGGCGGATTGCCGGTGAGATTTTTAAGGAAAAGGCGGTCGTTGTTAAGGCGAAGGAGTATGAACTGTCAGATGTGATGTAAGCGAATAAGGATACAATCTATTTACAGGTAAAGAGAAAATTTGCGTTCGTAAAATTAGTGATTGCATTCATGTGGCTGAAATGGTACGCTGATTTAAAGATGGAAAATAGGGAGAGGTGAAACATGCATATTTCATATAAAAAATTATGGAAATTATTGATAGATAAGGAAATGATGAAAAAGGATTTATGTGAAAAGGCAAAAATTAGCTCAGCTTCCATGGCAAAACTTGGGAAAAATGAAAATATTAACACGGAGATTCTGGTTCGAATATGTTGTGCACTCGGATGTGATACAAGCGATATTATGGAAATAGAGCTGGATCCGGAAGATAAATAATTAGAAGCATTATACAGACCGGATAATGGGACACATAGTATACTATACTGATGCATGAGGTAGATGGCAATGAGAAAATATAATTTTATAGATTTATTTGCAGGCTGTGGCGGATTGAGTGAGGGATTTTATCGACAAGAATTCAAGGCGCTTGCACATATAGAAATTAATCCGACTGCATGTAAAACTTTGAAGACAAGAATGAAATATTATGGTTATGAAAATCCAGAGAAAGCAGTCTTGAATTTGGATATTACCAGAGAGGACGTTATTGAAAGGCTGGAAGAGGCAGTGGATGGAGAAGACGTCGACATCATAATAGGCGGGCCGCCTTGTCAGGCCTATTCCAGCCTTGGCAGGGCGAAGGATGATAATGCCATGCGAAACGATCCAAGAAATTATTTGTTTGAAAGTTATGTGAAAATTCTGAATCATTACAAACCTAAGTTTTTTGTGTTTGAGAATGTAACAGGCATGTTGACTGCCAGAATAAATGGAGAACATATTGTAAATAGAATTGTCGCGTCATTAAGCGAGAATTATAAAGTGAAATTTGATGCTAAAATCAATGTATTGAATGCTGCGAATTATGGTGTTCCACAAATTAGAAAAAGAGTAATTATTATCGGGGTTAGAAAGGATATTGAAATAGAGCCGGAAGAGATGTATGCAGGTATTATTAAGACGCATTATGACCCCGAGATGCCGGATGATGAGAAGCAGGGACTGAAGAAGTATATAACTGTTAGGGATGCAATTGCTGAACTTCCAAAGTTAAGACCGGGTCAGGGGGAAAAGGAGATTTGCTTTGAATCTAGACGAGACAATGAATTCCTAAAGAAAATTCGCTCTGCGGATGATGTGACATTAAGAGATCATGTCGCAAGGAATCATAATGATAAAGATGCTGAAAGATATGCTGTAATGAGCGGGCAGCATTGGACATTTAAGGAACTGCTTGAGAATAGACCGGATTTAAAGCATGAAAACCCCAGAGTGTTTGGCAATAGTTATACCGTACAATGGTGGGATTTGCCATCCAAAACAATCATAGCGCATTTATATAAGGACGGAAACCAGTTTATTCATCCGGATGCTTCACAAAACAGAACTTTTACAGTGAGAGAGGCGGCAAGGATACAGTCCTTTCCAGATGATTTTGTATTTGAAGGACCAAGGACAGAGCAGTTTAAACAGATAGGGAATGCAGTTCCACCGTTGTTGGCAGAAGTCGTTGCAAAGTGCATTAAGGAAAAATTAAATAAGCTGGAGGCAGATGATGATATTTAAATCTGTATGCAAATTACACGATAAAACAGAGAAAAACTTTTTTACAGAGCAGATACAAGTATACAGAAGACTGGTTGAGGTTTTCTGTGAAAAAAATAACTTAGAATTGAAGGAAGGCGTAAAAGAAGGGTACATAGAAGAGCTGCTACAGATTGGAGTAATTGATAAAGCAGATGAATTAGAGTCATTGAAGGCATTTTTAAAAGAACAGTATGATAAATTTGAAGAGGCTGTAAATTTTGTGATTGGGCATCGTGAAGAAGTGGGACAGCTTGTGGATAAACTGTATAATTCAAAAAGGGCTCAAATACAGAAGGAGGCTATGAAACAGAAGAAATTAACGCTTGTTGACTTTTTCTGTGGCGCGGGTGGTCTGAGTCTTGGCTTTTTACAGGAGGGGTTTCATGTAAAACTTGCAAACGATATTGAGGCAGTGTGTATTCAGACATATAAATATAATCATCCGGAATTGCCTTCTGACAAACTGATTCAGGGCGATATCAAAGAGATTGTGGAGAATATTGAAAATTATATTGATGGGGATATAGATGTTGTTGTGGGCGGACCGCCCTGCCAAGGATTTAGTGAAGCAAACAGACAGAGGGTAATAGATGATCCCAGAAATAAATTATACAAATATTTTGTGAAAGCCGTAGAGAAAATCACTCCCAAAATAGTAGTTATGGAAAACGTAAAGGGGATGCTGTCGGTAGCAGGGCAGGTGGTGGAAGATTACGAGAATTTAAAGATTAGAAAAAACGGGGAGGATTTTTCTTATAAAGTTAAGTATCAGATACTTAATTCACAGGATTTCTCGGTAGCCCAGAGCAGGGAGAGGCTAATATATATTGCAGTTAGAAATGATGTAATGGAAACTAAAAGGATTTCCCCGGAAGGTATATTTGAGCAGATTAAACTTAATTGTGAGCGGAATGAAAGATATACTCTAGCGGACGCGCTAAAAGATATCAAACCGTTGGAAGCTCCGCGCATAAAGAACATGAATGAGGTTGACAGCGATATTACCGGCAGAAAAATAGACGTCAATATATATGAAAATAATAATAATTCCTATTTGAGATTAATTAATATGGGCAGGAA
>VSOA01000058.1 GCA_009774585.1 Lachnospiraceae bacterium
ATAGAATATAATCATATAATACAAAACAGATTATTCAAAGACAAAAACAAAAATTAAATTACACCAACTCGGAAAAGATGATAAATTTCCTATAACATAGAAAGAGGATTAAGATGCCGTCAGAAACACTCTCTCCTACAACAAAATATGCGCTTGTGACCGGAGCGTCCCGAGGAATCGGTTACGCCATCGCACATAATC
Organism: Lachnospiraceae bacterium; assembly: GCA_009774585.1. Lineage (GTDB taxonomy): Bacteria > Bacillota > Clostridia > Lachnospirales > Lachnospiraceae > UBA3282. The sequence goes on from VSOA01000058.1 coordinate 202, forward strand.
TGGCTAAAGAAGGCTATCATCTCTATCTGACATGCCGGCGTTCCAAAGAACGGCTGTCTGAAGCTGCCGCTCATCTTGCCGCGCAATATCACATTGAATGTATTCCTTTCGCCGCAGATATGGGTAATGCGGATGATGTAGCGCAGATTTTTACCCGAATTGACACGCTGGATCTGCTTGTCAATAATGCCGGTATCTCTTATGTCGGTCTGCTTCATGAAATGAGCGATGCCGACTGGAGAGAAATTATGGGCACGAACTTAGACGCACTCTTCTATACATGCAGACACGCAATCCCTCTGATGCTGCAAAACCACCGCGGCAAGATCATCAATATTTCTTCCGTATGGGGCAACGTGGGCGCATCCATGGAAACTGCTTATTCTGCATCAAAGGGCGGCATGAACAGTTTTACCAGAGCGCTTGCCAAGGAACTTGCACCCAGCGGCATACAAGTGAATGCAATAGCCTGCGGTGCCATTGATACCGATATGAACAAATCCTTTTCTCCGGAAGACATAGACGCATTGCGGAATGAAATTCCGGCCGACCGATTAGGTCAGCCGGAGGAAGCGGCGCAAATGGTGCTCTCCCTTCTTCATGCGCCTGACTATCTGACCGGACAAGTCATAACAATGGACGGAGGGTGGACATAGTCTGTCACTACATCCACCCTCCCATACTTATTTCTCATCTGTCATATCTGTCACACATGTCACGCCTGTCATATCAAGTCAGCTCAACCTTTTTAATTGACCCTCCCAGTCATTCAGTATTGTCTCACACTGATCGACGTCCATCTCGTCCGCAGCATATTTTAACTGTTCAAAAAGCTCCTGCTGCCATTCGTCATACTGATACCGTTCCATTTCACGGATTACTTCCTCCATCTGGTCCATATCCAAATCCTCAATGGCATCCCTTATCTTGGCGAAACAACTCTCCAGTTGAGCGTCTGAGATTTCTTTCTTATCCGCTGAGTCCTCTTCATCCCGACAGAAAGGCGCGAGCATTTCCAAGTAGCCGTTATACTGTTCAAGCATCTCGTCCGTGCACTTATGTATCGTCTCTGCGTCTCTCGCATTACCTGCTTTTTCTAGTAAAGCAGCCTTGTCTGACAAAGAGATTGCCCCGATCTGTTTGGCAGAGTTCTTAAGCGCATGGACTTCAATCGTATACCCTGTCCAGTCTTCTTCCTCTTCCATCGTCTTAATCTGATTCACTTTTTTCTCTATACTGTAATAAAATACTTTCAATACTTTCCAGAACAATTCTTCACTGACCAGAAATTCCATGGCAAACTTCACATTCAAATCGCCCACCACCATCTGCTCCGCCTTCTTCATATTCTTGTCGGCAGTCATGGTATTATACGCCTTCTGAATTTTCTCTACCGGCAGCCACTGTCTTACCTTCGCGGCAAGCATTCGAAGTTCAATCGGCTTCGCCACGAAATCGTTCATGCCCTCCCGGCAGAACATCTCCTTCGTTCCTTCCACGGCATTTGCCGTAAGCGCTATAATAGGAACATCATTATATTCCGGATGAAAGCGTCTGATAATATGCGTCGTCTCCACTCCGTCAAGTTCCGGCATCATATGGTCCATGAATACAATATCATAATGTACTTTTGATATCTTTTCAATTGCTTCCTTACCTCCGGTTACCGTATCGACTTCCATCTTAAGCGGCTCCAAAAGTCCTTCCGCCACCGTCAGATTCACCGCATTATCGTCTACAATAAGAATCTTCGCTTCAGGAGCAATAAAATCAAACTCCTTTTCATCCGTATCCTCATCGAAGTGCAGTTCCTCTCCGTTTAACACCATAGCAATATTCAATGCAAACAATGGCTTGCGCAGCATAAGCAGATTCGGAATGTCATATTTTACATGATCATAAAAGTCTAAAATCAAGACTGCCTTCACATCGGGGTGGTTTTTGACATATTCTTCCACCACACCCTCAAATAGCGGAAGTTCGATAAACAAGAATACTTTATCCTGCTGCGGAAGCGTATCTAAATCTTTGGGCGACAATAATCTGATATCCTGTACCCCCAGTTTGGAAGCATCCGCGCACAAACTTTCTCTGATAATCGGATGTGAAATCAACCCTGCCACAAGCATCGACTCCGGTTCTTTGATTTGGATGCTGGGCGTATCATCCACAATTCTCTGTGGAAGAACACAACTGAATTTACTGCCCTTTCCATATTCGCTCTCAACCCATATGCTTCCGTTCATCAGTGTGAGAAGTTTCTTAGAAATTGCCAGTCCCAGACCGGTTCCTTCAATATTACGATTTCTCTTGCTGTCAACCTGCTGGAATGATTGAAATAATTTACCAACGTCCTCCTTCTTGATACCGATTCCCGTATCTTCCACGGTAATCTGAAGCCGTATCTCATCAGGCGTCATCTTGGCGCATTCCATCCGCATCGTAACCTTACCTTGCATGGTGAATTTCGCCGCATTGTTGGCAAGGTTTAACAGCACCTGCTTTATTCTGATATTATCGCCCCATAGTTTATTTGGAAGATTCGGCGCGACCTCAAGAACCAATTCCACATCCTTGTCTTTCAGCCTAGTCATGACAATATTGGCAACATCATACAACACGGACATCGGCTCATAATCCACCTCTGTGATATCCATTTTGCCGGACTCTATCTTGGAAAAATCCAGAATATCATTGATGATCGTGAGCAGCGATTTGCCGGCTTCTTTAATCTGGCCGATATAATCCCTCGCCGCCAGCGGAAGATCCTCTCGAAGCGCCATCTCAGCCATGCCGATCACAGCATTCATAGGTGTCCTGATTTCATGACTCATATTCGCCAGAAAATCCGATTTCATATTTTCAGATTTTTCAAGCTGCTCGTAAGATTTATAGACAAGCTCCAGATTCGCCCTCATATTATAATTGGCCTGATAGACACGGTATTTGTTGTACGCCATATCCGACAGCACATCCGCAAACGTGTATAGGAATTTCGCCGCATTATCAATTGTACCCTGATCCAAAATATGAATCTTCTCCGCTGCCTTGGCATATTCATCTTCGTCAACGCCAATCTCTCTTGCCGTCTTTCTCGCCTGTTCCAAATCCATTGGTTCCGTGAGGACCTGTCCGCCGACGATGCAGCCTACCAGTTCACCGTCCGCCATAATCGGTGCCGCATACTCCATCAGTCCGGCATGACAGAAATAAATAACAGGCTTGCCGCTGTCAAGTGCGAGTTCCGCACCTTTTCTGTCACATTGCTCGCAGCGTGCGCAGCCAAGCACGGAAGCCCTTGTATACTTCATACAAAAATCGGAGAAATTGGATCCCTCCGTCACAGCCACGCCGTTTACGTCCGTCGTAAGCGCCGCCATACCGGTCATATCAGAGAAAGCATCCTGTATTTTTTGCAACATGTTCGCATCGATTAAGTCTGTCAATTTCAACTTTCGTTCCATGTCCATAATTCGCTCCTCTTCCCATGTATATGCTGTAGTTTATTATAATATCTTATCCGATTTCTTTTGCGATCGTCTCCAGCAATTTCTCACGATCAACAGGTTTCAGGAGATAATTCTGCGGTTTCAGCGCAAGCGCCTCTTTAATCTTCTTCGTCTCTGTGACTCCCGTCAAAAAAATAACCGGAATATCTTTCGTCTCATCGGAAGCCCTCAGCTTCTCCAATACTGCCGGTCCGCTTTCTTCCGGCATCTCATAATCTAACAGAATCAAATCCGTCTTCTTTCTCTCCAGAAATTTCAATGCAACTTTCCCGCTCACGGCAGTCGCCACATCATATTTGCCATGCAGATGCTCTTTGATCACCTTAAGCATCATGGCGTTATCATCAACCACCAGTACATGCCTGCGCTGGAGTTGGGGCGGCGCCTTTTTCACGGTCTCTTCAGGCACGGACATCCGTGCTTTCTCTTTCTCTGCCTCAGCAGCATCAGCCGCCGCATGCTGCGTGTCCACGACCTCCATAAATCTTCTATCCTTCATAAGCGCTATGATTTTCTCCTGAATAACGCCTACTGAAAGCGGTCTGTACAATATCAGATTCGCAGCATTTACCGAAATCTTCTCAAACTCATCACAGTCCTCCTTAAGTCCCATGATCACAAGCGGAATATTCGCCTTAGATAACCTGAATTTCAGATTTGCAATCTGAATCATATCATCCCGTGACTCCTTATTTAAGCAGTACGCAAAAATATCCGGCGAGAAATAGTTCATATGCCTGATAATATCTTCGAATCGTGCAGAGCTGGTCATCACCTCAAAATGATCGGTCATCTGCATAAAAAAATCGTCAATCGCAGAATCGTTCTTCCCCGTCAATAGAACCTTGTACTTCATTCTAACCCCCCTTATGTATGTGTTTACTTATAATAACATATTCTACTCCCACAATATGTCACTCATATATTCTGTTTACTGACAGTTTACCATGATAAAGTAAAACATTCAAGAAAAGGCTTCCCGCATCACGCTATAATCTGCTTCAGATTTCATTATTCTGCTCTGTTACATTTTTAAAAACAATCGAATATGAATCCTTATTCATCACTAATTCTGCAGCCTGCGCCCTCAAAATGCCGTCTTCATAATACAAATAATATGGCTTAATCCTCATTCCGTTCTTTTGTACCTCTTCAAACAATTCTCTTATTTCACCATTCCAAGACAGTGAGCGTATATACGGTCTTAAAATAAAAATATTGTAAGTTACTTTACACTTGTCTGATATGTTCTGTAGTTCGCATCAACCGCCGCCAGCATATCGCTCACTTCACCTTCAAAATTCTCCGGCAATAACGTTGTTTTCGCTTTCGCTATCCGGTATGCCAGCGGATTCAAATCGTTTCCGTACACTGTCGGTATGCCTGCCAGCATGCCTTCAAGCACTACGGTGCCGGAACCCATAAACGGATCCAGCAATACGTTAATGTCCCGATACCTTTTGACAATGTCAATGATATTCCTGCTGATCGGATAAATCATAACCGCCGGGTAATTGTGAATGCTGTGCGTCAATTCTTTCGTATCCGCCTTTTTGAAATCCCAGAAGTTCTCTGGAAGCGCTTTTAATTCTCTCTTCAGTTCTTCATCTATATTGTTTTCGTCTATATTGTCTTCGTCTATGTTCTCAAACTTATTCATCAAGCTTCTCCGCATTCCATTATTGGTATTATCTTACCATGCTTTATTGCTTACATAAAAGATAATTTCAAAAAAACTCCGCAGATTAACCTGCGGAGTCCGTATTTTGAAACCATATATTTTTGTTCCTATAAGGAAATATCCCACAAGATTATCTCTTGGAGAACTGAGGCGCACGTCTCGCTGCTTTGAGACCGTACTTCTTTCTCTCTTTCATACGAGGATCTCTTGTCAGATAACCCGCTTTCTTCAGAGTAGGTCTGTAATCTGCATCCGCCTGAAGCAGAGCTCTCGCAATACCGTGTCTTACGGCGCCTGCCTGACCTGTATAACCGCCGCCCTTCACCGTGATGATCGCGTCAAATTTATCTGCCGTATCTGTCGCAACAAGCGGCTGACGAACGATAACCTTAAGAGTCTCTAATCCGAAATAATCATCAATATTTCTTTTATTGATTGTAATTTCACCTTTACCCGGCACTAAGTATACTCTGGCGATAGATTTCTTTCTTCTGCCGGTACCATAATATTTTGCTGCTGATTTAGCTGTCTTAGCCATTATTATTTTCTCCTTTCAGTCCTTGTGAATTAAAATGTTAATACTTCCGGCTTCTGTGCTGCATGCTGATGTTCCGGTCCGGCATACACATGAAGCTTGGTGTACATTTGTCTTCCCAAAGGTCCTTTTGGAAGCATGCCTTTTACTGCGTGCTCTACAACTCTCTCAGGATGTTTCTTCATCATTTCTTTTAATGTAGTCTCTTTCATTCCGCCTACATAATCTGAGTGATGATAGTAAATCTTCTGATCTAATTTCTTACCGGTTACTTTCACCTTCTCAGCATTGATTACGATCACATAATCTCCCGTATCCATATGGGGTGTGAAAATCGGTTTATTCTTGCCGCGTAACACCTTAGCAATCTCAGATGATAAACGACCAAGTGTCATATCTGTCGCGTCAACTACATACCATTTTCTTTCGATTGTAGCCGGGCTTGCCATAAAAGTCTTCATTATATTACCTCCAAGTAGTGATTCGTCTTTCGACTGTCTGCGTTGTTACTGCCGTTTTTTATGCGGATGTCCGGGCCGCACTCATGAACTTTGGTCACAACAAATTTAACTTCTTTCTTATATTTAAAGTGTCTTTGCCGGGGCTTTGGCCAAACACTTTTAAACACTGTCACAGTTACCTATTATATTATACGCTTCCGCGTGTGTCAACCTCTTTTTTGCTTGATTTTTCCATGGTTTCAGCGTCATACTCAATTCCCACCAAAGTCAGTCCGCAGGCCGGCGCAGTCGGTCCTGCTTCCCGTCGGTTTTTTGCTTCCAATATCCTTACCATCTCCTCCGGCGCAATATGCCCTCTTCCGACTTCCATCAGCGTGCCTGCAATAATACGCACCATATTGTAGAGAAAACCGCCGCCTGTCACGCGTATTACGATTTCTCTGCCTTTGTCGTTTTTTGAGCCGCTTTCCTTATGCTCATACCCGGCAATTCCATCTCCGTTTCCTGTTTCTCCACTGACACACGCTTTCCCGTTCCTCTCATACTCTTCCCAAACCTCGATACTGTCAATCCGGCGCACTGTCGTCTCCACCTGTGCGCCGGCGCTGCAAAAACTCTTGAAATCATGTGTCCCAATCAAATGCCGCGCGGCTTGACTCATTAGGTCAATATCAAGCGGAACATATGTATAGTAAGCGTACAGTCTCTTGGTCGGCTGCGGAAACGGCGCGCAGTAAATTCTATACTCGTAGGTCTTGCGGCTGTCACAATGTCGCGGATGAAATTCAGGCGATACTTCTTCCGATCTTCGGACTCTGATGTCCTCCGGCAGGCTTCTGTTTAACGCGTAAGACATTTTATCTGCGGGTATCCGGCTGTCCGTATCAAAAACCGCAACATTTCCCAGCGCATGAACACCTGAATCAGTTCGGCTGGCTCCTATGACCTCCACTTTCTCTCCCATAAGTTCAGAAAGGCATCTGTTTAAGACGCCTTCTATCGTTTCTCCGTTCGGTTGTACCTGCCATCCGCAGTAATTCGTTCCATCATACGCAACGGTTAACATAACTCTTTTCATTGTAATACCATTTTCTAAATATTCGTACTCTCTTCACAAAATGCTTCCGTTAAATCATTCTCTGAAAAACGAACCGCAATTCTATTAATCAGTGCTTCACAAATAGATTCCGATTACGATACATATTGCAAAATATGCCGCCAACACACCGTAAGCAATTCGATCCCTGCCCGCGTATTTAAGCGGTTTCATTTTGGTTCTGTGTTCACCGCCCCGATAGCATCTGGCTTCCATCGCCATTGCCAGATCGTTCGCCCTGCGAAAAGCCGAGATAAAGAGCGGAACAAGAAGCGGCACCATTGCCTTGGCTTTCTTAATCAGGTTTCCGCTTTCGAAATCTGCGCCTCTGGCAATCTGCGCCTTCATAATCTTATCCGTTTCCTCCAGCAGAATCGGGATAAACCGGAGTGCGATCGACATCATCATCGCCACTTCGTGCACCGGCACTTTAAATATTTTAAGCGGTTTCATCAGTTTCTCCATGCCGTCTGTCAGGCTGTTCGGTGTAGTTGTCAGCGTCATCACGGAAGAACCGACAATAAGAAAAGATAATCTGACTGCCATCATCACCGCGATCCGCAGACCTTCTTTGGTAATCTTTAGTTTCCACACCGAAATAAGCACTTCCCCCGGTGTCAGAAACAGATTAAACACCACTGTGATCAGCAAAATAAAGACAATGGCTTTCATCCCTTTGACCATATACTTAAAGGGAACTTTCGACAATTTAATCATCACCGCCAGAAAGATGGCGGCAGCTACATATCCCACCCAGCTTTTTACAACAAACAATGATATAATAAAACAGATTGTTGCAATTAGTTTTACCCGCGGGTCCAATTTATGAATGACGGAGTCCGTCTGATAATACTGGCCCAATGTAATATCCCGTAACATAATTCATTCCTTTCGCTATCATGATACTTTCTACCTGCCGAGTGCGCGCAGAATCTCATTCCCGGCTTCCTCAATCGTCGTCGCATCAGTCTTAACAGGCATACCGTTCTTATATAATTCCTGCATGATATATGTGACCTGCGGCGCAGCCAATCCCACCTCTTCCAGTTCACGGTAATGCTTAAACACTTCTTTAGGAACATCGTCATACAATACGCTGCCTTGATTCATCACAATAATGCGTTCCACATACTTTGCCACATCTTCCATGCTGTGCGACACGAGGATAACCGTAATTCCTGTCTCTTCTTTCAGCTTAGCTATCTGGTCAAGTATCTCATCCCTTCCCTTGGGATCTAAGCCCGCCGTCGGTTCATCCAGAATAAGCACTTCCGGTTTCATGGCAAGCACACCTGCAATTGCTACGCGACGTTTCTGTCCGCCGGATAAGTCAAACGGCGACTGGTAGAAATATTCATCCTCCAGTCCGACCTGCTTAAGCGCAGCATATGCCCTAAGCTCCGTCTCTTGCTTAGACAAGCCTAAATTCTTCGGTCCAAAACATACATCGGAAAAAACGTCTATTTCAAACAACTGGTGCTCCGGATACTGGAATACCAGCCCGACCTTGCTTCGCAGCTTCTTCTTATCATAGTCCTGCTCATGGATGTCTTCCCCGTTAAAATAGATACTGCCGCCCGTAGGTTTAATCAACCCGTTCAAATGCTGAACAAGCGTGGATTTACCGGAACCTGTATGACCGATCAGCCCAATAAACTGTCCGTCCGGAATCACAAGATTGATATCTTTCAGCGCATGCACCGCAAGCGTCGTATCTCCTCCGTATACATAATCTACATGATCCAATATTATCGACATGATAACGCCCTTTCATCCGTCTTCACTACCTAACCGCTGCCAGCAGCGCCCGCGTCAGCTCGTCCACTGTCAGAATACCATCCGGCAGATTGATGCCGCTATTTTGTAATTCATAGGCAAGCAGCGTCACCTGCGGTACATCAAGCCGTAACTCCTTTAACTTCTCCACCTGTGAAAAGATTTCACGAGGCGTCCCCTGCATGGCAATCCTTCCTTTATCCATGACAAATACTTTATCTGCATGAATAATCTCCTCCATATAATGGGTTATCAGAACCACCGTAATGCCTTCCACGTCATTCAACGCTCTCACTGCGCGCACCACTTCTTTGCGCCCGCTGGGGTCAAGCATCGCCGTTGGTTCGTCCAGAACAATACATTTGGGATGCATGGCAATCACACCGGCGATGGATACACGTTGTTTCTGACCTCCGGACAGCTTATTAGGAGAGTATTTCCGATACTTATACATTCCTACCGCCTTGAGGCTCTCTTCCACGCGTTCCCAGATTTCTTCCGTCGGTACGCCCATATTCTCCGGTCCGAATCCCACATCTTCCTCCACTACCTGTCCGATGATCTGATTGTCCGGATTCTGAAACACCATACCGGCTTCCTGCCTGATATTCCATAAATCTTTCTCGTCTCTCGTATTCATTCCGTCAACCCACACGGTTCCTTCCGTTGGGTATAGAATAGCATTGATATGTTTGGCAAGCGTAGACTTACCCGAACCGTTATGCCCTAATATAGCTACAAAATCTCCCTGCTTCACATCGAGATCGACTTCATCTACCGCACGCGTGATGCCTTCCACGTTACCTTCCTCATCACGTCTGATATATTCAAATACTAACTTATCCGTCTTAATGATTCCCATTTTATTTTCCTCAATTATTGACCGCACTCTTAGCAGTTCGAGACACAAAATGCTTTTAGCTTCGTTTATTATACTAACATCTATCTTAAAAGACAAGTTTTTATGAAAAAACCCGATATGATGTGATAAAATGATAAATAATATATACATCATTATCGGAGGAATGACAATCATGTCACAAAATTTACCCAAAAAAACCGCTAATAACAAAGACGTAAAAGAATTATTGCGACTCGCCGCTAAACCCGTTATCTTCCTTCTCTTCTTTATCATGGTGTGCGCTTTCCTTGCGCATTACTTAACCGGTTTCGAAACACTGGAAGAATATGCGTTAAACAGTCCTCAAACCGCCTACGGTACGGATCCCGGATCGGAAAGCAGCCCACCCGAAGGCGCGGCAGAATCGGAAAACATGCCTGAGTCCAATTCGGAATTTCATACAGTATCTGAATCCGAAGCACCTCCGGACGTCTCTCCGAATGCCTCTTCGGATGTGTCTCCGGATGACATCTTAGTACCCGCAGACTCAGAAACATCTGCTGATTCTCCCGCATACAATAATCCTAACGAACCATCTTCTAATGCGGAGAATGACACTATGGCAATAAACGAAACCCGAACAACATATCAACCCGGATTCTATTATGAACCTTTAAACGAAGATGTAAAGCAGCGTATCACAGGAACATCCTATCCGAAAGAAGGATGTACCATACCGTATGAAGATTTAAATTATGTCGGACTTCTCTATATTGATTTTGACGGAAAAGAGCAAAACGGTGAACTGATCTGTAATCAGGCTATCGCACAGGATATCGTAGAAATCTTCTATGAGCTGTACCGGAACGAATATCGAATTGAACGCATCCGCCTTATTGATGAGTATGATGGTGATGATACTCTGTCAATGCTCGATAACAACACTTCCTGTTTTAATTACAGAGTGGTGGACGGCACCGACAACCTGTCAAAGCATGCGCTGGGCTGTGCAATTGATATTAATCCGTTCTATAATCCGTACGTTGTGTTCAACAGAGGCGCCAACGGAGAAACTTATATCTCTCCGAAAGGCAGTGAAATCTACGCAGACCGCACGCAGGATTTCCCATATAAAATTGATGAGACAGATTTATGTTACAAACTATTCATTGAACATGGCTTTACTTGGGGCGGCAACTGGAACTCCTGTAAAGATTATCAACATTTTCAGATTGTACTCTGATTAAATCGTTACTGCAAAAAATGATCGCATCATAAAAACCTCGGGATTATATCCCGAGGTTTCTAATTATTCTACCAAAACTGCCAAACAATGAATTCTTACATTTCAAACATTGCCATACTGTCATCCATTCTGTTGGAGATACCTTTCAGTTCTGCTGCATTACCTGCAATCTCACTGATAATTCCGTTAATTTCCGTAACAGATGCCGATGTCTCTTCCGTACTTGCCGCATTCTCCTGCGCAATCGCAGACAGATTCTGTACTGTATCTACCACGCTGCTTCTTACATCGTTAACCTTATTGGTCTTCTCTGTAACATCACTGATCATAACAAGCGATTCATCTACATCACTAAGCAGCTGTGTAACCTGCGTACCTGTATTTGTAACATTTTCGTTCTGCAGTTCCATAATCTCTTTGACTTCGTTCATGGTTGCAACTGACTTATCCGAATCTTCAATCAATGCAAGGATGATTCCTTCAATCTGTCTTGCAGACTCATTGGACTGTTCAGCCAGTTTCTGAATCTGTGCCGCAACAACTGCGAATCCTCTACCCTGCTCACCGGCACGGGCCGCCTCAATAGATGCATTGAGTGAAAGGAGATTTGTCTCTTCTGCAATATTAGTAATCAAAGCCGTTGCTTCTTTAATCTTCTGAGCCGACTCATTCGTCGTATTTGTCTGCTCGTAAATAATATTAATAGATTCGCTGGTCTTCTCGTTCGTGCTCTGCAATTCACGAAGCGCTTCGATTGCAACCTCGCCACGCTCTTTGATTGCATTTGCTCTCTCATTCAGATTTGCCAACTCACCGGCTGTCTCTTCAATCATATTACCCATAAGAATAATATGTTCTGTTGCATCCTGCGTCTCTTCCGCCTGACTGCCGGCACCGATTGCAATCTCGTTGACAGCTTTCTCCATCTGCTCAACATGCTCGCTGGTAACATCAGTCTTCTCACGAAGTTTATCAGATTCCTCTAACAAGATTGCGCTGTCCTCTTTAATCGTGGTAATGATACTAGATAAGCTCTCCTTCATCTTCTCAATTGCACGACAGATATCGCCTATTTCATCCTTTTCAACCAGCAGTTTGTCGTCAATATGAATATTCATCTTTCCTTCGGAAAGCTGTGACAACGCCGTTACGCCTTCTTCCAGATGTCTAACCATCTTATTCACCGTAAGGAAAATCAGCCCTGTACAAACAACAGCCACAACAACAACAAGCGCTACAATCACAATAATAATTCTTCTGATTTCAGCCTTTGCATCTGCCTGCGGCATTCCGGCAAATACCATACCAACTGTTTCCTGCGTCTCAAAATCAAATAACGGTATGTAGTAACCGAAATACTCTTGATCAGCTACAACGGCATCCTCCGCAAAGAATTCTTCACCCCTGCCTAATACGGTCTCAACTGCTCTCGGTCCCGCTTTCGTACCGTTAATACGATTTCCGCTCTCATCAACAACGGAAGTCATATATCTCGTATCGCCATAAAAAATGGTTACATCGATATTGGTGGCTTCTTTAATACCGTCTGCCAGATCAGGCGTCAGGGAAATATTGAAATCACCTTTTACCAACTCATTATTTTCGTTCAGTCTATACGATTCATTATTCAGCTTCCTGAATGTGGAACGTACAGCAATCGTCGTCGCACGCAAACCGCTCGAAATGTTTTCTGTCAACACATTCGTAATCTGCTTCTGACCAACGAAGATAATGACTATACCCAGTACTACCAAAGGTAAAATCGCAATCATAAGAATTTTCTGCTTTAGTTTCATCGTAATGTTCCTCCAATACACTGTATTTTACACATGACGCTATGACTATTATATCATATCTGTGGATAAATTCCAGAAGAAAATATTATTTTTATGTTTTATTGATGAATTATATTGTTTAAATTAACTTATACATTTAATACTATATGTTTGAACGTATATCCGGTATTACTAAGACTGCCGTACAAAAGTAATACCCCATACATCCGTACGGGGTATCATCAACACACTTTATTTATCCTATACCAGCTCAAGAACAACTTCCATTGCTGCGTCTCCTTTTCGGGGACCAATCTTGATAATTCTCGTATAACCACCGTTACGGCTTGCATATTTCGGACCATACTCGTCAAAAAGTTTGGCTGCTAAGTCAACCTGCTTAGTTCCTCTCTTTCTTCCGGCGGGTGTACTGGGCACTTCCGTAACAGGATATAATACTTTGAGCATCTGTCTTCTCGCATGTAATCTGGAAGGCAGGTCTTTCTTAATTTCTTTCTCTACCATATCATATACGGTAACTTTCTTGCCATCCACTACTTCTTTCACTCTCTTACCGTCTTTGTCCTTGCGCGGAACTTTAGCGGTAACTTTGACAGTTTCAAAGTTGTCTTTCTCTTTGGCAGCCAGCGCAATCAAACCTTCCGCAATCTTGCGTACTTCCTTCGCTTTTGCTTCCGTTGTAACAATCTTTCCGTGATACAGAAGAGCTGTTACCTGACTTCTAAGTAATGCTTTTCTCTGGTCAGATGTTCTGCCGAGTTTTCTGTATTTTGCCATAATGGCTCCTTTCTCACTGGGGAGTTCTCTCCCTCACCATGGTGTACATACGGCAATGCGCGTCGGACTTACTTACCGAATGCGTTAACAGTTCCATTCATGAGCAGACATACCGGTGCGCTTCGGACTTATCCCGCACGCCCTCCTATGTTGGATTAGGCTTCATCACTAGGATTAAGCTGTAAACCTAACTCTTTTAACTTTGCTAAAACTTCCTCCAAAGACTTACGTCCCAAATTACGGACTTTCATCATATCCTCGGAAGTCTTATTGGTTAACTCTTCAACCGTATTGATTCCCGCTCTCTTCAAGCAGTTATAGGAACGAACAGACAGTTCTAACTCATCAATACTCATTTCCAATACTTTTTCTTTTTCATCATCTTCCTTCTCAACCATAACTTCCGCGGTCTTGGCATTTTCTGAAAGATCAATGAAAAGACTTAAGTGCTCGCTCAAAACCTTAGCCGCAAGACTAACCGCCTCATCAGGAACCAAAGTTCCGTTTGTAAACACATCCAATGTCAGTTTATCAAAATCGGTAATCTGACCTACACGTGTATTCTCCACTGTTACGTTTACTCTCTCAACAGGTGTATAGATAGAATCTATTGCAATTACGCCAATCGGAAGATCTTCTGTCTTATTTCTGTCTGAACTGACATATCCTCTTCCTCTTGTGATTGTAAGTTCCATATACAGTTTCGTATCTTTGCCGCTTAATGTAGCAATCACGAGATCCGGATTCAGAATCTCAATATCCTGATCCACCTGAATATCGGACGCTCTGACAATGCCCTCGCCCTCATACTCGATGTATGCTGTCTTAGGCTCATTGGTATCGCTGCTATTCTTGATTGCAAGGCTCTTGATGTTCATGATAATCTCTGTAACATCTTCCTTCACACCCGGAATCGAACTGAATTCATGTAAAACCCCTTCGATTTTAACCTGACTTACCGCTGCACCCGGTAAAGAAGAAAGCATAATTCTTCTGAGAGAATTACCAAGGGTAATACCGTAGCCCCTCTCTAAAGGCTCAACTACGAATCTACCATACTTCTTATCTTCTGAGATCTCTGCAACCTCAATATTAGGTCTCTCAAAATCAAACACGCAAATACCCTCCTTTGCGAACATGTTGGAAACAACGCCTACTTAGAGTACAACTCGACGATAAGCATCTCATTAACCGGAACGTCAATCATTTCTCTTGTCGGAAGGTATTTGATCGTTCCCTTCAATGCTTCCTGATCGACCTCAATCCACTCCGGAACAAGTCTTCCTGCCGTTACTTCAAGGATATCTTTGTATCTTTGTAAGGATCTGGACTTTTCTCTTACTTCAATCACATCTCCTGCTTTAATCAAATAAGAAGGAATATTAACAGGCTTACCATTTACAAGGAAATGCTTATGACCAACTACCTGTCTTGCCTCTCTTCTTGTTCTCGCAAATCCCATCCTGAATACTACGCTGTCCAATCTGCTCTCGAGCATAACCATCAGGTTCTCACCTGTCATACCCTGCATTCTGTCAGCTTTCTCATAATAATTTCTGAAAGGTTTCTCAAGTACACCATAGATAAATTTAGCTTTCTGCTTCTCTCTCAACTGAAGACCATACTCGCTGACCTTCTTACCGGCTCTTGCCGATGTTCTGTTGGATTTCTTATCATATCCTAAATAAGTAGGATCTAAATCAAGTGATCTGCATCTTTTCAATACAGGAACTCTGTTTACTGCCATAATTTTTGGCTCCTCTCATATAATTTTGTTTACAGCGCCGTCTATGACGCCTTCTTCCAATATTTTTACGCTAATTATTTCACGCGGAGAATCACGTCTTTTACGATTCTCTGGTACAAAATTAGAAAATCTTCACGAAACGGCCTCTGCCGTGAGTGATTAGATTTTCTTTTTATCGGACAAAGTTGTTTATTGCGGAGAATCGTGTCCTTTACGATTCTCTGGTACAAAATTTAGAAAATCTTCACGAAACGGCCTCTGCCGTGAGTGATTAGATTTTCTTTTTGTACACTAGACGCGGCGGCGCTTAGGCGGACGACATCCGTTATGAGGAACAGGCGTTACGTCACGAATGCTGGTTACTTCCAAACCGCAAGCCTGCAATGCACGGATTGCTGCCTCACGACCCGAACCGGGTCCTTTCACCATAACGTCTACTGTCTTTAAACCATGAATCAAAGCAGCTTTAGCCGCTGTTTCTGCAGCCATCTGCGCTGCATACGGAGTAGATTTCCTTGAACCTCTAAAACCAAGACCACCCGCACTTGCCCAGCTCAATGCATTACCCTCTGTATCTG
>VSOA01000059.1 GCA_009774585.1 Lachnospiraceae bacterium
GATTACAGCCGAACGGAGAAAGTACAGTTCGAGGATGATGAATATTATTATTACGTGAAGGCGGTACCCAAAGTCGTAGTGTCTAAACCGGAGAAAAAGGTAAAACAGATTAACAGCCAGAAGCTTAAGACGGCTCCGAAAACAAGAAGTGTGCATTAACCGCGGCAAAAATAAGAAAGGCAGAGAAGGCTCATGCAGCAACTTAATACATTTATAGCGACATATCTTTCCAAATTGCATATGCCTACAGTCCACTGGACCGATATCGTGGAGATTATTATTCTTACTTTTGTGTCATATCATATTCTTGCTTGGATTAAAAATACAAAAGCGTGGGCGCTCTTAAAAGGGATTATTGTAATCGCGATATTTATATTAGTTGCCGCCTTTTTCAGAATGAACACGATACTGTGGATTGTAACGAATGTGTTTAGTATTGCCGCAATAGCGATTGTCGTCGTGTTGCAGCCGGAACTGCGTAAGGCGCTGGAAGAGCTGGGGCGTAAGAATTTTTTCTCCTCAATAGTGGTTTTTGACTCCGGTAAGTCGGAGGGAGGACGGTTCTCCGACAGAACAATCAATGAGATAGTGAAGGCATCTGTTGAAATGGGCAAAGTGAAGACAGGCGCATTAATTGTCATTGAACAAGAGCAGTCTCTCAGCGAGTATGAAAGAACAGGAATTGATGTGGACGGCATCGTGTCCAGTCAATTGTTGATTAATATATTTGAACATAATACACCACTGCACGACGGAGCGGTAATTGTGAGAGGGAACCGTATTGTATCGGCGACCTGCTATCTTCCGCTGTCTGATAATATGGCGCTCAGCAAGGACTTGGGAACAAGGCACAGAGCAGGTGTAGGTATATCGGAAGTGACAGATTCGTTAACAGTGATTGTATCTGAGGAAACAGGGAAAATCAGCGTCGCTTACGGCGGACAACTGGAGAGAGGATTGGATGCGGAGCGGCTTAAGGCGAGATTGTCAGATATCCAGAACAAACCGATAGAGGAGAAGAAGAGGAAACTGTGGAAAGGCAGGTCCAGAAATGAAGAATAAGATTACCAAAAACTGGGGACTCAAACTTGTTTCTTTCTTATTTGCATCTATGGTCTGGATCATTGTTACGAATATCAACGATCCGAGTGTTCCGGTGCGGTTTTCGGATATTCCGGTTACGATCAGAAACGTGGAACTGCTCACCGAAAGAGGGCAGATTTGCGAAGTGCTTGACGATTCGGATATGATAGATACAGTGACAATTTATGCCCCGAAATCTGTTATCGATACACTGGATAAATCAAATGTGGTGGCAATAGCGGACGTTAACGACCTGACCAGCTTGGATACGATTCCGATTAAGCTGTCTATTAATAAATATAATGATAAGCTGGATAGTATCAAGGGCAACATAGACACCGTAAAATTAAATATTGAAGATAAACAGACAAGATCTTTCCCAATCCGTGCAAATGTAGTCGGAGAAGTTAGGGAAGGATATATGATAGGAGATGTATCGACAGAACAGAACTTGCTCAGAGTATCGGGACCGCAGTCGGTAGTTTCTCGGATTACTAAAGTTCAGGCAGACGTGGATATATCAGGTTTTACGAGTAATGTAGGGACGGATGCGGATATTCGTCTGTATGACGAGGCAGGAGTCGAGATTAAATCTTCCAGCCTTGAGAGGAGTATTACAAAAGTACGCGTAAATGTTGAGATTCTGGAGAAGAAGACCGTGCCTATCACATACACTGTTACCGGAATTCCGGCGGATGGATACCGGCTGACAGGCGAAATCAGCAGCACCAGAAATAATGTCGTGATAGCCGGAAGGTCCAAATTAATACAGAACATCAATGAAATTGAAATTCCGGAGGGCGATATTGACGTAAGCGGTGCCAGAGAAGATATGACGACTTTAATTGACATCAAGAAATATTTGCCGGATGGAGTTGTTCTGGCGGAAGAGGACTTTACAGGTATGGTTAATGTCACGGTAGTCGTTGGACAAGAAATCCGGCGGACCTTCTCTACGAGAGTGGATAATATCCGTATAACAGGTCTTCCGGCTGCATTTGAAGCGGAGATTATTGATCCGGAAGATGAATGTATGATTGCGCTGATAGGTCTTGCATCTGAACTGGACACGGTTGATGTGAATAGTTTAGAAGTAAGTATTGATATAGTTGCATGGCTTGAGGAGGAAGGGGTTGAAGAGCCCGAGCCCGGTTATTACAGGATACCCTTGAAGGTAAGTCTTCCTGAAGATTCTGCGGTGGTATGGGAAGAATCTGAGGTACAGGTGTACATTACAGAGGCAGAGTAAATACTGATACAGTAAAATGGGAAAGGAATAGGTATTATCATGAGCAGGTTATTCGGAACTGATGGTGTCAGAGGAGTTGCTAACGAGGAACTTACGCCGCAGCTTGCAATGCAGCTGGGTCAGGCAGGAGCATATGTTCTAACGAAGGAAAATGCGCATAAGCCGACGATTATGGTGGGAGTTGATACAAGAATCTCAGGAGATATGCTGGCAAATGCATTGATGGCAGGCGCATGCTCAGTGGGCGCGAATGCAGTTTATGTGGGAATCGTGCCGACTCCAGCGGTAGCGTATCTCACGAGAAAATACAAGGTAGACGCCGGAGTCGTTATTTCGGCTTCTCACAACTCTGTGGAGTTTAACGGAATTAAATTCTTTGATGGTAATGGATATAAACTGCCGGATTCTCTTGAAGATGAGATAGAGGCATTGATCAAGAACGGTATGCAGGGAGTCAAATTCCCGATTGGCGCGGGAGTAGGCAAGATTAAATACCGTACGGATGCAAGAGAAGAGTATATTAATCATGCAATGAAAGCTGTTAATGTGGATTTGCGTGGTATGAAGATTGTATTGGACTGTGCGGAAGGAGCTTCTTATTATACTTCCGTAGAGACCATGAAGGAACTTGGAGCGGAAGTGGTGGCAATCCATAATAACCCCGATGGAATCAATATTAATGCCAATTGCGGTTCCACACATATGGATGAACTGCAGGCGAGAGTCGTATATGAGAAAGCGAACGTCGGTCTTGCCTTTGATGGAGACGCAGACAGACTTCTGGCAGTGGATGAATTGGGCAATATTGTGGATGGCGACCAGATTATGGCATTGGTCGGTAATCATATGAAACAGAATGGCAAACTGAACAAGAATACGATTGTGGCTACAGTCATGAGTAACCTCGGATTCTTCCTGATGGGAGAGAAGAATGGTATCAATATTGAACAGACCAAGGTGGGCGACAGATATGTGCTGGAGAGAATGAGAGAGATTAAAGCCAGTCTTGGCGGCGAGCAGTCGGGTCATGTGATTTTCCTAGACGAAAATACGACCGGCGATGGCTTATTAAGCGCGCTCCATCTATTACAGGTAATTGTGGAGACAGGGAAACCTCTATCAGAGTTAAAGAGTATTATGGAGGTAATGCCGCAGGCGCTCGTGAATGCCAAAGTACCTACACATAAGAAAGAAAAATATATGGATTATCCGGAGATTGCGGATGCAATTGCCGAATTGGATAAGAAATTTGCGGGCGAGGGACGAGTGCTCATTCGCCCGTCCGGCACGGAGCCGCTTGTGAGAGTTATGATTGAAGGTAAAGATCAGAAAATGATTGATGAGGAAGCCAAGAAACTGGCAGAGCTCATACAGAATATTATGCTGTAACTCTTGTGATATATACAAAAAAATGTTATAGTTAAGAATAGGTTGTGGTTGAGGGGGTTCAAACATTAACCGGAATCGAAATATTGGAGGATAAGGGTATGGTAAGCCAAAAGGTAGTCATCAAAAACCCAACAGGGCTACATCTAAGACCGGCAGGCATCCTATGTAAGGAGGCAATGCAGTTCAAATCTTTAATAACTTTTACATTTCGGGATAATACAGCGAATGCCAAAAGTGTTTTGAGCGTGCTTGGTGCATGTGTCAAATGTGGTGATGAGATTGAGTTTATGTGTGATGGCGAGGACGAGGAAGAAGCATTGAAGACTTTAGTCAGTGCAATTGAAAGTGGACTCGGTGAATAATGCCGTCTGTTTAGCCCGTTGTGTACAACGGGCTTTTTTTTGAATCTGAAATGGAGGGAACCAAAATGTTAAACTACAAGCGTTACAGAAAAAATCCGGTAGTGGACTATCCGGAAAGAAAATGGCCGAATAAGGAGATTGAGAAAGCACCCATATGGTGCAGCGTAGATCTTAGAGATGGCAATCAGGCATTAATAGATCCTATGGTAGTGTCAGAGAAAATTGAATTTTTTAATTATCTGATTAAGCTGGGTTTTAAAGAGATTGAGATAGGATTTCCGGCAGCCAGCCAGATAGAGTTTGATTTCCTTCGTCAGCTGATTGACCGCAAGCTGATTCCGGATGATGTGGTAGTGCAAGTGCTGACACAATGTCGGGAGGAATTGGTAGAAAGAACATTTGAGTCCATTCAGGGCTGCAGGCAGGCGATTGTGCATATTTACAATTCGACGTCAACTTTACAGCGTGATGTTGTGTTCCATATGGATAAAGAGCAGATTATTAATATTGCCGTGGAAGGCACGAAGATGGTTAAGCGGCATGCTGCAAATTTCCCCGGTAAGATTATTCTGGAGTATTCGCCGGAAAGTTTCACAGGTACGGAACTGGACTATGCGCTGGAGGTTTGCACAGCGGTGCAGAGAGAATGGGGCCCGACCAAGGAGAATCCCATGATTATTAATCTTCCCTCCACGGTAGAGATGAATACGCCGAATGTGTATGCAGACCAGATTGAATGGATGAACAGGAACTTTGAGAATCGTGAAAGCATTATTTTAAGCGTACATCCGCACAACGACCGGGGCACCGGAGTGGCGAGTGCGGAACTGGCGCTTCTTGCCGGTGCGGACCGTGTGGAAGGAACATTGTTCGGCAACGGTGAGAGAACCGGTAATGTAGATATCATGAATATTGCGTATAACATGTTTTCACAAGGCATCAATCCGAATCTTGCAATCGAACATGTAAATGAAAGTATTGAAATTTATGAACGCTGCTGCAAGATTCCGATTCATCCCAGACATCCGTATGCAGGTAAGATGGTTTTCACAGCGTTTTCCGGTTCTCATCAGGATGCGATTAACAAGGGCGTTCAGGCAATGAGGGAGAGGAACAGCGAGATTTGGCAGGTTCCGTATCTGCCGATCGACCCGGCGGATATCGGAAGAGAATACGAGCCGATTGTGCGGATCAATTCCCAGTCCGGTAAGGGCGGTGTGGCATTTATCATGGATACCTATTTCGGCTTCAAGCTTCCTAAAGGTATGCATAAAGAGTTTGCCAATGTCATTCAGAAAGTGTCCGAGAAACAGGGAGAGGTATCGCCTGATCAGATTATGGATAATTTCCGCGAACAGTATCTGGACCAGAAAGAACCGATTCATTTCCGCAAACTGCGTATGGATGATTTGAGCGGGGAGACGAAATCGCAGTTTGACACAAGAGTTACGGTGGTTTACACGGATGACGGTGTCGAGAAGAAATTTGAGGCAGTGGGCAACGGACCGATTGACGCTGCGAAACGTGGACTTCAGGAAGAACTTGGTATTGATATTAAGATTCTGGATTACGAGGAGCATGCGCTGCAGAGTGGTTCCAACTCTCAGGCGGCGGCATATATCCACTTGTTAGACGTGGAGAGCGGCAGGGTTACTTACGGTGTCGGTGTAAGTTCCAATATTACAAGAGCCTCTGTGAGAGCAATTTTCTCAGCGGTCAACAGACTGGAACTCGGACAGAAACACTAAATTTGAGAGGATGTCAAGATAAGGATATTTTTTGTATGAGATGAAAGAGGGTATCAGAAAGGGGTGGCAGTATGGAACAGTTGGAGCAGCTTCGCAAATGGGTGAAGGAGAGCAGCAACATTGTGTTTTTTGGCGGAGCGGGGGTATCTACCGAAAGCGGTATTCCAGATTTCAGAAGCGTGGACGGGTTGTATCATCAACAGTATGATTATCCGCCGGAGACGATTTTGAGCCACACATTTTACCGGCAGAAGCCCGAAGAATTTTATCGTTTCTATCGCGCTAAGATGTTGTGCCTTGATGCGAAACCGAATGCGGCGCATATGAAGCTGGCGCAGTGGGAGCAGGAAGGTAAACTCAAGGCTGTGATTACGCAGAATATTGACGGACTGCATCAGGCGGCAGGAAGCAGGGAAGTGCTGGAACTGCACGGTTCCGTACTGCGCAACTACTGTGAAAAATGCGGAAAATTCCATGATGTGGAGTATATCGTCCATTCTGAGGGGGTTCCGGCATGTGAGTGCGGAGGAAGCATCAAACCGGATGTGGTGTTGTACGAAGAAGGTCTGAACCAGAAGACGCTCACCGACGCGGTACGATATATCAGTGAGGCGGACGTGTTGATTGTGGGCGGTACTTCGCTTGCGGTTTACCCTGCGGCGGGACTTTTGGACTACTATAACGGCAGCAAGCTGGTGCTCGTCAATAAGACGCCGACGCCGAGAGATTCCATTGCGAATCTGATTGTACAGGGAAGCATCGGAGAAATATTTTCTCAGTTAGATTAAGGGAGATTAGAATGGATATTCAGGTAGGCGACATCTTGAAACTGAAGAAACAGCACCCCTGCGGTTCCAGTGAATGGGAAGTTCTGCGTATTGGGGCGGATTTTCGGCTGAAATGTATGGGATGCGGACACCAGATTATGATAGCTCGCAGGCAGGTTGAGAAAAATGTAAAAAAGGTTTGCAGGTAAACCTGACGAAAAGACCGATAAAACCGGAAAAAACACTTGCGGTTTGGGTGTGGCTATGATATGATAAATAACCGTGATATACTAATTATGACTGTAAAGTCAATCATCCTTGCTCCTTTGCAAAGAAGGGGCCAGAGACCAAAAGGAGGAAAAAAGCATGAACAAATACGAATTAGCCGTTGTTGTTAGTGCAAAAATCGAAGATGACGAGAGAGCCGCTACTTTAGAGAAGGCTAAGGCTCTGGTAGAAAGATTCGGTGGACAGATTACCAATGTTGACGACTGGGGTAAGAAGAGATTAGCTTACGAAGTACAGAAAATGAAAGAAGCTTACTACTATTTCATCCAGTTCGATGCAGAGAGTAATGTTCCGGCTGAAATTGAGAGCCGTATCCGCATTATGGACAACGTCATCAGATACCTGTGCGTAAGACAAGACGAGAAATAGAAAGAGGTATTTATGAACAAAGTAATACTTATGGGGCGTTTGACGAGAGATCCTGAAGTGAGATATTCTCAGGGTGAGAACGCTACGGCAGTAGCAAGATACACATTGGCTGTAGACCGCAGATTTAATCGTAACAATGATGACCAGACCGCAGATTTTATAAGCTGTGTTGCTTTTGGCAGAGCAGGAGAATTTGCGGAAAAATATTTCCATAAAGGAACAAAGATTGCGATTACAGGTCGTATCCAGACAGGAAGCTATACCAATAAGGATGGCGTCAAAGTGTATACAACAGATATCGTAGTAGAAGAACAGGAATTTGCAGAGAGCAAGAACAGTGCCGGAAACGGTGACGGGGGATTTGCTCCGGTAAGCAGACCGGAACCGGCAGCAGCCGGAGACGGCTTTATGAATATTCCTGACGGAATCGATGAGGAACTGCCGTTCAACTAATTGTTTGAATTTAGAAGGAGGCAATAACCATGGCATTTAATAAAACAGATAAGCCGGATTTCCCTAAGAAAAAGGGCGGAATGCGCAGAAGAAAAAAAGTATGTGTATTCTGTGGCAAAGATAATGTAATCGATTATAAGGACACAAATAAGCTGAAAAGATATGTATCTGAGAGAGGTAAAATCCTTCCCAGAAGAATTACGGGTAACTGTGCGAAGCATCAGCGTGCGCTGACCGTAGCAATCAAGCGTGCAAGACACGTAGCACTTATGCCGTATGTTCAGGATTAATGTCTGAAGTGATGAAAGAGTCAATCACCTGCCGGGTGGCTGGCTCTTTTTTATGCAGAATGGATGAAAAAATACCATATCATGTCATTTTTTCCCGAAAAAGCTCTACATATTGGAGTGGCACGAACTTATAAAAAATGCTATACTTATGATGTTATGTAAGCATAAAAATGGGGACATAGGTATTTATACACCATTAGATAGATAAAGAGATGAAAATATGATGAAAAACAGCGTTAAATTAAAGGGAAGATTGAAGTCTTATCTGCAGTCTTCTTTATATTTAGGATTCCTGCTAATTGCCGTAGACGTTCTGATTTATATGATTGGCGACTATAGAGCAGGGCTGATACTCAGCGGATTTATTATATTCTATATTGCAATTATTTTGTCTATGATGCTCTATAATAAGCCCATCATTATGAATGAACTTGTCAGCTTTGCGACACAGTACGGGCAGATTCAGAGAAGGCTTCTGCGGGATCTTGAACTTCCGCATGCTCTGTTAGACGACGGAGGTAAGATTATCTGGACGAATATTGCCTTCGAACGCATGGTACATCAGGACAAGGGTTACCGTAAGTCCATCACTTCACTATTTCCCTCTATTACGAAGGACAAGCTGCCGGGTACGAACGGGGAAGATGAAGTAGAGTTTGATGTGGAGTATGAGGCGGGTAATTACATTGCCAAGATGAAGAAAATTTCCTTAAAGGAGATGGCAGAGAACAGCGATATCATTGAGGCGAAAGGCTATGACGGATATCTGATTGCGTTGTACCTGTTTGATGAGACGGCGCTCAAGATTGCGTTGAAGGAAGTTGACGACCAGTCTTTGTCGGTAGCGTTAATCTATCTGGATAATTATGAGGAAGCGCTGGAGAGCGTGGAAGAAGTCAGACGTTCTCTGCTCATCGCCTTGATTGATAGAAAAGTTAATAAATACATCGCGTCGCTTGACGGTATTTGTAAGAAATTAGAGAAGGACAAGTACTTTGTTATTATGCGTAAGGAAGCGGCGATGCAGATGCAGGACAGTCGTTTTGACTTATTGGAGGACGTTAAGACGGTCAATATTGGTAATGAGATGGCGGTCACCATCAGTATCGGTATGGGATTGGACGGCTTAAGTTATACGCAGAATTATGAATTTGCCCGTAATGCGATAGACATAGCGCTTGGGCGCGGCGGCGATCAGGCGGTTGTGAAGATGCCGGAGAATGTTGCCTATTACGGAGGAAAGAGCCAGCAGGTTGAGAAGAGTACGCGTGTCAAAGCGAGAGTCAAGGCGCATGCGCTCAAGGAAATTATTTCCGTCAAAGATGAAGTCTATGTTATGGGACACAGGATGGGCGACGTGGACAGTTTCGGTGCATCCGTAGGTATTTACAGAGTTGCGGAGGTACTCGATAAGAAAGCTCATATTGTCCTGAATGATGTGACGGCTTCCATGCAGCCGATGGTGGAAATGTTTAAAAATAGCGATGAATATGCAGAAGATATGATTATCAGCAATGCACAGGCGATTGACATGGTAGGCAGCAATGCCGTACTTGTAGTGGTAGACGTCAATAAGCCCAGTATTACTGAATGTCCGGAACTGTTGAAACGCTGTAAATCCGTGGTGGTACTGGATCACCATAGACAAGGCTCGGAAGTGATAGAGAATGCGACGCTTTCTTATATTGAGGCGTATGCTTCCTCGGCTTGTGAGATGGTATCGGAAATCCTGCAATATATTAGCGATAATCTGAGGCTCCGCCCAGAAGAAGCGGATTGCATGTATTCGGGAATCATGATTGACACGAATAATTTCATGACAAAAACAGGCGTCAGGACTTTTGAGGCGGCGGCATTTTTGCGAAGAAACGGTGCGGACGTGACCCGTGTGAGGAAATTATTCAGGGATGATGCAGCGGAATATAAAGCGAAAGCGGACGCCGTCAGTCAGGCAGAGATATACAGGCAGTCTTACGCGATATCCATCTGCACAGGCGACGACGTAGCCAGCCCAACCGTGGTAGGCGCGCAGGCGGCGAACGAGTTATTGAATATCAAGGGAATTAAGGCGAGTTTTATACTGACGCCGTATAACGGTATTATTTATATCAGCGCACGTTCTATTGACGAGGTCAATGTTCAGGTAGTCATGGAACGGATGGGCGGCGGCGGACATCTAAATATTGCGGGCGCGCAGATAGAGGACGGTTCTCTTGAAGAAGGAATTGCGACGATCAAGAGAACGCTGGATGCAATGATTGCAGAGGGCGAACTGGACGGCTAAAGAGGTCTGTATGGCTTAATGGACAGACATATAGATACAGGGAAAGAGAGGCGTGGTTATAAAGATGAAAGTTATTTTATTGGAAGATGTGAAATCATTGGGTAAAAAAGGCGAGATTGTAAATATAAGCGACGGGTATGCCAGAAATTATGTACTTCCTAAGAAACTTGGACTGGAGGCTAATTCTGTAAATATGAACGATTTAAAATTACAGAAAGCGAATGCAGACAAGGTGGCGCAGAAACAGTTGGAAGCAGCACAGGAACTTGCCAAAGTACTGGAGACAAAAGAAGTGACGCTCAAGATGAAATCCGGTGAAGGCGGCAGGGCTTTCGGCTCAGTGTCCTCTAAAGAAATTGCGCAGGCGGCCAAAACACAGTGCGGGTTAGAACTGGATAAGAAGAAGATACAGTTGCCGGAGGCGATTAAAGCGCTCGGCGCATATGAAGTGAGCGTGAAACTCCATCCCAAGGTAACAGGGAAACTGAGAGTGAAGGTAGTCGAGGACCAATAAGGGCAGGTGGCAGACATTGGAGGAAGCGTTACTCAAAAGAATATTACCGCACAGCATAGAGGCGGAACAGTCAGTTATTGGTTCTATGATTATGGACAGAGAGGCAATTGTGGTTGCGTCGGAAATCGTTCTGGGCGATGATTTCTATAACAAACAATACGGCGTTCTGTTTGACACGATGGTGGAATTGAATGATGAGGGGAAGCCGGTGGACCTTGTCACTTTGCAGGATCGTTTGAAAGAAAAAGATGTACCGCCGGAGGTGAGTAGTTTAGAGTTTATCCGTGACCTTATCACAGCGGTTCCGACATCGGCTAATATTAAATACTATGCGAATATCGTAGCCGAGAAAGCTACGCTCAGGAGGCTTATCCGTTTAAATGAAGAGATTGCTAACACCTGCTATGTAGGAAAAGACAGTCTGGAAGATATTCTTGCCGATACGGAGAAACGGGTTTTTGATCTGGTACAGAGAAGGAATGCAGGAGAGTTTGTACCGATCAGGCAGATTGTCATGAATGCCATGGATAATATTGAAAGGGCGTCCCATAACAAGGGAAATGTGACCGGCGTGGCCACGGGCTTTCTGGATCTTGATTACAGAACGGCTGGTATGCAGCCTTCTGATCTTATTTTGGTGGCTGCGAGACCTTCCATGGGAAAAACTGCGTTTGTCCTGAATATTGCCGAATATGTGGCTTTTAAGCAGGATAAAACAGTGGCTATTTTCAGTCTGGAGATGTCTAAGGAGCAGTTGGTTAATCGTCTTTTTGCTATGGAATCGAGAGTGGATTCCCAACATCTGCGTACCGGTAATCTGTCCGACGTGGAGTGGGAGAAATTGATTGAAAGCGCGGGAGTGATCGGCAAATCTCATTTGATTATTGATGATACGCCGGGTATCAGTATATCGGACTTGCGTTCCAAATGCCGTAAGTATAAGCTTGAGCATAACTTGGAAATGATTATTATAGATTATTTGCAGCTAATGTCCGGAAGCGGCAGATCGACAGACTCAAGACAGCAGGAGATATCCGATATTTCCCGCTCACTGAAAGCACTGGCAAGAGAACTGCATGTACCTGTGATTGCGTTGTCCCAGCTCAGCCGTGCGGTGGAGCAGCGACCGGATCACCGTCCGATGTTGTCTGACCTGCGTGAATCCGGTGCGATTGAGCAGGACGCTGACGTGGTTATGTTTATTTACCGTGATGATTACTACAATAAAGATACAGAGAAGAAGGGGATCGTGGAAATTATTATTGCTAAGCAGAGAAACGGTCCGATTGGTACGATAGAACTTGCGTGGCTGCCTGATTTCACCAAGTTTGCCAATTTGCAGAAATAAGAGACTATTTTACAAAAGAGACAATCCTGAAAAGGGGTGTCTCTTTTGTGCTTATAAGAAAGGGGAAGCGGATGGAAGAAAAAACAATCTATTACATATCAGAGGCAGCTAAGAAGGTACAGGTAGAGAACCACGTGCTGCGTTATTGGGAGGAGGAGCTGCAGCTTCCGATCAAGCGCAATGAAATGGGACACCGTTACTATACGGAGCAGGATGTAAAGCAACTGCAGGAGATTAAACTGTTAAAAGAGCAGGGACTACAGTTAAAGGCGATCCGCACGGTTTTGTTCAAAATGCCTGCATTATCGAGCGGAAACGAGAAGGATCGGCCAGCGCAAGAGGTAGAAAAAATAGCAGAAATGCAGGTGGAACAATTGAGCGACAAGATTTCCGACAGAGCGTCAACTACATCGGACAAGATTTCCGACAGAGCGTCAACTACATCGGACAAGATTTCCGACAGAGCGTCAACTACATCGGATAACATATCGGGAGACGTATCGGAGAAAGCGGTTGGATGTACGGAACATGGGGAAATGATGGCTTTGTCGAACGGTAAAGATGCTTCCGTGGAACAGAAACAAGATGACGATGTGGAGAAGAATCAGAAGGCGGCACGATTACAATATCTGTTGCAGCATATGATAACGGAAGCGGTTCGCTCGGCAAACCGTGAATTGTGTACTGAAGTTAAGAACAGCATCATAAAGGAACTGGATTATCAGTTTAGAATGCAGGAAGAGAGAGATGACGAACGTTGGAAAATAGAGGAAGAGCATTATCGTAAGATTGACGAAATGATCAGGGAACGTCATAAACCGAAAGAAAAACTCGGGAGAGGAAAAAAGAAAATATAATATGCCTGCAAAAAATAAAGCTGCGCCTTGATATCATTGCTGGAATGCAAGGGCAGCTTTACCTTATGTTCTCTGTGATTAATTAACCCTGTGAAATAGAACTTGTAGGACATGCGCCTGCGCAGGAACCGCAATCGATACATTTAGATGCATCAATTTCGAATTTGCCGTCGCCCATGCTGATAGCTCCAACAGGACACTGAGCTTCGCAAGCACCACATGATACGCATCCATCGTTAATTACAAATGCCATGATCTATACCCTCCTTACGTTGTAAGACTACGCGTAATTGATATGAATTTATCAATCCACTACGCCTATATTTTAATATAAAAGAGGGCAATATACAAGTGGCAAAGTATAGCTTTTTTGGAAACTTAATAAGTTCAGGCTTTTGCATGAATGCCTAATTCTTCGCGGCGTTTGCGAATACCGTCCAGAATCACCTGCTTTTTCTCAAGCAATTTATTTTTGTCCATGGGTTCTACACCGTCAAGCTTGTATTCCATGCCCAGCTTCTCATATTTCGGCTTGCCCATCGTGTGATAGGGTAGGGCGTCTAATGCTTTCAGGTTAGATAAGCCGCCAATAAAGTAGCCAAGCTGGTACAGATATTTATCATCGTCTGTAATACCCGGAACAATGACGTGGCGAATCCATACGTCAACATGTTTCTCGTCCAAATATTCTGCAAAAGCGAGAATACCATCATTGGGCTGTGAAGTCAGTTCTTTATGTTTATCGGGGTCAATATGCTTAATATCTAACATGACAAGGTCTGTCAGAGTCATTAATTTGTCCAGCTTGACAAGCCATTCCGGATTGGCATTTTTCTTATATGCAATTCCGGAAGAGTCGATGCAGGTGTGTACGTTGTTTGCTTTGGCAATCGTAAACAAGTCAATCAGAAAATCTACCTGCATTAAAGGTTCACCGCCTGTAACCGTGATGCCGCCATCCTTGTAAAAAGGTTCATTGCGTTTATATTGTTCAAAAATTTCTTCCGGCTCCATCATTGTTCCGCCGGTCATGGTCCAAGTGTCGGGATTGTGGCAGTAAGCGCAACGCATGGGACAGCCTTGCACAAAGACTACAAAACGGGTTCCCGGTCCGTCTACCGTACCAAAACTTTCTAAAGAGTGGATTCTTCCCTGCATAAGTTCAACCTTCTTTCTTAATATTACATATAGTATAACCCGTATATCGGGAAAAAACTAGTATTTAACACGAAAAAAGGAGCCTTGCTAATGCAAGGCTCCAATGTTATTGACGTTTTATTAAACTGACTCGTGGAATGTACGAGAAATAACGTCAGCCTGCTGTTCCGGTGTTAACTTAATGAAGTTAACTGCATAACCGGATACACGGATTGTCAACTGAGGATAGTTCTCGGGATGCTTCTGAGCATCTAATAAAGTATCTCTGTTGAGTACGTTTACGTTAAGGTGATGACCGCCTTTGGTTGCATAGCCATCTAATAAAGAAACTAAGTTATCTACCTGAGCATTTGCTGCTGCCATTGTTTTGTCCTCCTTATAATTGATACATTTTGATTCTGTTTCGAGTTCGCAAAGCGAAGCATTCTCGTAAACGAGCTTGCTCGTTTTTTTACTTGTAGTCATCCAAACCCTCATGGAGAGTCGGAACACTGCAAGCCAACGGGGTACGGGAGCAATCCGTGCACCCCATTGTCTGAACATTTTTGGAATTATCCGCTTTGTCATCAACATCTACATTCACATGCCCGACGCCCTGCGACATACCGGAATCCATCATTTTGACAAAGTCTTCAATCATCTGATTGTTATCCATATTTTCAACTCCTATATGAAACCGCTTCGAGTTTTTGAAGGAATTTATTTCAAATCAAGCTCGATATCGCCTGCAAATACCTGATCCTCTTTACCAAGGGCACCCGGAATGATGGTGAAGGTATTGGAAATACCATCCTGCGCATCATTGAACGGAAGTTTGGATACGGAAGATAAGGAAGCTACTGCACCGTGAGTATCACGTCCGTGCATCGGGTTAGCGCCCGGAGCAAACGGCTGACCTTTCTTACGTCCGTCAGGTGTGTTACCTGTTGCCTTACCGTAAGTTACGTTGGATGTAATGGTAAGGATAGAGGTTGTAGGAACACCGTTTCTGTAGGTGTGATGTCTTCTGATCGCTGTCATGAACTTATGGACAATTTCCTGTGCAATCTCATCTACACGGTCGTCGTCGTTACCATATTTCGGGAAGTCACCTGTTGTCTTAAAGTCAACGATGATGCCGTCCTCGTCTCTGATCGGCTCAACCTTAGCATACTTGATAGCAGATAAAGAGTCAGCTACGATGGAAAGACCTGCAACGCCTGTTGCGAAGTAACGCTTAACGTCTCTGTCATGAAGAGCCATCTCTGCTCTCTCATAGCAGTATTTGTCATGCATATAGTGGATAATGTTCAGTGTATTTACATACACGTCTGCCTGCCACTCTAACATGTCGATGAATTTATCCATAACATCATCATAATCCAGTACATCACCGGATACAGGACGATACTTAGGACCAACCTGTTTCTTGGTAACTTCGTCAATACCACCGTTTAATGCGTATAACAGACACTTAGCAACGTTAGCACGTGCGCCGAAGAACTGCATTTCTTTACCGATTACCATGGAAGATACGCAGCATGCGATGCCGTAATCATCACCGTGGGTCACTCTCATCAGATCGTCGTTCTCATACTGGATGGAAGAGGTCTGGATGGACATCTTAGCACAGTATTTCTTCCAAGCTTCGGGAAGTCTGGTGGACCAGAGAACTGTTAAGTTCGGCTCCGGAGAAGGTCCTAAGTTGGTCAGTGTGTGCAGGTAACGGAAACTCATCTTCGTTACCATCGGACGACCGTCAACGCCAACACCGCCGAGGGACTCTGTAACCCATACCGGATCGCCGGCAAAAATCTGGTTATATTCAGGTGTTCGAGCAAATTTGATCAGTCTCAGCT
>VSOA01000060.1 GCA_009774585.1 Lachnospiraceae bacterium
CCTCCCTTCATAAATTAATTTAGGTAAAAAATTTAATAAAATTTTGCGTCAATGCAAAATATTTTAACTTTTATTTCCAAATTCCTTAGTATAGCATAACCTTGACAAAAAAAGCAATGAGATGTATATTTTCTACAATTATGATAAATACAAAGGAAAATATAAATGAAAAACTTACTTAATTACCAATCCAGCGAGTATGACTGCGGACCGGTTTCCCTCACCAACGCAATACGCTACCTATTCGACCGTGAGGTTATCTATCCCGACATCATTAAATATATTATGCTGTATTGTCTGGATTCATACGATGAAAAAGGAGAAGTCGGCAAACGTGGCACTTCTGCCTCCGCTATGATGTTTTTAAGCAACTGGCTCAACCGGTTTGGTCAAATGAAAAACTTTCCAATCTCCTGCGAATTTTTGTCCGGAGAAAATGTTTGTCTGACCCCAAACAGTAAGATTATAGAATCTTTGCAGCAGGGAGCCGCTGTTGTCCTCAAACTTTTCTTGGATGTGGGACACTATGTTCTGCTGACCGGAACAGAAGGCGATCATGTTTATCTTTTTGACCCTTACTACGAAGAGTTGGACGATCCCAATCTGGATCAGGAATACTTCGATGAAGGTATTTCTTTTGTTACCGATCAGCCTAAACGTGCCAATCGTATTGTCTCCATGCAGCGTCTCAACCGTCTGACGGAGGGGTACTATGAAATGGGTCCTCACAATATGCGTGAAGCTGTCATTGTGTTCAATCAGGAAACACAACTGTCTCCTGAAGAAACAATCGACTATTTTATTTAGATATAAGCGTTCTTTCCATATGCATCCATGGTACATATGCCGAAAACGGCGGGGTCGGAATCTTTCCGCCCCGCCTTATTGATGTTACTTCCCTGCATTCATCTGCCGTTATTGTTCCATTTGTCTGCCAAGAAATCCGGCGGCAGACTGAATCAGCTTCTGCTCCACTTCTCCCATTTTAGACTTATGATCCGTCTCCAGCAGAAGTACCGAACCGATGACGTCTCCTTCGCAGATAATCGGACTGATTGCTTCATGATGGAACTCATCCTGATCGCTGCTGACCTGAATAAAATTCCGGTCCCCTTTCGCCGCCACCAAGCTTTCTCTATGATTAATTTTCTCTTCCAGTTCCCTGCTGATAGACTTGCCCAGCATGTTCTTCATACCGCCCGCTACCGCAATGAACTGATCCCTGTCGGAAATCATCGCAATATGTCCGGACACCTGCGCCATACTCTCCGCATATTGCTTTGCAAAAGTTCCCATTTCACCGATGGGAGAATATTTCTTTAAAATGATTTCTCCTTCTCTATCCGTAAATATTTCCAGAGGGTCCGACTCCCTGATACGCAATGTTCTTCGTATCTCCTTCGGAATCACGATTCGCCCAAGATCATCTATTCGTCTCACAATACCTGTTGCTTTCATATCATATAACCTCCATCTGTAAATCATAGTCGTAGTGTAACTTATCTATCAGCGGCATTCCGTAATCGGCTCGCCTGTCTTATTTATCTCTACGTTTTTACTATTATTTGTAAAGAAGGAAATTATATGCATGTTATCCAACGCTTATTTTTTGATGCCTTTTGCTCCCGACAGATTTGCATTTTGCAATATATTGCTGTCAAAAGACGTGAGCACGTTTTTCTCTTCCCGCGCTCTTTTAAGGGCAAGATTCACCATATCGTCTAATAACCTCGCATACGGTTTATCCATTATTTCCCATAAATAGAATGCCAGTGAACCCGGAATCGGATTAATTTCATTGACATACGCCCGATCAGTATCTTTGTCAATCATAAAATCAATTCTGGACACGCCGCTGCAGTTTAACACTTGAAATGTTTTCACTGCCATCTGTCTGATTTCTTCGCGTTTCTGAGGCGTTAAGTCCGCAGGCAGTTCCCTCTTCGCCGTGTGCATTCCTTCCGATCCGGTCTTGCTCCCTGCCACATATTTATCTTCATAACTCAAAATCTCATCGCTCGATATCGGCTCTTCACATTCGGAAGCATGTGCCTCTTCATAATCGCCCAATACTGCACAGTTGATTTCCCGCAGATTGATAATGGCACGTTCCACTAAAACTCTCGGTCCGAACGTAAACGCATATTCCAGCGCTTCTCTCAATTCTTCACGTTCTTTTGCCACTTTAATTCCCACGCTCGAACCAAGATTGACGGGTTTCACAATAACCGGATAACTAATCTTGGCTTCGACTTTATCGTACGCCGCATCTTCATCTCGCTCATATTCTTTGGCATTTAACGTCACACAATCGAGCACCGGAATATCGTTGTCTTTAAGCACAGTTTTCATCACATACTTATCCATCGTCACAGCGGACGCGGCCACGTCACAACCTGCAAACGGAATATTATAATGACGGAGAAATCCCTGCAGCGAACCGTCTTCCACATTGGCGCCATGCACTACCGGAAATGCCACATCAATCTGCGCCACTACCGAACTGCCGAATTTCTTCACCGGGTATTGAATCAACTGCATCTGCCCCTGCTCGCACATGCAGAACACTCTGGTGCTCTTTGCAAGAAGTGCCGGAATATTCTTATAGTTGGCGATATCTCCGACGGCTTCACCCGTATACAATTCATTGTCTTTCGTAATATAAACCGGTATCAAATCATATTTATCCTTGTCAAAAGAATTATACGCTTGTAATCCGGAGATTACAGATACCTCGTGTTCCACACTCTTACCGCCAAAAAACACTCCTACTCGAATCTTCATCTGACCATTTCCTCTCTATCTTCTCATCAATCATACGGACACCACCGTTCCGTACATATGCCGCCCGCATATCCATCTATGCATAATTATCCGGCAGGTCATTTTCAATCAATACTACCTTTTGTCTCTCGTTCGGTATCGCATTGACCATCTGTAAGGCTTCCTGCAATGTATCGACCACGATCATCCTATTATGAGCGAATCCGGCTTCTGCCAGCCCGTCCTGAATCGGTTTGGTCTGCTCCTTACCGACTAATATCGCATAATCGCACTTATCTGCGGCGTATACGCCTACTTCTTTATTCTCTTCGTACTGCTTGTCGCCCAGTTCAACCATCCCGGGAGTCATCAAAATCCTCAGTTCCTTGAACATCGCAAGCGTGTCAAGCGCTGCTTTAAATCCGTTTTTGTTGGAATTGTAGGCGTCGTCCAGAACAATCCAGTTCCCCTGTTTTCTAAGCTGTAACCGATGCTCCACGCTCTCTAGCTGTTTGACCGGATAGCGCAGTTTTTCCATTGGGATTCCCAACGTGTGAGCCACTGCAATAGCTCCTGCAATGTTCTGCACATTGTGATTTCCCACCAGCCGCGTATGGAACTCATACGCATCCCCTTTTTCATCTTTCATCTTAAAGACGGATCCCTGCGGCGTAACGCTTATATCATAGGCTTTAAAGATAAGTCCCTCTCCCGTCGTACCATAACTTACAATATTTTTATCAATCCTATGTGTCCGGATATACTCATTGTCATAGTTCAAAAACACCTTACCGCTTGCCGGCACCGCGTCAGCCAACTCAAATTTAGTTCCGATAATATTGTCAATTGTGTGGAAGCTTTGTAAATGCTGCGGTCCGATAGATGTGATAATACCGTAATCCGGATGAACAAGATCACAAATTTCTTTGATATCTCCGACTTCTCTTGCACCCATCTCGCATATAAATATCTCGTGATAGGGCTTCATCTGTTCTCTGATGGTCCTTACAACACCCAAAGTCGTGTTATAGTTACCCGGCGTATGCAGTACATTAAACTGACCGGATAATAACGTGCTCAGAAAATATTTCACACTCGTTTTGCCGTAGCTTCCGGTAACGCCGACTATTTTCAAATCGGGCATATCTCTCAGAATCCGTGCCGCGTCATTGATATAATAACGGTCAATTCCCTGTTCAATCGGTTTGTTGATCAAGTTCACAAGCAATACCAGAAAAGGCTGCAGTAAAAACAAAATCAACAACATGTTTTCACACACCCTGAGTCTGTACTGCCCCACACCAAAAGACACTGCCATGCCGAATGCATATATGATTGCCGTAGTAATCAGCATACGCTTTACGCGCTTCGTGTAGACGAGCGGCTTTTTAGCCGGACGCGGTTTGTTAACTAACATAGTCATTACATTCATGATGCACGCTGCAATCAGGCATCCTACGTTTCCGATAAGTATGAGCGGAATAGAAATTACCGCATAGATACTCTTACCGAGCAGCCTTCCCACATTACTGTGCACCCTCATCCACTCTGCATATTCCCTCGGCTTATAAGAGTTCTGCTGGAACATATGCACGATATAAATTTCATACAAGACTACCCCCGTTAAATAAGTGGCAAACCAGATTATTGTCAATGCAATATACATATATACCTATTCCTATCTGTTCTTAACAAATATTGATACTCTTTACGCAAAGAATGCACTCAGCGCACCGTGCACTTTTGGCGCCTGCTGTGCAAAAGAAAAATGTCCTGCTCCTTCACACACAACAAGCCCTGCGTCCGGAATCAGCTCCTCCATTCTCTTTGCATCAGATAACGGAGTTGCCGTGTCCTGATCTCCCCAGATCAGTAATGTGGGACATTTCACTAAATGCATGAGCGGCTCCAAATCTTCATTTACTACTTTCACCAGTGTCGCACGCATCGTCGGCGTCGCATTATTATAATCTGCTGAGCCGCGCCTGCGCCGCATATCATCCACCGCATCCGGATATAAGAAATGCAGAACCTTTGTACTCATAACCGCACGTCCGATTTTATAACATCTCAGACTCAATTTCTGTCGAAATGTCTTCTTCGGCAGAATTCCCGCGCTGTCAATCAGAACCGCTTTCTCGATTGTGTAAGGAAAGTTCTGTCTCGCATTCATCTTAAAGAACACTCTTCCGCCAAAAGAATGTACGACGACGCTGAATTTCGCTATCTGAAAAGATTGTATAAACTTCATGACGAAATCAACATAATCATCTACACACCACGGTTCAGGAGGCTCCGACGTTTTACCGAAGCCCGGCATGTCAAGCGCAATAACTCTGTGATTTACAGACAACACCTGAATAATGCCCGCGTAAAGCGTAATATTGGCTCCCCAGCCGTGCAGCAGCAATATGACATCGCCCTCGCCTTCATCTATATAATTAACCGTTATTTCATCAATCTTCTTAACCACTGTTCTCTCCATATCCGAGCAGTTTACTGCAACCGTCCGCCTGCATAATCCCATGTCCCAACCCGTGTATCATACAGATTGCGCTTGCTTGAACCAAACAATTACTATCATATACCTATGCCCTGCATTTGGCAATTATGTTTCTGCCCCGCACTGTGCAAAAAATGCTCAAAGCTACTCGCAGGCTTTCATCATGCCATCCACCAGATCCGGATAGAGGAACTTACATACCATCCTGCGGAAAATGCCGAAATTCTCTCCGTTTCCGGTAAATGCATTGTTATCCCACCAACAGCATGTGATGCCTCTTTCACGCGCTGCCCCTACATAATATGCTGCAAATTCACATCTTGCCTCAATATTTCCGCCTTTATCCCTCGCTCCGAATTCATCGATTACCACGCCGATTCCATTCTTCACATATTTCTCATGAAGAATATCCATCATACTGTCAATCTCTGACGTATCAGATATATTGTCAACACTCCACTTGTCAGTACTGCCGCTCTCGCTCTCTGCTTCCAGTGCGAAATGATAGGGTATATAGGCATGTACTTCCACCATAATCTTGTTATGATTGCCCTCTGTATCCTGCGGCAGTTCAAAATATTCATTGGTGGCGCCCTGCAAAGACGCAGCATACCCCGGCACAAGCAAGTATCTTTCCTTATTCCGCCCGCCAGAAGCGCGCACGGCATCCACAAACGCTTGATTTAACTCATTGATGCACTGTACCGCCTCCACACAATGTCCATTATTTAAATCCAGCCACCACTCGTTGTTCGTGCCAACCAGACGGGGCTCGTTTAATCCTTCCATGATCAGATGCTCATCATAATCCGCAAACCGCTCAGCAACTTGTGTCCAGATTGACGTAACATACGCTTTCGACTGCTCCAGATACTCCTGAGACGGGTACACATAGTCCGTAGAGTTGTCATGATGGATATTAATGATGACATACATGTCATTATCAATCGCATAATCAACCACTTCCTGCACGCGGTTCATCCACACATCGCTAATCGTGTAACTGCCGTCCTGCGACACATGATTATGCCATGACACCGGAATACGCATTGTCTGAAATCCTGCCGCCTTGACCGCATCAACCATTTCTTTGGTCGTAACGATTCCGCACCAGTCCGACTCATATGCAAGTTCATCTTCCTTATTCTGATCAGAAGACGCGTCTAAAGTATTGCCAAGATTCCAGCCGATTTTCATACTGCGGACAAGTTCCACCGCGTCGCACGGTCCTGCTGTATCTGGTTCTGTCTCAGATTCTGTATCGGGTTCTGTATCAAGTTCTGTATCGGATTCTGTATCTGGTTCTGTATCATTCAAATCATCTGCGCCGTTTTCACTGTCTGCATCGGCTGTATCTTCCGCCGCCACGCTATCCGGCTCTACGCCCGCAGCGTTTGTATCGCCGGCATCCTCTACTGTTTCTTTATTCTTCTCCACGGCTTCGGAAACAACGTTCTCTGTCTGCTCAGTCTTATCTCCGCACCCCATTACCGCTATTGCCATAACACTCATCAGACTCAAAACAATAATTCGTTTTCTCATAGTCTGCTCCCTTCGTGAAATTCTCATTCTTTCATTTTACTGTATAAGGAGCATAAACCGCAACCTTATTTCTCCATATAATCTTCATAGTCCATCTCGCTTGCAAACAGCATATATTCGCCGTTGACATATCCCATATAGCCGCTTTCCACCGTATAACCTTTCATATCCTTACCTCCGTTCAAATCGTTTCGAACTTTTGTTCTGACATAAGGATACAAAAAATAGAGTCCCATATTCAGGACTCTATCTACATTTCTCTTATTCCTCTCAATTTTTCCACAATCCGCATCAGTTCCTCTACCACGGTATCTATTTCTTCTTTCGTGTTCTCTTCTCCAAGCGTCAGACGAATAGAAGAGCGGGCCGAGTCCGGAGACAATCCGATCGCCAGCAGCACATGCGAAGGGTCAAGAGAACCTGTTGTACACGCCGAGCCTCCTGATGCACAGATTCCCTGCATATCCAGCATAATAAGCGCAGACTCGCTTTCCACCGATTCAAAGCAGAAATTGACGTTGCCCGGAAGCCTCTTCGTGCGGTGTCCGTTCAGCCGCACCCTTGGAATCTCCTGTTCAATCCGTGCAATCAAATAGTCCCTCATTTCCGTCTCTCTCTTCGTTTTCTCCTCCATAATACGACATGCACGTTTTACTGCCGCCGCCATGCCCGCGATGGCCGGTATATTTTCCGTTCCGGCACGCCTGCCTCTCTCCTGCCGTCCGCCGTGTATGAAAGAATGGAGCCGCACTTTCCTGCTGATATAAAGAAATCCGATTCCCTTTGGTCCGCCAAATTTATGACCGCTGGCAGATAACAAATCAATATGACAGTCTGATACGCAAATCGGAATCTGTCCGTACGCCTGCACGGCGTCCGTATGAAAAAGAATTCCGCATGACGCCGCAATCTCTCCGATTTCCCTGATTGGCTGCAATGTTCCGATTTCGTTATTGGCATACATTACAGAGATTAGAATGGTATCGGGACGTATCGCCTTTTTCAGCTGCTCCAGATCGACCACGCCGTCTGCGTCTACATCCAGATAGGTAATCTGCGCACCTCTTTTTTCCAGATATTCGCAAGTGTGCAGCACCGCATGATGCTCAATCTTGGTGGTGATGATATGTCTGCCTTTGTCCTGATATGCCTCGTAGACTCCTTTGAGTGCCCAGTTGTCGGATTCCGTACCTCCTGCCGTGAAATAAATCTCATTTGTATCCGCCCCCAGTGTATCCGCAATCGTCTCTTTGGCGCCTATAACCGCTTTCCGGCTCTTACTCCCTAATCCGTAGATGCTTCCTGCATTGCCGTAACATTCCGTATAATACGGCAGCATAGCTTCCACAACTTCCGGCACAGTCTTCGTCGTTGCCGCATGGTCCATGTAAATCATAACATCCCCCATTCATCGTTATAACTGCCGGTTTCTCACTCTGACACCGTCTTTATACCGGCACTTTACCGTTTCTTTCTACAGAAGCAGTTCTTCCATATCTTTGAGAACCGCTTCAGTTAACGTAAGTAACATCTCCTCGTCCTTCTCTATCACTCCGCACTTCTTGTATCGCAGACGAAATACAGGAGTCCCCTTGGGGTCAAAAGTCATCTTTCCATCATAAGCCTCCAAAAGAACCGGAATATTCTCCACTCTAATCGGCGCGTCTACCCGCATCAGGAACCGAATCACTTCGTTCTTACCTTTTACCTCCGGCATGAACAGCCTGTGCGCATGGGAACGAATCAAGGCGATACGCAGCAGATTCTCCGCCGATTTCGGTATCTCACCGAAACGGTCCAGCAGTTCTTCCCGCATGTCTTCACATTCTCGTTCATTATCGATTCCCGCAATCCGTTTATAGATATCTAATTTCTGCACTTCATTTACAATATAAGAAGTCGGAATATATGCATCCGCATCCAAGTCAATGCTCGTATTGAAATCTTCTATCGTAGAAATCCCTTTTATACTTTTTACCGCTTCATTTAACATTTTACAATACAAATCATAGCCGACCGCCTGCATGTGACCGTGCTGTCTTGCCCCCAGCAGATTGCCCGCGCCGCGGATTTCTAAATCCCGCATGGCAATCTTAAATCCGCTCCCAAGGTCGGTAAACTCTTTGATTGCCTGCAGTCTTTTCTCCGCCACTTCTTTGAGCATTTTCTCCCTTTTATACATCAGGAAAGCGTATGCCGTCCTGTTCGAACGCCCCACGCGCCCTCTTAACTGATAAAGCTGCGACAGTCCCATCTGATCGGAATCATGAATAATCATCGTGTTGACATTGGAAATGTCCAGCCCTGTCTCAATGATTGTCGTAGACACCAGAACGTCAATTTCACCGTCTATAAAATCATACATAATACGCTCGAGTTCACTCTCTTTCATCTGTCCATGTGCAAAAGCCACGTTTGCCTCAGGCACCAGATTACGGATTGCCGCCGCAACATCTGCTATATTGTTGACCCTGTTATATACATAATATACCTGTCCCTCTCTGGACAGTTCTCTGACAATCGCTTCCCTCACCAGCTCTTCGCTGTATTCACAGACAAACGTCTGAATCGGCTGCCTGTCCCCCGGCGCTTCCTCCAGCACACTCATATCCCGGATCCCGATGAGGCTCATGTGCAGCGTTCTCGGAATCGGCGTTGCCGTCAATGTCAGTACGTCCACATTTTCTTTTAGCTTTTTAACTTTCTCTTTATGCGCCACCCCAAAACGCTGCTCTTCGTCAATAATTAATAATCCTAAATCTTTATACCGTAC
The DNA here is from genome assembly GCA_009774585.1 of Lachnospiraceae bacterium. Taxonomy (GTDB): domain Bacteria; phylum Bacillota; class Clostridia; order Lachnospirales; family Lachnospiraceae; genus UBA3282. The sequence goes on from VSOA01000060.1 coordinate 9,582, forward strand.
ATCCGCGGATAAGACTCGGTGCGTGCCGATCACGATATCAACCATGCCTTTTTGCAAGTCTGCCACCGTCTTTCTCTGCTCGGAAGGCGTCCTGAATCTGGACAGCAAATCAATTCTCACCGGATAGTCCTTCATCCTCTGCACGAAAGTATTATAATGCTGCTGCGCTAAAATTGTCGTGGGAACAAGATAAACTACCTGCTTTCCTTCCTGAACCGCCTTGAATGCGGCACGTATAGCAATCTCCGTCTTGCCGTAGCCCACATCACCACAGATTAAGCGGTCCATGATTTTAGCGCTTTCCATGTCTTCCTTCGTGGCGGCAATCGCACTGATCTGGTCTTCCGTTTCCTCAAAAGGAAACATCTCCTCAAATTCCTTCTGCCATACCGTGTCTGCGCCATACTTAAATCCTTGGCTCTGCTGTCTGACCGCATAAAGCTCCACCAAGTCCTGCGCCACTTCATCGACAGCGGTACGCACTTTGGCCTTCGTCTTATTCCATTCCTGCGTTCCCAGTTTGTTGAGTTTAGGTCTGCTGCCCGACTCTGCAGAAGCATATTTCTGAATCACGTCGAGTCCCGTAGCAAGCACATAGAGAATTCCCCCGTCCCGGTAAGATATCTTAATATAGTCTTTGACGATTTTTTCTACTTCCACCTTCTCTATACCTTGATATATTCCCAGTCCATGGCTTTCATGTACGACGTAATCGCCCACTTTCAGTTCATTGAAATCATTGATTTTCTGTCCCTGATAGATTTTTTTCTTCTTCTTTTTCTTCTTCTCCGCTCCGAAAATATCGCTCTCCGATATGACAATAAACTTAATCAGCGGATATTCAAACCCCTTGAGCACTCTGCCGTAATATGTCATGACTTCGCCGGGCTGCACCTCGCGCATAGGATCCTCGCTATAAAATGCGCTGATTTCCTGCTCTCTTAAGTCCTCAGCCAGTCGTTTCGCCCTCGTTCTGGATCCGGAAAGTAAAAGAATACGATACCCGCGCCGCTTATAATTGTTTAAATCCTTGACCAGCGCTTCGAAACTATTATTATAGGAAGAAAGGCTTCTCGCCTGAATATCAAATTTCCTGTCCGACTTAAAGAGCAGGTTCTTCCCGTCCATCATGGAGAGTGTAACCACTCTCCCTTTCATAATCTTTGCCGCCGTCTCCTCCATACTGTACAGAACGTCCATCTGTCCCGGCAGAATATAGCCTTTCTCTACACGGTGCATCATGCTTTCCCTGAATTCCAACTCAATCGCCGAAGCATGCTCCCTGACCCGCGTTGGTTCTTCAATAAAAATACAGCTTGCACCCTGCTTCTCAGACTGCACCGCTGAATCTCGCAGGCAGTCCAGAAAAGTTGACAGCTTCGGATAGAAATATCTGATATAGCTTTCCAGATTTACCGCATTACGTGACACCCCCAGTTCCAACAACTGTTCCGCCAGTTCTTTGACCTGCGTCTCAATACGGTGCGCCTCCTCCGTCTTCATTTCTTCACGCAGTTTTCCTGCATGCTGTCTGCATTCTTCCTGAATCTTCTTTAATCCACTCCGCAGCTCTTCTTCCGACAAGATTAGTTCTGTGGCCGGATAGATTGTCACCGACTCAAGTTTCTCTATAGACCGCTGACTTAAGATATCAAAACTACGAATCGACTCTACATCCTCTCCCCACAATTCAACGCGATAAGGATTTTCTTCCGTCAGATCAAAAATGTCTATGATACCGCCACGGATGCTGAACTGTCCCGGCGCTTCCACCTGATAATTCTTCTCATACCCCAGTTCCACGAGCCGGACCGCTAATGCGCTCTCTTCTATGCTGCTGCGCTTATCAATGTGTATCACATGCTTTTTCCATGCTTCCGCCGGCGTCTGAGGCGTCATTAGCGCGTCGTATGTCGTAATCACCGTGACCGGTTTACCCTCCATCAGTTTACGCAGGCACCGGATTCTCTCCATCGTCAGTTGATTTCCATGGATATCCGCCTGAAAGAAAATCAGGTCCTTGGCAGGATATAGCATGACATTTCTGTCATAAAACTTATAGTCTTCATACAACTCTTTCGCCCGCAGGTCGCTGAAAGTCACAATCACTTTGTATCTGAACGCTTCGCTAAGCCCGTAAATCATATGCAGCTTCTGCGAATCCGCGCATCCGCTTAACGCAACGGAAGCCTGACTCTTAACAAGCATTTTCTTAATTTCTTCATATTCCCCCAACTCTTCCAAGGGAGCAAGTAAAGCTCTCACATCGAACCTCCGCTTTTCTTATTATACAAGTTCATTGCGACGTCCGCACCATCCTTAATCATGACCTCTATGGCGTCTGCCGCCCGTCTGGCGCTCTCATCCATTATTTCACGTTCTTCCTTGGTGAAATGTCCCAGCACATAATCCGCCAGATCATATCCCCCCGGCTTCTCTCCAACGCCCATCTTGACACGTTGAAACTCGTCATGCCCAAGGTGCAGAATAATATTCTTAAGACCGTTGTGCCCGCCTGCACTTCCCTTCTTGCGTATACGAATCTGTCCTACGTCCAGACTGACATCATCGGAAATCACCACCAGTTCGCTCTTTTCGTCTATTTTATAAAAGTCTATGACCTCTCTGACGCTTTCACCACTTAAATTCATATAGGTCTGCGGTTTCACTAGGACAGCTTTTTCTCCGCCCACAATACCTTTGCCGATGAGCGCCTTGTGTTTTCGCTCACTTATCGTAATATGATTCTTTGACGCAATGACATCGACCACATCAAACCCTATGTTATGTCTCGTATTCTGATACTGTCTGTCTGGATTTCCTAAACCTACGATAATATACATAATTACCTCAATTCTATACTCTCATTTATCTTCTATTATATTTGTTATGTTTCGCGTAAACTGCCACGCAAAATATACTGCCGGTTCCTCTTACTTGTCCGTCTGCCACAAACTTGCTCGTTACATTGTATCAATATTTTTGCATTCATACAAGAAATGTTTCTGGAAAACATTTTAACCACCACCTTTTTCTCTGTTACCTATAATTCGCAGGCAGCAGCACTTTTCTGACAAAAAATTTTTTTTCATAAGAAAAGGACGCTCTCCGCGTCCCTCTCTTTCCACACTATGCATTTGCTACTCATTATCTGGTTCTAAAAGCGCTCTTTCATAGCTTTCCAAAATAATGGTCTGTATTCTGTCACGGGTATCCGAATTAATCGGATGTGCAATATCCCGATATTCACCATCATTAGCTTTTTTGCTTGGCATTGCAATGAAAAGCCCTTTCTCACCTTCAATTACTTTAATGTCATGAACTACGAATTCATCGTCTATAGTAATCGAGACGATTGCTTTCATTTTGCTGTCTTGAGTCATTTTGCGCACGCGGACATCAGTAATTCTCATGAAAATCAGCCTCCTTATCATATGATACCGAACAGGAACCTGTCGGTTTTCACAAGCTTTTCCACACAAGTCATACTCATCAAGCCACGTAGCTTGTAATAAACATTTAATTAATAGCGTCCATGCCTCTTACACAATAACAATTTTTACCGATAATAGCAACCGCCTTTCCATCATATCATCAAATTACATATCTGTCATTATGTTCTACAACAATTTCTATTCCATTTTCTCCTTTATGATAGGAATTAGCCCGTATCGTTCCCCTGCTTTCTACGATACAGTTCTCAATATGTGTATTATCCCCGATATACACATCGTTAAGAATGATGGAATTTTTAATATAGCAGTTGTTACCGATATATGTTTTCTTAAAGATTACTGAATCCTCAACTTTACCGTTTACAATACATCCGCTGGAAATCAAGCTATTCTTAATGCTTGCCCCCATATTGTATTTTGCCGGTGGAAGGTCATCCACTTTTGAATAAATATCCGGATACTGTCTGAAAAAATAATTTCTAATCTCCGGATGAAGAAAATCCATGTTCGTCTTATAGTAATCGTCCACTGTCGCTATGTTGCTCCAGTAATCCTTAATCTTATAGCCGTAAATTCTCTTCATATTCTTATAGCGGATTAAGATATCCTTAACAAAATCATACCGATCTTCTTCCGCACACTTCTCAATCATCTCAATCAGCTGACGTCTTCTGACAACATAGATACCGCATGAAATCGTATTGGACTTAGCCACTACCGGCTTTTCTTCAAATTCCTCAATACGGCAGTCCTCGTTCATCTTGACAGTACCGAAACGGTCTACATTGACATCCGGCGCCATATCTTTGCATACGACTGTAATATCAGCTTTCTTGTCAATATGGTACTCCAAGATTTTATTATAATCCATCTTATACACACAGTCACCGGATGATATTACCACATACGGTTCATGGCAGTTTCTTAACCATGACAGATTCTGTGCGATAGCGTCTGCAGTTCCGCGATACCATGCGCTGCTCTCCGCCGTTACCGCCGGCGTAAATACGAACAACCCTCCCTGCTTACGGCCAAAATCCCACCATTTGGATGAACTCAGATGCTCGTTCAGACTTCCTGCGTTATACTGTGTAAATACAGCCACCTTGTTGATGTGGGAATTGGACATATTACTCAGTGCAAAGTCGATACTACGGTAACTGCCTGCAATAGGCATCGCACATACTGCACGTTTCTGTGTCAGTTCCTTTATTCTATGATTATTACCACCTGCCAAGACAATTCCAATCGCTCTCACTATTTACCACCTGCCTTAATTAAAGTTTTACCGCTCGGAAGCGCTCCGTCTCCATAGTCTTCCGCACTTGTCACACCAAAGATAACCGAATTCTTTCCTACGGAAATGCCCTGCGGTATCACACTCTTCTCTCCTACCGCCACAATACCGTGATTATAGATATGCGGATCAGTCTCGTTCTCGGCTTCCTCTCCTACGCCCAGCTTCACATCATCCTCTATCACAACGTTCTCTGCAATAATTGCTTTATACAGTTCGCAATTGTTGCCGATATGTGTCTCATTCATAATAATAGAATCACGTACTACCGTATCGGGACCTATCGTAACGCCGCATCCGATTACAGAGTTATATACTTTACCGTAAATCTCGGAACCTTCGCCGATAATACTTCTCTCCACAACGCTGTTATCCGCCAAATACTGCGGCGGCAGAATCTCACTTCGTGTATAAATCTTCCAATATTCTTCATACAGGTTAAATTCGGGAACAATGTCGATCAACTCCATATTCGCTTCCCAATATGAATTCAGTGTCCCAACATCTTTCCAATATCCGTTAAATTCATAAGCATAAAGAGGTGCGCCTTTTGCATGGCAGTACGGAATTACATGCTTACCGAAATCCAGTCCCGGCTGTTCAGCATTTGTAAGCAGAGCCTCCTTCAGTGTTTTCCAATTAAATATGTAAATGCCCATAGAAGCAAGATTACTTCTGGGATTCGCCGGCTTCTCCTCGAAATCGACAATTTTGCGGTCCTTGTCCGTAATCATGATGCCGAAACGTTTCGCCTCTTCCATCGGCACAGGCATAACGGCAATCGTTACTTCCGCTCCGTTCTGTTTATGGAAATCCAGCATCACTTCATAATCCATCTTATAAATATGGTCGCCCGACAAAATCAAAACGTATTCCGGATTAAAGCTTTCCATATAATCCATATTCTGATAGATTGCATTGGCAGTCCCCGTATACCATTCGCTGTTCGCGCTCTTCTCATACGGAGGCAATACCGTTACACCGCCAATATTCCTGTCAAGATCCCACGGGATACCGATTCCGATATGCGTATTGAGCCGCAGCGGCTGGTACTGGGTCAATACACCAACGGTATCAACACCTGAATTGATGCAGTTACTAAGTGGAAAGTCGATGATTCTATATTTACTGCCAAAAGATACCGCAGGTTTTGCAACTTTTGACGTAAACACTCCTAATCTGCTTCCCTGACCGCCAGCTAACAGCATGGCAATCATTTCCTTCTTTACCATCATATCACCTCTTGCTTCTTAAAATTTTTTAATATATATATTAAAATTTAATGCCTATCTTGTTTTGTTTGTTAATTATATCACAGTACGTTCGGAAAGTGAATATTATTTACGAAATTATTCCTATGTTATTCCTTTTCTTGTGTTAATAATATACAATATTTTATTTTGTATATCAATATATTTGTTTATTTTTGACATGTAATATTTCAACAGCTTCCTGTCGGCAACAATATTATATAAATTATATCCAAAAAAAGTTCGCTCCGGCGCTTTTCAAAATTCCTATTGGTTTTTTTATTTGAAATGAGTATAATAC
>VSOA01000006.1 GCA_009774585.1 Lachnospiraceae bacterium
GTGTTCTTGATCTCGTCATCACCCACTTCATTTGGCTGGTCGCGACCGCGCTCATACAGTTCAATCTTCTTCTCATTGAGATCAAAACCTACCACCTTAATTTTTCTGGCGAAAGCAACTGCAATCGGCATACCCACATAACCCAAGCCCACCAGTGACAGTTTTTCTTCTCCACTTACAATCTTCTCATATAAATCCATTTTATACCTCCTTGTGAATCCGCCTTTTCTCTGTCATATCGCATCCGGTCCCCGGAGCTGATCGTAATACACTTCATTTACTCAAAATCAGACTGACTTCATCCATATATTCACCCGTGACCAGCTTCCTGTCAAATTCCCGTTCCATCTTCTCTCTCGCAAGACGCCCCATCTTAGCGCGTTCCTCATAGGACAGCGCAAGAAATTTCTTCATTGCATGAATCAGTTCGTCCGCGTGTCCGGGCGTAAATCCGAATCCTGTTGTTCCCTCTTCGAAAGCCTCAAGGCATCCGCTGATATTGGAAGCGATAACCGGTCTTCCCGTAGCTGCGCCTTCAATCAGCGCATTGGACATTCCCTCATGAAAAGACGCCACCACGATGGCGCTTGCCGCCGTCAGGTAGGGATGTACTTCCGTATGGAATCCAATCTGGTGTACGATTCCTTCCTGTTCTAAATAATCCAGCATATCCTGATAATCTTCATCACAGTAGCCCATAATATCGAAAAAGACCCGTTGGCTATGTAATGCTTTCGCCGCTTCTATATATTCCAAGATACCGCGTTCTTTCATTACTCTTCCCACAAAAAGAAAACGCGTTTCCTCTACCGCAGGATATTCCTCATAGCGATGCCTCTCCAGATTCACGCCGGAACCCATAACCATACGCGTCTTCTTCGCCGTAATGCCGAGTCTTTGAAAAATACCTCTGTTCTCCTCATTCTGGAAAAAGACACATGCGGCCTTCTTAAGTCCGGCCTTATACATCGAGACTATCAATTGCAGCAATATTCCGCTTCTGTCAAAAGCGCCACCCAGCCCGGTAATCGTAGCAATGTACGGAATCTTTCTCCTCGCCGCCGCATAACCTCCATAAATATTCGGTTTGATCGTGTAAGTCACCACCAGATCCGGCTTCAGCTCTTTCATCATACGGCTGTATGTCCGGTACAGCTTCAAATCCTCCAACGGGTTAATGCCCCTGCGGTTGATGTCCGTCTTGATAATCTGACAGCCTTCCTGCACAAGTTCTTTCTCCTTCACATCGTCCGGCATACTGATATATACCTGATTCCCGCACAATAAGGCCTGTACAAATTCATTGCGGAAATCATACAGTCCGCCGGAAGAATTTGTCAAAATCAATACTTTGCTCATGGGATAATCTCTTCCCCTTCCATGTCGCGAATCGCAATCTCATTGTATTTCATCATCACGATATTCTCCTCATAGTCCCCTATCCTGACCGGATTCTCTTCTCCTGCAAGATTGCGGATAACCGCCGCCGGCATGTTCACACCACACGCATAGGCATGGGGATAGCCGCCGCCAAACCGGGGATTGACCTCGGAGATGTAGTACGTTCCGTCAATTTCAAAAATGTCAATGTCTATCATACCGCGGAAACCGCACCTCTCCACGAATTCCCGTATCATCTCGAACAGACGCGCGTCTTTATATGAAACCGACTTATCAGTCTCCCCCGCGCGCATCTTAATCTTCTTCTTTACAAAAACAGACGTACATTTCCCGGAAATCATATCAATATATACATCCGCCCCATACTCCTGCCCGTCCATATATTCCTGAATCATCAAATCGTCATGCAGACCAAACAGAACCTCAATCTCTTCGCGGCTGTTGACCTTATTGATATAGAGACTTGCGCTTCCCTTCACCGGCTTCACAAAAACCGGATAAGAGATTTCTCCCTCATCAACCGCCTGATAGAACGCATCCTTGTCAAGGTAGCATTTAGCGGCAGGTATCTGCATCTTATTAAGCAGTTCATACATTCTATACTTATCAAAACATGTTTCCACCAAATCATAATCGGAAATAATAGGCGTTGTTCCTATTTCCAGAAATCTGTCCCGTTCTTTCGCCAGCATACTAAGTTCCGGATCAATCAAAGAAAAAACACCTGTTATTTTTTCTTTCCTGCAAATCTCCAGAATCTTGTCCATATACCCAGGCGCCGTAATTCTCGGCACCAGATAGAAAGCGTCCGCATCATAGACTGCCGGCGCAAGGTTACTGCAATCAGTCGCAATAATCCTGCCAAAGTCCGCCATCTCTCTCTTAAAATACTGCACCACCTTGTCCCGGGTGCCGGCGCTTAAAATTAATATATTCAATCTGCTACCACGCCTTTCTCCCTGCTTTTTGTCTCTCTATTCTCTCTTTGCTCCGCCGGCTTTCAGCCTTTCTTAAGTTTCTCTTCTTCTATTCTCTTCCTGCGGATTTCCGCAAAGTTTCCTTCCACTGCGTTCGTGTCCTGCGCCACTTCCTCCGTATGTCCGAGCACCGTCTGCACGGTCATCCACAGAACCTTCATGTCCATCCGAAAAGACAGGTTTTCTACATATTCCACATCTTTCGCAAGCCGTCTGTCCCAATCGATATAGTTGCGGCCGCTGACCTGCGCAAGACCCGTTAACCCCGGACGTACACTGTGGCGCAGCCGTTCGCGCTCACTGTAATAAGGCAGATACGATACGAGAAGCGGTCTCGGACCGACGATGCTCATATCGCCCTTAAGTATGTTTAAAAGCTCCGGAAGTTCATCCAAGCTTGTTCCCCTTAAGAATTTACCGAATTTCGTCAGTCTCACCGCATCCGGCAGAAGATTCCCCTTCTCGTCCTTCTCGTCGGTCATCGTACGAAACTTACAGAGCGTAAAAATCTTCTCATTTTTTCCGGGTCTTTCCTGTTTAAAAAGAACCGGGGAACCGAGTTTTACGCGTACCAGAACTGCAAGTATGAGCAAAACCGGACTTAACAGGATGAGACCGCAAAGCGAAAGCAGGAAATCCAGACATCTTTTCATACAATTTCTATACATACGCGATTCTTTCCTTTGCACATCACTTAACACTACCATGGTGAAATTCCTTCTTCTACCCTTGCCCACGCTTCAGATTATTGCCGAAACAGTCCTCTCACGATACCGATGATCAGCTCCATATCCTCCGGCGTATTCTTGATGTCGCTCGGCAGACACAGCCCTCTGTTAAAGATATCTTCGCCCACACTGCTTCCGTCCCCGTTATGCGGTATAAAATCATATTCCGCAAAAACCGGCTGTAAGTGCATAGGTTTCCAGATTGGTCTGGTCTCGATATTTTCTTCCGCCAGCGCGTCCATCACCATATCAGGTGTTATTCTACATCCTTCTGCTATGGTCATACAAGAAAGCCAGCAGTTCGCGTCTCCATCAGGATTCAGCGGATTCATAGCAATCTCCGGAATATCCGCAAATGCTTCACGATACTGCTCATATATTTCCTTCTTCTTTGTCTTATGCTCCTCCAAGTGAAGAAGCTGACCTCTGCCGATACCTGCCGTAACGTTACTCATTCGATAATTGTAACCAATCTGCGAATGCTGATAGTGTCTGGCAGGATCCCTCGCCTGCGTTGCAAGGAACGTAACTTTCTTCGCCGCCTCTTCTATGGCAGAGACAAACATCCCGCCACCGGAAGTCGTGATAATTTTATTACCGTTAAAAGAATAAATTCCGTATTTACCGAAAGTGCCTGTGTGACGTCCCTTATAGGTACTGCTTAAGGACTCCGCCGCATCTTCAACCATCGGTACATGATGCTCTTCACAGATTGCCATAATCTCATCCAGCTTGGCAGGCGTCCCGTAGAGGTGCACACAAATGACCGCCTTCGGATCCGGATATTTCTCGAAAGCTTTCTTTAATGCATCCGGAGACATATTCCATGTATCCGGCTCCGCATCAATAAATACCGGCGTAGCATTCTCGTATCTGATGGGATTGCAACTTGCCGAAAAGGTCAAATCGGAGACAAACACCACGTCGCCTTCTCCGATTCCCAGCAATCTCAATGCAAGATGAATTGCCGCCGTACCTGAGCTGAGTGCAGCAGCAGATCCGCACCCTGTATATTCTGCCATCTCTTTTTCAAAAGCAGTGACATTCGGTCCAAGCGGAGCGACCCAGTTTGTGTCAAAAGCTTCCTGCACATACTTTTGTTCATCCCCATGCATGGTAGGGCATGATAAATAGATTCTCTTTTTTTCCATAATACCCCTCTTTTCCTTGTAATGGTATCTCTCACTATATCCCTGTATGATGATAAGTCGGAACGATCTTCTTGATAAGCGGCCTGATATCCGAACTCTCAATCGTACATTCGTCTTTCAGTTCCTTTAACTGGGTGAAAAACTCATGCTCATCCAATTCAATCGGTTTTCCGATATGAATCATTTTATTTGCCGTATCTTTCATACCTTCTTCGTCCATCAGAAGCTCTTCATACAGCTTCTCACCCGGGCGAAGCCCCGTAAATTCAATCTTGATGTCTTCGCCAACGCGGTAACCGGACAGCTTGATCAGATTCTGCGCCAAGTCCAGTATCTTGACCGGTTCTCCCATATCCAGCACGAAGATTTCCCCGCCTCTCGCATACGCGCCTGCCTGAAGCACGAGTGAAACCGCCTCTGGTATCGTCATAAAATAACGTATGATATCCGGATGGGTCACCGTCACCGGTCCACCCGCCGCTATCTGCTTACGAAACAGAGGAATGACGCTGCCGTTGCTTCCGAGTACATTGCCGAAGCGAACCGCCACGAATTCCGTTTCATAATGTTTGTCAAAAGTCTGGATGATCATCTCGCAGATGCGCTTGCTGGCCCCCATGATATTGGTCGGATTGACCGCCTTATCCGTGGAAATCATGACAAAACGCCGTACCCCGCTCATGGCCGCCGCCTGCGCCGTCTTAAATGTACCGAATACATTATTCTTGATCGCTTCCGTCGGACTGTCTTCCATCAGCGGTACATGCTTATGCGCTGCCGCGTGATACACAATATCCGGATGATATGTCGAGAAAATATAGTTCATGCGGTTCGTATTTCTCACCGAAGCGATTAAAACCACCAGATCCAGCTCGGGATATTTCCCTTTCAGTTCCTGCTGAATGTCATAGACGGAATTCTCATAGATATCCACAATCACAAGCTGCTTCGGTTTGTGGGTTGCAATCTGTCTGCACAACTCACTGCCGATGGATCCTCCCCCACCGGTGACCAATACTACTTTGCCCTGCACGTAGCCGAGAATAGAATTCAAATCAACGCTGATCGGATCTCTTCCAAGTAAGTCTTCCACCTCCACATCGCGCAGCTTGGAAACATTGACCTCGCCGTTTACAAGCTGATACATTCCCGGAAGGGACCGCAGTTTGCAGTTGGTATCCTTACAGATTTCAAGGATTTTTCTGATTTCTGCCCTGCTTGCTGAAGGCATTGCCACAATAATCTCATCCACATCATAGACGTCCGCGCACTCCACAATCTTATCCCGCCCGCCGACGACTTTAATACCTTGAATATATCTTCCCCACTTTCCCTTGTCATCATCAATAATACACTTGATGACCATCGTGGAGAAGTTGCTGTTCACAATCTCTTTAATAATAACATTCGCTGCCTCTCCCGCACCGATTACCATAACGGAGATATGATTCTTCTTGTTCTGCTGTTTGTGTTTCAGGCTTCTGAAGAAGCGGTATGAGAAACGACTGCTGAAAATACACGTAATGAGCAGAAACAAGTAGAAAAAGTAATAGCTTTTCGGCACCGCCTGCGATGTCGTCTTAAAAAACTGTAAACAGATACTGTTTACAATCGTTGATAAAACGCAGGACACTACGATATTCTGCAGTTCCGTCTCTCCTGCAAACGCCCACAGGCTGTTGTAGAGGCGAAAAAAGTAAAAAATTGCCAGTGTCACAATAATATTGAGCGGCATCACTTGTTCAATAGGGTTCATAAAGTGTCGCGGAATCTCATCCACTCTGAACTCATAACGAATGATAATAGCTAGGTAACTTGCCAGAATCACGCTGATAATATCATATATGATCAGACATGTCCTTCTATAAAATAGCTTTACATTAAATGGTCTTCTCTTCTTCTCCATATCCTTTTCCTACGCCGTCCTTTGTCCCCTACACTTTATCCCGTTTGTCAACAAGAAGCGGTGTCAGTGTCAGCAGCAAGCAGTATGCAATCGGGCTGCACGGATGGAAAATCCACTCTGTCAGACCTGCAACCGCAAACAAAATCAAAACGGCAAGCGGCAGCGCCGCACATTCTCTGTCTTCTTTACGTTTATGATAATAGACCGCCGCCTGCACCAATGTGCCGGCGCCTAACAGAATAAACACAATCCCCACATAGATTCCGTGGTCGAAGGCAACCTGAAGATATATATTGTGCGCATGGACGTTATAGTGACCGTTCGGTTCCATAATCCCCATGTCGTCATGTCCCATCTTGTTGAGATTATTATAATATAATCTGAAAATTTCCAGTCTTCCGTTGGTGTATGAGTATTCCTCCTGCTCACCCGTCTCGCCGATCAGGTCAGCGCCTTCCGTTCCCGCACCCGCCGCCGTATCTTCCGCCGACGCAAGCAGAATCGCATTCGCGTCAATCGCGTATTCCGGCATAATCGCTTTGCTTCCATGCGTCACATTCTCAAGCGTATCTCCGGCGTCAACCACCATATAAATTGCTCTTAGACTGTTCTCCTCCGGAATCCCCAGTACTTTCATCTGGAATACCTGTATAAAACGCTGTATCGTAATATAGAACCTTGAATCCATGTCTCTGCCGTGAACGATCTCCGTCGGAAACTCTTCAATCTCATGCGCCTCCGGTCTTGCCACGATGGCAGGCACCATTCTCTGTGCAGTGAAAGTCACAGGGAAACATAGAATTGCCGCAAGGAGCATCAAGCCGATACCGCGGAGCATACTTTGCCATCTCGCTTTCATGGAAAAGCACATCACCGGAATCACCACAAGCGCCATCGCAATAATTGCCAGATATCCCGTTCTTGACAGAGTCAGTAAGAGATAGACCGCCGCTACGCCGAACACGAACAATTCTTTATATACAGCCGCAAGCTTCCGGCATCTTTTGTACGCATCCAAGAATTTCACCAACGCCGCGCATACCACGAGCGACAGATAAACCGCCGACATCGTCACTGTATGGAAGATAAACGGATACCTGTAATAAATGAAAAACATGTAAGGCCTGTGGAGCAGACAATAAATCACCATCACACTGAAATGGATCAGAATACCATTACATATGTTCTTAAGCAGCACGGCTTTCTTCTCCCATGCCGCCATATTCAAATAGAAAAGCACAAAAGAGCATACAAGGTAGATCGGCCATCCTCTCGTATTACGGCGCCAGATCATCATGGCAAAAAATACTCCCACAAGAATACTGTACCAGACAGAAATATTCTTAACTTGTCTCCTGACAAGGAAACGCACCGTACCGATGATAACCAAACCAGCCAGAATGCCTGTCCATGCCGTAAGCTTCACAACAAGGAAATCCAGTTCTTCCGGGTTTTCCAACGCCGCGGACGTCCTTGCATAGTACTGGTAACCAACCACCGCCGCAATCACGAGATAGACCATATTGATCACATTGAAAATATCCTTGAACTTGTATGTGACGATCACCGACAGTGCAAAGAAAATCAGCATCTGCCTGTACGCCACGGTATGATGAATCTCATATAAGCCATTCATATAGTTGCAACATGCCCAGATTGCCCCTGCCAAAAGCGCCGACTGCAGATAATTCTGCCAATTCGTCTTCAGGAGATCGGGAAGCGTTCTATCGGTAGCAATCCCCGTCCTATTATGGTTAACGGCATAAAGTGCGATCGCTGCCGCAAGCAGTATGCTCGCCTCATAGAACAGAATGGACACCGCATTACCCGTAAACATCTTGCACGGCCACACAGCTATCAAGGCTGTCATTCCCGCGATGATAATAAGCGGGTTGCAAACCGCCTTCACTGTCTGCTCCACCGTAACAAGTACGTTCTTCTCCGGTCGTTTCTTATAGTACAATCCCGTAAGATAAGTGACCAGAACGCCGGACAGCACAAAGAGGGCATCACAAACGAGTGTTTTGCCCTTTCTAAGCGGTACTTCATATTCATAGGAAGCGACCATACAGCGCTCCGTATCTTCCACATTTCCGTAATAAAGCGTACCGTTATATATATTGCCCGATTCTTCAGTGTTCTCATACGCCACATAGAACGGAGAATCAATTCCCTGCAGCAGATAATAATATTCCTTACCGACCTGCGCGTCTATATTGACCTGCACCGTACAATATCCGGGCATCGATTTCATATCCTCGGTATTGATAATCTGCTGCATGATCATATGCATAGAAGCATCATACAGCACAAAATTAAAGGTCGTCCCTATCGTGCCGTCAGCAAAATAAATATCAATATTCTTTAGTTTATCATACTGGGCAATAAACATCTGCTGTACAACATAGTCCGACGTGATTGCCTCAGACTCTGCGACAATCTTCTTATTACTGTCGGAAACAATCGTTTCTTTCACCAGACGAAGCGGCCATAACGCAAATACCGCACATAGTACGATGATCCAGACAGTGCTGCAGATTGCCTGTCTTCTATTGATTACTTTATTCATGATCCGTTCCTGATTCCTGTTATTTGACACCTGCGCATCGGGCGCAGGGCACAGTAGCGCAAAATATCATTGCTTAGTATATCACGAATATATCTATTTTACAACTAAACTTCCTCTAAGAGCATGGCTGCAAAAAGCGGCAGCCCAAACCAGAAGATTAATACATACCGGGGCAGATAGGTCGGTCCAAGAATGACCGTCAGCCAGACAAGCAGCACCATCAGGTACGGAATCACCAAATGATACTTTTTCCGGTACAGCACATAGGCAAAAACAAATGCAATGCACCAGAAAATCCCCCCGGGAGAGTAAAGCATGGAATAAATCGGAATTTTTTCCTGTGAAATCTCAAGCGCAAGTTTTCTGTATACTTCATCCAGCCAAGGAATCTTACTATCCCTGAATCCCGGCTCTTCCACCTCATAACCGAAATAGGAGCTGTCGCCGTAAGTAAACGTAAAAACCGTATTGCCGGAGTAGACGTCAATCACCGTGTCCGGATACCAGAACCCATACGAGTTGACAAGCCATGCATTGATATATGACAGCGGCTTTTTCAAACCGATACGCGCCCACAGACGGATATATTTCGATTTGTTCTCTGCGAACGTGTTATTCCTGAAACGGATCTTAACCGGGTCCGACAGTTTCGGATTATATAAGACAAGCGCCTCCTCGGGGAGTATTTCATGAAGCGCAGCAATGTCCTCCGGTTCAAACACTTCACGATTAAACTTATACGTGCGCGCAAGCTGCTGAATAGGTACGGTGAGCATCTCCTGTTTTCCACCGCCCTCAGCGTGCAGAACCGTCGTCAAACCGGCAGTAATCAGGAAATAGGAGCAAAAAGCTGCCGTGAGCAAAAGCCCGATTCTTTTCAGGTAATGTTTGTGATAAAAGAGAAGAATCAGCGCCATCACCGCAAATGCATAAACGCCGTTCTTGCGAAACAGCATCATTGCCGTCGCGCTTAAGACAAAGAAAGCCATCTTCGTCCAAGATGCGAAAAATGTCTCCCTGTCGCTTCCCATGTCAAGAAGCGACAAAAGGAGCAGCAAAAGCGCCACCGTAAAAATCGCATCCTTAGCTGAACATAGTGTGAACATCACGATAACGGGAAACAAAGCAAAATAGAGCAGTGAGATAATGCGCACAGCTTTAGAGACTTTCCTTTTTCGCATAAAGGAAAGCAGATAAGTAAATCCGCCCGACACAATCATCATCTGCAGTACCGTATAACATGCGATACCCAGATTATAAGAATCTGTAATCTTATGCACTGCGCAGACGATGCCCCCAAGCATCAGCACATGTACGATCGGATGATGTGTCGTAAAAGTCCGCGATGCGACCTGCAGCCATTCATCCTGTGCGTCATAGACGAAGAAACCGGGATATACCGCAAGAAAAACCGGAAGCCAGCATATGAGCAGGAAGAAAAAAGTCAATATGTCCGCGTGCTTCGCCGCTCTCTCCGGCGTCTGAGGCATTTGCAAATGCTGCGCGTAACTGTTTTTCCTGTCCTTCACGCCGCCCAGAAAATTCCAGAACTTCCGCACAAGTATCGTAAACAGACAAGTTAAAACCGGCAGCGAAATCCATAAGCTGGGATCTTTAAAGTTCACATTACCTGCCGCTTCCAGCCGCACCCCGAACAACATTGCTGTCGTAAACAGAAAAGACAGAATCCCCGCAATCGCCCATCCCCTCTTATCTTCAAGATCTATCGTATGCAGCGACCAGTTGACCGCATAAGTACACAACACCCATATGAATATGGAAAAAATACTGTTCGTATATCCCAGCGTATTTTCCTGCAGATTCAATATTTGCGGAAAACATAACGTCCCCGCCGTAGCAATAACAAACGCCATTACATTTAATTTTAATTTGATTTTAAATTCATTATCATTCATTGTTGTCCGTTCTTTCCGTCCGCATATGATTCCATAATTTCTCCGTTAATACACTCTTTGATAACATATTGCGGAGAGTTGTTGAGTGATATATATATTCTGCCGATATACTCGCCGATCAGACCGAGCATCAGCATAATCATACCGCCTATAAAAACGAGCGCCGCCATCATGGCACTGAATCCAATCGGTACAATCGGATTCACAAATTTTTTAATAATTGTATAGATGCCGTATAGGAATCCGGCAACCGCTGTCATACACCCCATTGCCGTTGCAATCCTCAACGGTTTAATGCTGAATGCGGTAAATCCGTTAAACCATAAGCCGAGCAGCTTACCGATCGTATAACCGGACGTACCGATTTCTCTCTCCCTGTGTGCCACTTCCACATTCGCGATATTCTTGGTCGTGCGAAGCACAAGCCCGATCACATAAGGATACGGATTGGTATAACGCATCATCTCGTCAACAACAAAACGTCTGACCGCAAAATAACTTGATAAGTAAAGTTCTTTGGGTTTTCCCAACATCACTCTCGTCATCAGCTCATTAATCTTACTTCCGAAATTACGGAATCCTGAATGCTGTTTATGCGAATACTTAGCATAGACTGCATCATACCCTTCTTCTATCTTGGAAAGCAGTTTTCCAACCTCGTCCGCCGGCGTCTGTCCGTCATCATCCAAGCAAATGATAACCTCTCCGTGCGTATAATGAAACCCCGCCATAAGCGCGGCGTGCTGTCCGAAATTTTTGGCGAGATTAATCCCGCATATATCCTTACGTTCTGTGCAAAGCGCACGGATTACCTCGTAAGTATTATCCGGCGAGTGATCGTTGACCAGCACAATCTCATAGGAATATGCCGACAACTGCTTCATCGTCCTGTCAATCTCATCTATTACTCCGCCTATAGTCTGTGCCGAACGGTAACAGGGTATTACAAAACTAATCAATTTACTCATATTTTCCTCCGAATGCTGCTTCTGCCGTCACTGGTTCTGGTCTGCACGGCACGTATCTCTTTCTTCAGCCTCCCACAGTTCACGGTCAATTTCCATAAAGCAGACCTCCCTTGCTCCCTGCAAAGTCTCCACCGTCTCCCTTTTGTCCGTCATACGAAAACCGGCATGCATATAACTTCGGCGCGCACCGATATTATCCGATAGGAAACGCAGAAACACTCTTTTAAGAGCAAGCGTATGAAACGCATAGGAAAGTATCTGTCTCGCCGCCTCCGTGCCATAGCCGCATCCCAATGCATCCTCTTCCCCGATAAAAATCCCGTATTCCGCAGTCCCCGACTCTCTGTCAATATCCCGGAGATAAACGCTTCCTATCTCACGATTGTCCTGCAGACAAATGATAAACTGCACCACATGCCCGGGTTCCACTTGATTCTTAATCCATGCAAGATGTCCTTCTGACGTAAAAAACTCCTGATAGATAAAATTTTTTCTCACAAACTCTTTGTTGCGCCATGCAACGATTCGATCCGTATCCTCCGCCGTCATCTGACGCAAATGTACCGAATGATCCATCTGTACCCTCATTTCTGTACTGCCCTGATATATGTTGTCTCTCATTCTTCACGGACTTGATATACAAAATAGTGCTCCCCGATTCTGTCAATCTCCTCAACCGTAACACTCACACCCTGCGAACCGTAATATTCTGCAATCCATCCGGTTCCGATATCGGAAACTTCCGTATCGGATATGATCATGTACACACCATCCTTGCCAATTAGCGCCTCCCCTGCGGAAACAATATCCGACCGCCGCAGTTTCTCACGGTAAAGGGGACTTTTGCATATCCAGCCGCCCAGTATGTCATAATTGGCATAACTGCTATCTGCATTCCCGAATATCTTCTGTGAGAAAGCTACCGTAGAATACACATCTTCAAAATAGAAATTCTGCGGATGTTCCCTGCAATAAACATCTATCGCGCACCAATCCGCATTCACCTTTTCGCGATAAATCTGGTCTTCCATCCCCTTGGACACACTACCCGTTAAACCGCCCGTCATGATTCCCGTCAGGAGCAGTATAAGGAATATCGCTCCTGCTCGCAGGATTCCGTTCTTCCCCGCGCCCGCTTTACGCGCGCAAATCATTCTCACAAAAAGGCCAAGTAAAAGCACAAATTCTACCAAATAAAGCGGATGCGTGATCCGTACGGGATCGCGTCCTCTCATAAGTATAAACAGCCAGACCGCGCTTCGCGCCGCCGCAAGCAGCACAAGCTGCCAGAGAAATGCATACCGCCGCATCACGCCACGTTCCATTCCCTGCCCGCAAACAGTTTCCTGTACGTGCTTCGTCCTATCACGCCTGCAAGTGGCAACCCCTGCCGCCGCCACCGCCGCATATGCCCACAGCACGATGATATTATAGGGTGCATCCTGCCCGTGAAATGTTCTGTAAATATAGAAGGATATCTGCTCACGTGCAATTGCCGCCCAGTCCTTAGCCTCTCCTAATATACGGGACGCATAATCCGCCATATCGGTAAGCATTCGCGTATCGATCGCATCATCCAGACCGAAATTATAATTGTTAAGCAGCGTTTGCTGCGCCGTTGTCACGCCGAGCTTATTTAGCGCCGCCCTGTGCTCCTCCCTTGTAACCAGCTCCGGATAAAAATCGTAGACCATTGTTCTGGCGTCAAAAAAAGCCCGGAAATCTTTCCAATCCGCCGTGTTGTAGGCAGCGTAGTCCACCGCAGAAGACAACATCATTCCCGCCAGAATCAGCCCTATCACCGCCCCGTACTTACGCAGACTTTCCTTGGCAAACATCTTTTTTTCTTCCGCCATACGGTACAATCCCGCCAGACAGATGAATGGAATCGTAAGAAGAAGCATC
Source organism: Lachnospiraceae bacterium (assembly GCA_009774585.1). Classification (GTDB taxonomy): domain Bacteria; phylum Bacillota; class Clostridia; order Lachnospirales; family Lachnospiraceae; genus UBA3282. The sequence goes on from VSOA01000006.1 coordinate 13,522, forward strand.
TCGCTCCGAAGTTGATAAGATACAATCACAAGGATAACGGACGGAATATTATTTACAACAAATCGTTGTGCATTCATGCCGTCCTGTGAAGTCTGGAATAGAAAAATCGCCGTTGCAGACATTATGGCGCAGGTAATCGTATACTGTATGTTGATAAGATGTTCCAAGCATATTGCCCACTGGAAAAGCGATAATATCAGGAGAAAAAGCATCTTACCGCATACGGATTTCTTTCCGTCCGCTCTGTAGTCAGCCAATGCGCACAATCTTGCTCCAATCAGCCAGAAGCATCCGAACTGGCACAGACATAAAAACAGACCGTACCAAGGTATATCCCTGCACAGTCTGTAACACAACGCAATAAGCGCCCCCAAAGGATAGAGCGTCTGCATATTGTGACCGTCAGGCATACCGCTGTAGACTCCCGACATAATATCTTTCATCATCGTATCGTCGTTTAAGTCATAGTAGAAGTCAAAGCATACCGCCATCACGATAACATTGACTGCCATGACGGCAAACGCCAGTATGTAGTTCCCATATTTTCTTAACCCTTTGCTCTCTTCCATGAACCACATACCCTCGGTCTGTCCGCTTACCTCTCCTAACGATAAAACTCTTTTACCTGCTCCGCAATATATTCTGTTTCATCTGCCGTCAGCTTATAAAACATCGGCAGACGCACCAGCCTCTCGCTCTCTTTGGTCGTATACTTATCTTCACCACAGAATCTGCCATATTTGATTCCGGCAGGCGCAGTGTGAAGCGGAACATAATGAAATACCGACCACACTTCTCTTTGCTTCAGGAAATCAATCAGCCTGCTCCGCTCGTCCAAGTCTTTCGTCTTAATATAGAACATGTGCGCATTGTGACTGCAATATTCCGGAATATACGGCAGTTCGATCTTTTCTTTCTCCGCAAGCGGCGTAAGCAGTTCATAATACTGGTTCCACCTGTCCATTCTCGCCTGCGTAATCTCATCCGCCAGTTCTAACTGCGCATACAGATAAGCGGCGTTCATATCACTCGGAAGATAGGACGAACCATAATTCTGCCAACGATATTTATCGACTTGGCCTCTATAGTACTTGCTTCTATCGGTTCCCTTTTCTCTGAGAATTTCCGCATTCTCAATATGCTTCTCATCCCGTATGAGCAGCGCGCCGCCTTCACCCATACTGAAATTCTTCGTTTCATGGAAGCTGAAACAGCCGAAATCACCAAATGTACCGAGAGGTTTCCCCTTATATGACGCCATAATTCCCTGTGCGGCATCCTCTATGACCATCAGATTGTACCGTCCGGCAATCTCCATAATTTTGTCCATCTCGCAGCCTACACCCGCATAATGCACCGGCACAATCGCCTTCGTCCGCTCCGTGATGGCTTCCTCTATCAAATTTTCATCAATATTCATCGTATCCGGTCTGATATCCACAAAAACCACAGTCGCACCGCGCAGCACGAAAGCATCTGCCGTTGACACAAAAGTGTATGAAGGAAGAATCACTTCGTCGCCTTCCTTGACTTCTGCAAGAAGCGCCGCCATCTCCGTGGCATGCGTACAGGACGTGGTAAGCAGACACTTCGTCGTTCCCGTCTGCCTTTCAATCCACTCATTACATTTCATCGTAAAAGGACCGTCACCACAAATCTTCTGATTCTCAATGGCTTCTTTCATATACTCTATTTCCTTGCCTGTGTAAGGCGGTACGTTAAAGTTAATCATCATTATGGCTCCTCTTTTATTTGTACGCAGTGCACGCAGCACACCTCCGCAGTGCACGCTCGATTCCGCTTCGCTTCATCTCGCTCACGGGCTTCGCCCTATCACTCTGCAATCTAACACACTTGTCTGCAAGCAGACAGTCTGTCATCTTACAGAGTGGCACTACTCATTGCTTTCGTGCAAATTGTAACACATTTTTAGTCATCTGTCACATAAACCACATATCTTCCGTTGCCGAACACCTCTTTATAAGAGTGCTCTTTCATATATGCTGCCAGAATCTGCAGTTTCTCGTCGGCATCCAGTTTCTCCTTGTCAACGCCGAACCAGTTCATGCCATCTGCATCTTCTGCCAGATAAGCTGCAATCGGAGAAGCCGTGATCACCACCGGATCCGATATGATACTCTCCATATCCCTTTGATACTCCGCCATACGGTAACTGTCCAAATCCGCCCAGAACGTAGACAGCGCCGAAGGCATGTCCAGCAAATAGCCGAGTCCCGGAATATCTCCGTATAAAATCACTTCTCGCCCCGTCAGATCCGCATCCTGCATATACTGCGCCAGTTCCTCAAGCCATGCCGCATTGTCCTGATTCGTATAGACGCCTGCCGCTTTCGCCGGAACAGACACTGTCGCATCGCGCGCTTCACCGTATATCCCGTCCTGAAAAGCAAAGTTCGTATGAAATCCCACACTTTGCACAAAGACAAACAACACCAGTCCCACAAACGGCATTGCCCATACCGTGGTAAACGTCTTTTCGACAATCCCGTCGTTTCCGGCATTCACAAAGCGGTCACGGGCAATCCACAGTAGAAAAGGTACAACAATAAACAAATTATTGATAATCGGGTACAACCTATTATTGCTTCCGAGCGGCGTCACAAATGTCTGGACTAGCACAAGCACCGCCAAAACTTTCTGTTCAGCTTTAACACTCTTTGTAAACAGACAATATAATGCGGCAATCATCGCTGAAATCAAGAGAAGCACTGCCGGATAATAAATACTTCCATAATCATAACCGTAATAGCGGAAGTGGAACATACCCTTTCCCCAATAAAAGCGAAGCAGCACCGCAAGCACCGCCGCGTAGGCTATTCTACATGCCCACACATAAGCGCGCTGATCACTGAAAAACCGCCGTTGTATCATAAAGAGCAGCCATCCGCCCGCCATACAGACCGCCGCGAACATCATCCAGTAAAGTCCGGTGAAATAATCCGCAAACATACTTGTAATCATAGATGCCGGTTTATAATCCGCCGCTTTCTCGGTCATTGCAAACATTGTCTGTACCATTGCCGGATAGGCTCCCGTACCGTATCTGATACAAATTGTGAGAAACGGCACCCCGAATCCGATAAGATATCCAAGAATACACCATAGCGTGTCCTGAGCCGTCTGCCGCAGTGTCCGCTTGTAAAGAGCCGCCGCATACCAGAGCGTTATAATAAACGCCGCCTGCACCACATTCGGCATTCTCACCGCCACATTCATACCAAGGCAGATTCCCGCCGCCAGATGATACCCCTTTTTATCCTTTATAATCCCATAGTAGAGAAAGAGCGCACCCGCCGCCATAAAAAGATACGTTAAGTAATTGTACAGAATCGTTGACGGACACCAGCACAGCCCTATCGCAATCCACTCGCCGGCAAACACAAATATCGCCGGTATCTTCCTTCGTAAAGCCGCATAAACTCCCACGGCCGTCACCGACTGGATAAACGATGTATAGAAATACATCCCCATCAACGTATTGCCGAAAGGAAGCCGCATCATTAGGCTGCCCAAGACATTCGCCAGATAAGTCGCTGTCATCCACGTACCGTCCATCGTCCCGAAAAACTCGAAATTTGCCAGACTGTATGTGGCGTCCGACACATCAATACCCTGCCGGATATTGGTGAGCGGATATAGACACAGCAGTATCGGGAACAAAACTTTCTCTATAATCTTTTGATATTTGCAATATACCGTCACTATCCTATTCATCCGTCCGCACACCCTCTTAAGCCGTACCACTTGTCACATCATCGTTTTAAGCCGCTGTCATCCGCCTTGTTTTGCATCTTCATCCGCCCTGTTCTCTTAACGACGCCTTTGAATATCCACGCACGCGCAAAATCCACTGCCGTTCCCACCGCATACACGAGCAGAACACTGCCGATCATGTGTGGAATAAACATCCATCTGCCCCACACGGAATCGACATGCAGCCATTTCATCCACTGGTAACGGACAAGCTCATGCTCATGCAAAAGATATACGCCAAAGGTGTACGGTGCAAGCCGTCTTACCGCCTCCGCCGCCTTTCCTTCCCACGGCTTCATGTCCTTAAATAACATAAATAATCCAATTGAGCCAAACAGACACAGAATATGATTATAAGTGGTCGGCATGTCCATATAATAGGATAAAGGATGAATCACCTCCGACATAATGCCGGACGCCGCCGCCAGAAGAAAAATGCCAAGGCTCATACCCGCGTAGAGCAGCGCCGCATTTCTTTTCTTTTCCAAGAAGGGACATCCGTACAGCCTAAGATACGCTGCAATCAGAAACAAACATACAAACCAACCATACTCATACCCATATCTGTCCGTGGCAAAGCTAACCGGAATAAACGACTTCCACACGGAGAAATAGAGCAGCAGAACAGCAATCACAATCTGTAAAGTCCTCTTCCCCACCATCTTGACGCCTGCCGCCAGAATCGGAGCCAACACGTACATAATCAGATATGCTGTGGCAAACCAGTAATGCTCCGTCTCAATGGGCAGCACATAATGCAGCCAGTCATATACCGACAAATCGTCCGCCGGAACGACTCCAGCCACGATCAGAACCACCGGTATCAGCAGAGAATAAAAAAGAATCTGCGCCGCCAGAGACACCACCCGTCCCGGTTTCCATGCAGACTCCACCATAAAATAACCGCTCAGAAGTACATAACAATTCACGGCGACAATGCAGAAAGCCACAATCAGATGCATGACATAATTCACCGCCGTCTGCTCCTGTGTAAACAGCAGAAGCAGATTACTTTTATTCAGATAATGAAGAACGATGATCATTAACATTGCCACAATGCGCAATAGTTCAAAATTTGCCTGCCGTTTCGACTGCATATACCGCTCCTCCATAGTTCCATCCATATCATATATCCGCTTTCACTATTCTGATACTTTACTCCACTGCCGTATCATTCCTTCTCTTTAAATATCCATAACTTACTCAAGAAATAATTGGCAAGAATCACAATGACCTGACAGACAAACTTGGAAATATATTCATTGATGCCTGCAAGCGTCACCATGACAAACATAAGCCCCAGTTCCAGAAATTCCGTCCCAATCCTCGCGCTGATAAAAGCGACAAACTCCCTGCCAAACGACTGTGCGCTCTTGTTCCTGCTCTTAAAGACAAACGTTCTGTTTGTCCAATACGCAAACACCACCGTCAATACCCACGAAAGCGCTGTCGCCGCCATATAGTGTATGTGCATAACCGAGGAAAACAGAAAATAGAGCACATAATTCAAGACAAATGCCAGAAAGCCAAAAATCAAATAATTCAGTCCTTCTTCATGCTCTTTATATATCCCCCAGCAAAAATCCCACAATTTCTTCACGAATAATCCTCCAATATACCACTGTCACAGAAAGTATATGCCATCAAGCGACATCAATCCTGCTTCTCTGTGACAATCTTTCCGTTCACCACTCTGTACACCATATCGCACTTTTCGATCGTCTGTAATCTGTGTGCGATGATAACCAATGTCTTGCGCCCATGCAGTCTGTTGATGGAGTCCATGATCGCCGCTTCTGTCTCATTGTCGAGCGCGGAAGTGGCCTCATCCAACACCAGTACCTCCGGGTCCTCAAAGAGCGCTCTGGCGATGCCGATACGCTGTCTCTGCCCGCCTGACAGACGGATGCCTCTCTCGCCGATTCCCGTATCTAAACCTTCCGGAAGCCCTCTCACAAATTCATCAAGCTGTGCTTCCCTAAGCGCTTCCCAGACCTTGTCGTCATCTATTTCTTCATCCGGATAGCCAAAAGCCACATTCTTACGGATTGTAGAGTCTATCATAAAAATCGTCTGCGGAATATAACCGATATTTTTCAACCATGAATCATAATGCTCCCTTACTTCCACACCATCCGCCAGAATCCTTCCATTCTCAAGTTGTAAAAGACCCAGCAGAATATCTACGATCGTGGTCTTGCCCGCACCGGACGTCCCCACGATTCCCACGGCATTTCCGATTGGTATCGTCATGTCCGCATGGTCAAAAATCAAAACGTCTGTATTTGGATATTTGTAAGTAATGTCCTGCAGGGCTATCTCCTTTTTGATAGTAAGCTTTTCCACGTCAACCTTCTTCCGATAGGTTTCTTCATCATAATCAATATTTGCATCCCGTATCTCTTCCTGCAGATTGTCGCTTACACCCATAAAAAACGGCTCAAAATAAGAGATAGAAGTCAAGTGATTATTGATTCTGTTCGCACATGGTATCAGCCTCATTGCCGCAACCGCCAGAAGACCAAGCTGCGGTACGATATTCGCCGCCTCCGTCCCATTTAGAAGCCGTATCATCAGATACAGAATCATACCCGCAATGGCAAGACTCTCTATCAACAGCCTCGGTGTAGAATTATACAGATTATACCGCTGTACCGCACCCACATACCCGGCGCCGCATTTGGAATATTCATTAATAAAATAATTTTCTTTGCGTGCTATCTTAATTTCCTTGATACCCATGACGGACTGGTCTATCCATTTATATAGACCGCTGTAGAACTCCTGATTTTCTTCTCCCGCTTTTCTCATGATCGGTTTCAAAATACACTTGATCACCAAGAGCGCGACTACCAGAAGCGCCGTGACCGTAAGGCTCATCCACACATCTTCTACCAGACAAATTCCGGCAAGACAGACGAAGACAATTCCCTCGCTGACAAGCTGCAGGAGCGCCAGAATCAGACCGTACATATTGTTGACGTCCGACGTGATACTCCTCTGAATAACCGCCGTGTCCGCATTAAGATAATATTCGTAAGGACGCTGCATGAAATTGATCATCATCCTTCTGGACGTCGCAAACTGGTTCGTATAAACGAATTTAAGCTGTACCTTCTGCTGGAAAAAAAGGAAAATATTTTTGATCACAAATACAAGCACCAGCCCGACCATCACAAGTATTGTCAACTGATTACTGTTATCCACATGAAAAATATCGCATATCACCTGCAGATACCAGTGTTTGGCGATAGCGTCTTCCTCCAGCACAACGTTCATGACCGGCAGGATCATCGAAACGCCGAGCGTCTCCAATATCGCCCCGATTAACATGAGAAAGACAAGCAGCACCATTTTTTTCTTCTGCTGCCTGTCCAAAAGGACCATCAGTTTCTTGTATATCTTTATCATACCGCAGTATATCCTTTCGCAATATGTCCGCATGTTTTCATGATCGCTCTTTAGAGCACAGACCATAAAATAATATCAAACCAAAAATATTATTACATTCTATCACAGGACTGATAAGTATGCAAATCAAGGAACTCTTTTCTAATTCACTTCCTTGTCACTTCCTATTTCAATTTCCACAAGGCTTCTCTTTTATCATACATTAAAAATACTTTTTCTTTATTTCTTGTACATCACGCAATACCGTTCTTTTTGTCACATCCAGTTTTGCTGCAATATCGTCCACACTGATTCTCTGATTTTCGCTAATCATATTGTATATCAGCCATTCTCTTTCTGTCAGTTCATTTTCCCTCTTAATTTGTCCTGCTGCTTCTTTTGTTAATGGAATAGCAATTCTAAAAACATCTGCTTCATATAATTCCGGATTCCCACCTCCGGAATATATAGGCGTATATTTATACAAATTCTTTACGCCAGAGCCAATCGTATCTGACCTGCCTATAGCAGTAAAAAAATTGGCAATCAACGGGTTCTTAGGATACGGAGTAAACTCATCGCTTAATATTTTTCCCTGTCTTCTAGGTCTGCACCAGTTTTCTGTTCTTAGCCAGTCCTTTTCAATAATGAGTTTTGCTGGATAAGCACTGGAAAAATCTCTGTGAACAAGAAACCCAATAACATAATTGCGGCTAAATTGTAACCTTTTTCACCGGTAACAAGGTTTTTCTCATACAAACCTGCACTTATCATAATTTCATGGTCCGTCATTTTAAGCCACTCATGCTGAACATTCTTGTTTTCTATTAATCTCCTGACCGTAGGCATAAGATCCATGCGCAAATCATCTTCTGTTGCATAAGGAAATAATTTATTTTCCGAAAAAGCGCCTGTCTTTCGTGCATACATATTTTCCATTTGAATAGGCGAATCGGTAATATCAAAATCACCCTCATCATTTCTGTCATATACTCTTCCAGCACACCTAATAACAGTGGACGCGGGTGTAACACACGTCCAAAGCAATGTTTTTCCTTCACATATTATACTCACTATCATTTTCAATTTCATCTTTTTTCTATAATTATCATAAAACTTTTCATACGCAGAGCATCATTCACCTTGTATCTCTCCTCGAAATAGGGTAAGATTGCAATAGAATCCTGACCTAAGTCATATCAGCAGAAAGGCGGACCCGATGGCAGCTAGCACAGAGCAGTTACAGACACCCTATTTTGTTATAGATGAACCGGTTCTACAGCATTATTATGATATGCTGGTCAAATCTCTATCGGAAAGCTGGGGAAATTACCTGATCGGCTATTCTTTTAAGACCAACTCTTTACCATGGCTTGTCTCTTACGTTAAGAGAAGAGGCGCATACGCCGAAGTCGTGTCGGAAGACGAATACAGTCTCGCAAAATATATGGGATTCCAAGATGATGAGATTATCTACAACGGTCCCTATAAAGGACTGAAGTCTTTTGAGGACGTACTTCTTGCCGGCGGCATCGTTAATCTTGACTCCATGCAGGAAATTGACTGGTTGACCGATTTAGCCGGTGCACACCCCGACAAAATATTTGAAGTCGGCATCCGCGCTAATTTCAATCTGGAAAAAATGTGCCCCGGAGAGACGACCATGGGCGAAGTCAGCGGACGATTCGGCTTCTGCTATGAAACCGGCAAGTTTGCTGAAGCGCTTAAGATACTCCGCAGTCTGTCCAATGTATCCGTGACAGGTCTGCATCTGCATTCCAGCAGCAAATCCCGGAGCGTCAATATCTTCCGTTCCATTGCGCAGATGGCATGTCAGTTAAAGACAGAATTTAACCTGAATCTAAACTATGTAGATCTTGGCGGCGGTTACTGCGGCGGTATGGAAGGAAGACCGGAATACCCCGACTATTTTCCGGTCGTTGCAGAAGAACTTCGCAAATGTTTCTCGCCAAATCAAACAAGGCTGATTGTAGAACCGGGTATCTCTCTGATTTCCAAGTGCACCACCTTTGTGACAAGCGTTTTTGACACGCGCGACATCAAAGGCACCCGCTATGTAATGACTGACGGAAGCCGTTTCAATATTGACCCGACGATGATTAAATCATCTCATTTGTTTCATATAGATTATACAACGAATTGTAGTGCGCCTCGTCCTGTTATCATCCAGCAGATTATCAGTGGTTTCACCTGCATGGAAGTGGACAGACTTTTTACGTACGCAGATCAGCCGGAACTAATCCCCGGCGACCGCATCATCTATGAAAATGTCGGCGGCTACACGATGAGCCTGAACCCGCTTTTTATTCAATATTTTCCTGCCGTGTATGTTCGAAACGGCGATAATATGCGTATGGTGCGCAAGAAATGGACGCCTGCAGAGTATGTGCAGGGAAGCGAGTGGTGAGTGTACAAAAACACATGCATTTCCTATCATAGGAGAGCGCCCGAACGGCAGGACTTAACAATATCAGAAAGGCCTGAAATATCATGAAAAACGATATCAACATATTAATATTATGCTGCGGCACGAGAAACCTTCTGGTGCGTTATTTTAAGAAAAACGGAAACGGCATCGGTAAGGTTGTCGGCACAGATTGCAGTGTTTACGCGCCTGCGCTGTATGAAACAGATGCTCATTACATCGTACCCCGTATGACCGAGCCGGGTTATCTCGATACCATCCTTGACATCTGCTGCAAGGAAAAGATAGATGCCGTTCTGCCTTTACAGGAAGACGAATTATCTCTGATTGCTTCCCACCGTAAATTATTTGAAGACGCCGGTATCACCCCCATCGTTTCCAATGCAGAGGCTGTCAATTTATGCCGTGACAAATACGCCTTTTATGAGTATCTGAAGAGCCACAACCTGCCGACGCTTACAAGCTGTGACAGTTTCGAGGCATTTATGAAAGAGTCCGAAGTCGGCAACATGAATCTCCCCGTCTTTATGAAGCCAACGCGCGGATGTGGCAGTATCGGCATACAGAAAGTGGAACATTTAGATTTATTACAAGTTCTCTGCAAATATCAGGATCGCATGGAGGATTCCTATATCATTCAAAATTATGCCGATGGCGAAGAATTTGGGGCAGATATCTATGTTGATTTGCTATCAGGAAAACCTGTATCCGTTTTTGTCAAGAAGAAACTGCGGATGCGCGCGGGTGAAACAGAGAAATCCGTTTCCTACCGCGATGAAGAACTTTTTAAATTGATTGAGAAAACAATAGAACCGCTGAAATTAGCCGGTCCTATCGACATGGATATTTTCCGTATTGACGGACAATATTATATTTCCGAGATTAACCCCCGTTTCGGCGGCGGTTATCCCCATGCCCATAACTGCGGCATGGACTTTCCTCATCTGATTGCCGAAAATATTTCCGATAGAACAAATGAAAGGAGTATCGGCAACTACGAAGAGGGCATATGCATGTTAAAGTATACGGATTTGATCATGGAAAAGTTTACCTAACCGCTTTTTATTGTTATTATTAAGACTCATCAATGCCTGCAACAGAATGAATTAAATCACATTTCTCACCGTATCATCTCCCACGATAGCGGTGTGCCCATTTCGACGTCGCAGGATGCCGTTTTTCCCAGAATCTCTTCGTAATACATGGTGTGCAGTCCGTCATGAGGACGAATGGAGCGCACATTGTCAGACGTCAGCTTCTCCCCCGCCTTAATATCTTTCACCACAAAAAGCGAGCGGGAACCATGTCTCTCTCTCTCCTGTTTCTCTGTCAGCCTGTATTCCGATACCCCCAACGCCTTCTCGACGATGCGGATATTCGTAACCATCTCTTTAAATTCCTCGGGTTCCATGGAAAAGGCGCCGTCCGGGCCTCCGTCAGACCGCCTGAGCGTTAAGTGCTTCTCTACCATCTTTATTCCGAGCGCCGCTGCTGCCACCGGCACCGCGCTTCCCATAGAATGATCGGACAAACCCACCGTACAGTCATACGTCTCAGCCAGCGTCGGAATCATTTTCAGATTAATCTCCTCATAAGGTGTAGGATATGCCGACACACATTTCAAAAGCATTACTTCATCATTTCCCTCTTCCCGGCATACTGCAAGCGCGCGCTCAATATCTTCGGCATGCGCCACACCCGTGGCAAATATGATTGGTCTATGCGTGCCCGCCGCCTTGCGTATTAAAGGAATATCATTAATCTCATAAGAAGCAATCTTATACGCCGGCATGTCGTATTCCGTCATGAAATCTACCGCCGCAAAATCAAAAGGTGAAGAGAAACATTCCAGTCCAAGTCCTTCGGCAACTTCTTTCAGCTTCGGCTGCCAGTCCCACGGCGTCGAAGCCTCTTGATACAACTGGTATTCCGTCATACCGTCCCACAGCCCGCCATGGTTCACAAAGCATTCTTTATCGCTATCCACAGTCAGGCTGTCCGCCGTATAAGTCTGTAACTTAATGGCGTCCGCCCCCGCTTCCTTCGCCGCGTGAATAATTTCAACCGCCCTGTCGTAATCCTTGAGATGATTTCCGGACATCTCTGCCACACAGAAACACGGATGATTTCCTCCCACCATTTTATTGCCGATCTTAAACTCTTTCTTCATATTCCGCACTCATTTCCCCATCATCTTCTGATACTTCAACTCCGCAATCTCCCAATCATCGGGATTATCAATATCCTGCACTTCCAGTTCGCTCATGATCATCGGCCGCATATGCGGCAGATCCGTTGTCCTGTATTCCATAAAAAGATTGGCTTTACAGCAGTAGAACTGCCCGCAGTCATGGTAATACGGCTCCAGATCCTGCGACCGGGTCTTGGCATATTCCTTCCATTTCATACACAGTTCACCGTTTTCATCAAGCACCATACATCTCTGCGGCGGAAAGGAAAAGGGCACCACCGGCATAACCGAATCCGTCTGTTCCAACATTTTCATAGCTCTCTGCAGTTTCTCCGCCGTCACAAAAGGCGCTGTAGGATAAATACAGCAAAGCGCATCAAACTCTCTGCCCTGCTCTTTGTAGGCAAGCATCACTTCCATCAGCACATCATCGGTGGATGCATAGTCTCCCGCGCTTAAACTGCTTCGCATAAAAGGCACTTTCGCCCCGGCTTTCCTTGCCACTTCGGCAATTTCCTCATCGTCCGTAGACACCATCACCTCGTCAAAAACACCCGACTCAAGCGCGGCCTCTATGGAATATTCAATAATCGGTTTTCCGCAAAATTCCTTAATATTCTTGCGCGGTATTCTCTTACTGCCGCCTCTGGCAGTAATGATTGCAATTGCTGAACCCATATTTTCCACTCCTATCTGAATCTGCAACGGTATTTTATCATAAAAATACAAGCAAAACAATCTTGTTTTTGCACGAAAAAACAACTAAACTTACTTTCATGCTGTACGGAAAAACAAGCAAATATATTCTCAGCCGCTCATCAGGGACACTTCCAACTGAATTTTTGTATATAATCCTGCATATACTATTACTACTGAAGGCTCTATATATAAGTCAAACATGACATTTGTATCGGAAATCTGTTCGTTCTGCTTGACATGTCAAATTAGCCATGATATAGTGTTTTCAGTGATCGTGTTACGGATACCTGCGAGGCCCGTGACCTAGAGAAGCTCCTGCGGGAGCTTTCTTGTTTATTAGGAGTCTCTATGTGTACTACAAACGACAAACCTTTTTTAACATACGAACAACAGATTGAGAAGTTAAAAAGTAAAGGGCTTACAATCGACAAGGCATCTATAAACCTCATACAAATCTGGCTGACATTTATTCCTTGTATATTTTTGACGATACACTAAGAACAATTATCTTACGAAATATTCTCAAAGTGGAAAAACATATTAAATCGTTAATTTCCTATTCTTTTTGTGAAGTTTACGGAGAAGCCCAGCAGCTCTACCTTGATAAAACTAAATATAATTACTCTCCTGAACATCAATCAGATATTGATGATTTAATTGGCCGGCTTCATAAAATTGCTACGAATCCCAAAGATTATTCTTATATACAGTATCAACTAACCCACCACGGCAACATTCCCTTATGGGTTATGATGAAAGCCCTTCCAATCGGAACCGTATCAAAACCCGGCGACTAGAGCGAACTCAGATGTACAAATATATGGGTTTTCCAGCCAACTGGCTTAAGATAAAGGATGCACCATACTATGATACTACCGAGACACATCCTTAAGTCTATACCTTAAAACCCTATATCATTGTAAACAAGGAGCATTGTAAAATGCTATTTTAACATTTTACAATGCTCCTTATTTAACTTACTATTCTACTCCGCCAATAAAGAACCCATAATCAATATCGTCTTCTGCACTGATATGATAAGGCGGTTCCACATCTGCGCCCCAGCTGTTGATGCCTCCAACGCCTCTCACGGCACCCAAGACAGTCAGAACCGTCCTTCTGGCAGGCGGCAGTTCTTCCTGATGGGTCGCGTTCTCCAATTCCATAGCAGTATAAGGAATACATGCAAAGGCAAACTCCTTGCCGTCTTCCGCCGAGAACCGGATGCCGCTCTCCCTATTCTCCTTGCAGGAATTATCAAGCACCTCGCTGCGGTATACTTCCACCCATTTCGTCTGCATATGCACATTGCAATCCTGCGGTACAAGGTACTGCGTCACCGGCAGTCCCTCGATTTCATAGACGCCGGGCACCCCGCCTGCCATTCTGTCCGGATAAGTTTCTCCCGACAATCCTTCATAACGGTATCTGTCCGCACAGGTAGGCATCACGAATCTCATGCCGAACACCGGCAGCTCCGGTAGTCCTTTCCTGCCCTCATAATGTACCTGCACATGGATGCTGCCGCCTGCAAGGACTTCATATTTCACCGTAACCTGCGTAGACGGCTGCGTAATTGTCTCATACACATAAGTAACGGTCGCTTTATCGGCAGGCACTGCGCCGCCGTATACATTGTTCGCCGGAGCCATCGGCACAGCAACCTGTACATCATCTATGGAAACCGTGATACCGATACATTTGATAAAGCAATCAGCGCCAATCCACATCCCGCTCTTTAACGCCAGTCCGCACCCTCTGTCATTGTCGGTAAGCGCCCTCCAGAACGTCGGCACGGGCGACCTGTAAAGCCATTCTTTACCGTCCCGTACAAGAGACTCCATACCTGCTCTCGCACCGGAAAAAATATAAGAAAACCTTTCACCACGCATACCAATCGTCGCATCACCCACGATTACCTGTAATTTATTCGTGCAATCCATAGTAATACTTCACCTCCTGTATAGCCGGTTTCTCTGTCCTGTCCGCAAACACGATACCGTTACCGGAAAATTCATAATTACTCGGTCTGTCATCGAAATCACCGCCATAGCATAACACTTTTCTGCCTGTCACCTTATCCTGCGCATAGACTGCCTGATCAATATAGTCCCAGATGAATCCGCCCTGATACATTTCGAAACGGTCTAACAAATCAATATAAGATTTCATTCCGCCGATAGAATTTCCCATATCGTGCATATATTCACACAAGATAAAAGGTTTCTTCGGATGATTCTCAAGATACTTCACAATATCATCCGGTGTCGCATACATACGGCTCTCCACTTCCGAAACAGTGTCCTCGTAGGTGCGGTCATAAATCACGCCCTCATAATGGACTATCCTGCCGTCGTCCTTTTCCTTGAAAAAGGTCTGCATCGCTTCAATATCATCACCCACATACGATTCGTTGCCAAGCGACCAGAAAAGGATTGACGGATGATTCTTGAATGTCTCAAAATTGCTTCTCGCCCTATCCACAACTGCTTCCTTCCACTCCGGAAGGCTTCCCGGCACATTCCAAGACGCCTCCAATACGTCTTTCTGCCATGACCCATGGCTCTCCAAGTTTGTCTCCGACATCATATAAATGCCGTTCTTGTCACACAATTCATACCATGCAAGCTGATCCGGATAATGGCACGTACGAACCGCATTAATATTGTTGCGCTTAAAGCACTCGATATCCCACTCCATGTCCTCCATTGAGATACATCTTCCGCCTTCCGCGCTCCATTCATGCCGGTTAACCCCGTTTATTATCAGTCTCCTGCCATTAAACATGATAACTTTATTACAAATCTCAATGCGTCTGAAGCCTATGTCGCAGGACACTGTCTCGACTATGCCGCCTTGTCCGTCGCGCAATGTAATCTTCATCTGGTACAAATACGGATTACGATTACTCCACGGAATCACCTGTTCCACTGTCTGTGCCGGCAATTCCGTTTCTGCCCGAAGCGGAAGCTCACCTTTCAGGCACACACCTCCGTCCCGGTCAATCATGGCATATTCAGCGACGGCATCTGCCGGTAAAAAATCTCCCTCTCCCGAAATCTTCAGTTGAAGAGACAAGGCGCCCGACTGGTTGTCCGCCGAGAGAACCGGTTTCACCCACATATCTTCCACATGCAGAGCCGGTTTTGCATACAAAACCACATCCCTGTAAATTCCGAAGAAACGGAAGAAATCCTGATCTTCCAAATATGCCGCCGTACTATTCTTGTACACTTCCACCGCAAGCAGATTGCCGCTTTCCTTAATGTAAGGCGTTAAGTCAAACTCTGACGGTGTAAAACTATCCTCAGCATAACCTACGAATTGTCCGTTCAGCCATACATAAATCGCCTGCTCCGCACCGTCAAACCGAATGCAGACTCTCTTCCCCCGTAGTCCCTCGTCCAAATCAAACGTCTTGCGGTAAGAACCGACCGGATTGTATTCCGCTTCGCTAAACGACCCTTCTTCCTTCTTGTTTTTTCCTAAAGCATATGCCGGACGGCGGTATACTTTACCTTCCCACGGATATAATGTATTAATATAATGTATCTTATCATATCCCGCCATCTCTATATGGCATGGCACTTGTATTTCTCCGAATCCGGCGGCATCATAATCCGTCTGATAGAAAGCCTCCGGGCGGCTCATAGGATTCTTGGAATATGCAAACTGCCATGTTCCGTTCAAACACTGGCAAAGCGAGCTCTCCTGACGCTCCATCTCCGCTACAGACGCATAGATTTTGTGATCACTGTGAGCCGGAAGCTGACCCACTCGAAATACCTGCGGATCGTCCAGCCACTTGATATCAGGCTGCATAATATAGCCCTCCTTTCTTATTTACAGCGGATAATCTTATCTATTATCCGTATTATTTTATAAACAGAGGGCGCCTGCGCTATTATGCAATCCGCCCTCTATCATACTTTATGACTAGTATATAACTTAACCTGCAATGAATGCAAGCCATAGGCAGCATTCTTCCAGACATGACTTAGCTGTTCTTAGACTGCGTTCTTTGCAGTCTTAGTACAACTTCATGTCTTTTTACTTGACCGCACCCGTAATACCTTCCGCAAATGATTTCTGTAAGCAGAAGAATACAATCGCCGTAGGAAGCGTACAAATAAGTACCGCCAGCATAAGCATTCCGTAGTCCGTCACATAACCTTCTGTCAGATTGGCAACTACCATGGGCATTGTCTGGCTGGTCGCGTCAGTCATAATCACCTTCGGCCATAAATAACTGTTCCAAGCATTCATGAAGGTAATCGTCATCGCCGCCGCATAGGTTGACTTCATAGTAGGCATGAACATCTGAAAGAAAATGCGAAGTTCAGAAAGCCCGTCAATTCTCGCCGCCTCCATAATATCATGCGGGAAGGACCTCGCGCTCTGTCTGAACATCATGATCAGAAACGGTGTGGAAATCGTCGGAAGGATAAAGCCGATTGTCGTATTCAGCCATCCGGCTTTCGAAACCATCTGGAATAACGGAATCATTGTCGCTACAAAAGGCACCATCATCGCCAGAAGGATAATGCTCATAACAGCATCTTTGGCCTTATCATGATATATCTCAAAACCGTAACCCGCAAGCGAACAGACAATAAGTGACACAAATGTCAGAATGAGCGAATACTTAAAAGAATTACCAAGCGCTCTTCCGATATTCTGAGTTGCCAGTAAGTTTTTCAGATTCTCAATAAAATATGTACCCGGAACCAGACGTCCGGAAATAACTTCCGCGCTCTTATTCGTCGCCGCACTTACCATCCAGTACAACGGGAAAACAGAGATAAAGGACACGATACATAAAAACAGATACATACCAAATTTCTTAGCTTTAGTCACGTTTATCACCCACTTTCATCTGTAGGAATGCCAAGATAGCCACCAGAATCAAAATCAAAAAGGACATCGCTGCCGAATAACCGAAGTTCGGCACATATTTAAAGGACATATCATATATGTAATGCGACATGGTGATCGATGTATTTGCCGGACCACCATTCGTTAAATTGACTGATTCATCAAACAACTGCAACGTACCGTTCGTTGACATGATTGCCGTCAAAAGAATCGTTGGTTTTAAGAGCGGAACCGTAATCCGGAAGAAGGACTGTACCGCTGACGCGCCATCAATCTTCGCCGCCTCATAAATCGAATACTCAATATTCTGTAATCCGGACAGATAGAACACCATGTTATATCCGGTCCATCTCCACAAAAGCGCGATAATGATAACAATTCTCGCACTTGTCGTATTGGTCAGAAATGAATACGGCTGATCCAGTATCCCAAGATTGACCAGCACCAGATTAACGAGTCCGTTGTTGGCAAACAAAGAACGAAAGATGATCGCATATGCTACGAGCGAAGTCGCGCACGGCAGGAAAATCATCGTGCGGAAAAGCCCCTTAAACTTCAAATCCTTATTGTTCAATACAGATGCAAGAATCAAAGCAAATATCAACATGATCGGCACCTGAATGATCAGATAGAAAAATGTATTTTTAATGGATTGGATAAATACCGTGTCCTTAAACATTCGCGTATAGTTCATGATGCCGCACCACTCCATCTTCGCGCCGACACCAGATTTAAATGATAAAAGAAGCGCTCTTATCATCGGTATAAAACTCATAATAAGTATCAGAATCGCACCGGGCGCCAGAAACGCCCACCCCGTCAAATTATGTTTTTTGCTGAGTGTTAATTTATTAGATGACCTGCTCAAGAAACTCCCTCCTTCTTCTGCGCTTGGAGAAAAAAAGGGGAACAGTCTGAACCATTCCCCTATATCTTATCTGTACTTCCGCCTTGCCCATTCGCAAACTGCCGCTTCGCGTCTTTTTGCTCATGTCGGGCTTGCGCCCTATAGATATATGACAGCTCAGCCATCCGAAAGCAAGCTTTCTACTGTCTGTTCTGCCATATATCTGCATGGCTTAATGCTACTGTCCCATATTAAAGTTAATCGTGTCGGCTGCGGTTTGCATTTCTGTATCGATGTCGCCGCCGTTAATGTAGTTCGTGATTGCTGTTGCTACTGCATTACGTGCCTCATAGTAGTATACGCCTGTGATATTGGACGGCACCTTTGTAGAGAAATCGACAATCTTAGCGGATACTGCATCGCCGCCGAAGAAATCGCTCGGTGCACCGTATGCCTCGGAATCGCCTGCCGGAGCCCATGTTGCCAGAGCGCCGCTCGGAAGAATGTTGTCATACAGCTCAGTGCTGCCTGCAAATGTACTTGCAAGGAAGTCTGCTGCCAATGCCTGATCTTTACAATTCGTTGTAACTGCCCATGAAGAACCGCCGTTGTTAGAGTAGTTCGTTGCGCCCGATACACCTACCAAGCTGGGCATATTTGTGATTGCCCAATTACCGGACTGGTCTTCTGCTGTCTGGATGGAAGCCATAATCCAGCATCCGTTAATCGTACCTGCTACATCACCGCTTACGATAGAACCTACATATTCATCCCAGCTGTTCACTTCAACCAGCACTCCTGCATCTTTCAAGCCCTTATATGTCTCCATAACGGTCTTTAACGTGTCATTGCCGACAACGTTTGCTGTTCCGTCTTCGTTGAAGAGAGAAGAACCTGCTGACTGCATCATCATCATGATCAGGTCACATTCGCCTGCCTGCATAGAGATGAGGGGTTTGCCCGTTGCTTCCAAAACCTTCTTACCATTTTCAAGATACTGGTCAAATGTAATGTCTGTGAAATCGTCAATTGTCAGACCTGCCTGCTCCAGATAATCTGTACGATAACATGCAACTACCGCACCATTGTCAAAAGGAACTCCGTAATTCTTACCGTCGATTACGGAATAAGCCGTTTTGCCTGCTGCAAACTGTGAAAAATCAATTCCGCTGCTTGTCAAATCAGCGCATACATCAGGAAAACTGATTACGTTCTTCTGGAATGCGTTATCCTGCATCAAGAAAATATCCGGCAGTGTACTTAAATCGCCTGAAGTAGCCGCCGTAGTAATTTTGGTCTGAATATCATCCCAAGGCGTCTCAACTACGTTCAATTTAAAGTCCGGATGGTCTTTCTGGTAAACCTTCTCCGCCTCATACATTGCATTTAAGTTAAATGCCGGGTCCCAACACCATACCGTCAGTGTCTGTCCGCCTTCTGCCGCGGGTGCTGACGCATCGTCCGCCGGTGCTGACGTGTCGTCTGCCGGTGCCGTGTCGTCTGCCGGTGCCGCAACATCTGCTGCAGGTGCCTCATTGTCTGTAGGCGCTGCGTCTTTGCCGCCGCATCCTACCAATGAAAGAATCATTGTGGACGCCAATAAAGCTGCCAAAATCTTTCTTTTCATTTTTATTTCCTCCCATTCACTTTTGTGTACATTGTACACGTTTTTAATTTCGCTCTAACCAATCCCCAAATTCATTTGGTCATTTTGTATAACCTTATGCCTTTTTTTGATTGATTATGTATGCATTATAACTCGGCATTTCTTCAGCATGTTGTTATCAAAAATCAAAAAAGATGCAAATTCAACCACAAACTCGCATCTTAAACGTTTACGTCATTGTATTCATCACATTTCCGGAAAACACGTATTTTCAATCATAAACGGAAATTGGAAACTTCTTTTATACACATATTTTAACCAACAAAATCGACACATTTCTGCAACAATAAGCAAAAACTACCATCCTTTATAAGCCGAAATCTTGAAATTGAGCAATTTGCCTTCATAGTTCTCCGGATGAATTTTCCACTGATACGGTGTAATGCCAAGAATTTTCTTAAAATTCCGATTAAATGTAGACACCGACTGAAACCCGCACTTCTCCGCTACAAGTTCCATACTGTCCGTATGTTTCTTCATATGTTCACATGCCATCTGCACACGCACAAGATTGAGGTAATCTGACGGAGTCATATTCATGGCTTTCTGAAACACCCGTCTGAAATGTGTCTCCGACATATGGCTGACTTCCGCAAGATCTCCAATCGTCAAATCTTCTGTATAATGCTTTCCGATATAATGCAGTGCAACCGTCATCTGCGACACCCCGCTGCTCTGCTTTCTGACCTTGTTCGTCTCTTTATGGTTCATCCGTACAATATTCATGAGAAGCGACAATATCATTCCACGCACGCTCTCCGTATAGAACTGCTTTTTATACCGCATTTCTTCCATAATATTGCGAATCATTCCCCCCGTCTCAGGATGAGGCCGCTGAAAAACATACCGTTTTTCAGGTTTATTTCTATAACACACAAAAAATCCACCAGTTTCGATTATTCT
>VSOA01000061.1 GCA_009774585.1 Lachnospiraceae bacterium
CTTCTTTTCCTGCACGATATTCAGTTGTCAATTTTCGGTTGGAATCTCATTCATTGAGATTCCGAGAAGTTATAAAAAGGCCGGAGTTGTCCCACTACGCCCATTTTCAGGGTTAGTTATGGAATCAACTCCGGCTAGAGACGTCACTTAAGCATCTACGCTCGGCTCATGATAAATCTGTACTTTTATTAAGTCTAGCTGCTAACTTCGCATAAGCAAGCAACCTTTCCTCTCTGTTCATCGCCGCAGCTACCTGATCAATCACTTCAATTGCATCAACGTAAATAAGCGGTGGAACTTTCTTATCTCTCGTTTTTGTCTTGACTTCCGCTTGAAGAACCCCTTCTGTTCTTACTAATTTAAACGCTTTTTCTTGATTTTCGTTAATCACAAAAATTTCAAAATTTTTTTCATTTTCCACTTGACGTTCCTCCTCCCGTATGTTATACCCTTGCCGGCAAAGGTTCGTCAGGATTATTCTTTGCATTTCCGTACACTGTCTTAACATCGGCTAACTCTGCCTTTGTCATCTTATCTCCCATTACCAAATAGGAAATTACCATTCCTACACCTCTTACTGCTTCTTTTCCTGTAATCATCTTTTTGTTAGCACTACTTATCACAAGAAGATTGAACCACAATTCATTATCAAATGACCATGATATTTTATTGAGTTTCTCAACAATATCTCTCCATTCAATTCCTTTATTCTTTGCCATCCTTGCCACATGTGCTAATGCCATCTGCGTTACCGGTTTTAACAGTAAATTATTCTCTCTCATTGCTGAAATCGGTTTATCTTTTCTAGTAAGCTGTATGTATTCCTGAAAAGCATTCAGATCACCCAAAAGCACTTTCCAAAAATCAGCCACTTCTTCATACGCATCATTCACATCACTTTCTTCCGGTAAGACATTTGTGGAGTATCTATTATCCTTAAGCAGTGTACCTGAAATAGTATATAGTGCACTAAGCGTTGTTAAATTCTTACTCCTTAACGATAGTGTATTACTTTTCCAATTAACAAGGTCAATTCCATTAATCGGTGCAAGCGGTTCTCCTTCCGTTAAAAGTTTTCTTGATATTACAGCAAATACATCGTCATCACTTGTAATAATATTGTCACCACGGCTTGTCTGCTTCGCATATTTATTGATTTTATTAAAAATCTTGCGAATCTTCTGTGTATCAGTGTGTTCGACAAATATTACACTTATTTCTTCATTTGCTAAATCAGGATGCGGTTCTAACCGATTCATTGCAGCTGTCATTTTTTCGCCTGCCGGAATTCCCATAACACCTCTAATTGCTATCTTTAAAGCAAGCAATCTATGCTGTCCATCAAGAGCAATAAGGCGTTCCTTCCCCGGTAAAGTTAAAAATCCCATATCTTTCATAGGAACTCTATATGCTGCAGGTAATGATGGTACTGCTTCTGTTACTGACTCAAAAACAATTTCTTCATATCCCGAATAGATATCTATTATCAAACTTCCAAAGAATCGATTAGGATCGTCTACAACATATGGAACCATTTCCTCTACTACACGCCTGATGTCATATTCACGTTGCATTTTTTCATCAGCGCTCATATCAGGCCACTCAGGCAATTCTTTTGCAATACCAACACTGTCAACCAACTGTCCCGCAGACATTTTCGCCAAGAAATAGGGTGTGTTTCCCATCTTGGCACGTATGCATCCAATCGTTGCCATATTTTACCTCCTATCGCTTTTTATTCTATTGTATTTCAATAGTATCACAAACTTGTTTTTATTTCAAGTGCTGTACATCATTTTTTTGTAAAACTTTTGCAAATAAAAAAACAAGGGTTTATAGCCCTTGTTTTAGTCATCCTCTTCTTCTTTGATTGTTGGCGTATAATCCAAATAATCTTTCAACTTCCTACTTCTCGAAGGATGCCGTAATTTACGTAATGCCTTCGCTTCAATTTGACGAATTCTTTCTCTTGTAACACTAAATAATATACCGACTTCCTCAAGAGTTTTTTCTTTCCCATCAAACAAACCATATCGTAGTGCTAATACTTCTTGTTCCCTTTCGGTAAGTGTCTTTAACACCTCAGCCAACTGCTCTTTAAGCATTGTCTTCGTTATTTCTTCATCTAAATTATCTTCAACAATCAATTCGCCCGGTATAAGCAATTCATCGTCTCGTTTAAATGTATGTTTTTCAAAAACATCATTGTTTTCAAAAAACATCGAATACCACTCTTCAAATGATACAAATGGAGTGGCAGCATTCAAAACATCCTCTGTTTGTTCGTTGGTGAGGGAAAGTATTTCCTGTAACAATTCCCGTACCGAATCATCCGTAAACAGATTTGTTTCTCCGACATATCCATATTTTTTCAAAATCGGATATGCTGAAAAGTAGGGTTCCTTCTTATGTACCGGATAATACATTAACGGTCTTTTCGTAGGCTGATGTCGAGTCAAATTCTGCAATATCCACATCGATGCATATGAGCCAAACGGACCATTCATATCAGGATTATATTTGTCAACAGCAATAACTAATCCTATGCATGCTTCGCCAATAGCATCTTGAATATCCATATCGTAATTCTCAGCTCGTTGTAGTGCTATCTTCACCGCAATTCTAAGATGCATTCCTATCATACGTTCTCTTGCATGTTGATTTCCTTCAAATGCTTGATATTTTAATTGTGTAAATTCCCGCCACTGAGGTGGCATTATATTCCTTATTTCCGTAATGAACGGCTCTAACGAATCATCTAATTCAATTATTCGATCATAAACTGCTTCATAATCACTCTGTGCATAATCATCATACTCGTCATCCTCATAATTTACAGAAATATGACTTGTAGGTGCTTCGTCATAAATAATTATTCCACGTGTTGTTATTGCACTTGATAGCCAATCAAAATCCTGTATAGGAAGAGATTTTTCATCAGCGCAATCCATAATATCATCAAATGTGACATATCCTTGTTTCTCTGCTTTATTAAGCAGATGCTCAAGCGCCTCCTGTCTTAGATCTCTTCCCATAAGTATTTCTCCCAATTATTTTTTAATACATAGTTGTAAGATATCATCATTTGATACTTCAGAATTAAACCTATCCTGAAATTCTTCCACAAATTCAAACAAATTATTTATATAGTCTTCCGGGTCAGTTGCTCCTTCTATGAGTTTTTCATACAGAACATCTACACCACCTCGTACATAACTATCAAATCTTTCTTCATCCGCAGGATTTTCTCCCATATGTCTGAACGCTTTATCAATGCGCTTGTCCTCATCAGGTTCATACTGTTTATCCAAAAGCATAATTAACCTAAAATTAAACATCAGCTCTTCTTGCGAATAAATAACTCTATCACCCATAACATTTTGGTTGTAAACTTGATTTGTCTCAGGATTTTTTGTATCATCCTGTTCTGCTGTTCTTCCGTATAAAAATCCAACAAGCGGTGCATTCGTATACACATCAACATTTCTTCCAAACAACTGTGCTTTACTCTCACCATCAAACGCACTTGTCAACTGATCGACACGCAATGCATGTCTACCTTTAAATCGATATTGTTTATCAAACATAACGTGCCTCCTAAACTAATACAGTCTCAAATTCATTCTTTTTGTCGAAGTGATGCCTGCTACCAATCTTTGCCCCCATATAGTCCTCAGCGAGTTCTCCATCAGTATCCTTTATGAAGATAATAACCTGCTCTGCTGTTTCCGGAAGTGCTTCACATACCGTTTTTATTCTCCTCTTATCAAACGCTGACAGAGGTGCATCCATCACTAATGGATATGGTTCTGATGAAAGTAACTGTGCATCTTCATTTGTTGCATTTCTATTATCTCTTGCCATTTTAATTATACCGGTAATGAATGCAAAAATAACAGAAATACTCTGTGCAGTCGATGTTTCTACATCACCATCATAATCAGTAGCATAAACAGAAATATGATATTTTTCATCAATTGTAAGATACAATCCCCCCTCATAAATCTGCTTAAAAATATCATTTATTGTTGTCTGCAGGCGGTCACGAATCTCAGCCTCACTTGTTGCATATACTTCCTGCAGCTCCTTGTATATTCTCTCAGCATATGCCTTATAAATTTCAATTTTCTTATTGTTATCATCAAGAAGTGTTAAATTACGACGTTCTGTATCCGCCCTTTCCATTTCACTTTCTTTTCTTCCCTTTTCAGCAATTTTCCTATCACGTTCGGCGTTATCCTTGCGAATAATCTGATCACATATTTGAATCTCATTATTAATTGCACGAACCTTAGCTCTTACATCTCCACCACTTAGTTTTCCTTCTACAATGGCCAACTCATCTCTTAAATCCATTAAATCATCGTCTTGCTGACTGATTACCGCTAAGTGATCTCTAATTTGTGTATAAACATCATGACGCTCATTTGCTCTTCTACGGGATTCTTTCTTAAAATCACCAATTGTAGTACTAATTGACTGAGGTGGCAGAAAATCTATTAATTCTTTGACTTTTGCATGCGCTATTGTTCCCTCATCCAAACGAGTACCACACAAGCACACTTTCTGTCTAAGTAAGTATTCAATTGTCTTAGCATGCATATATGGAATGTCTTTCCCTGCAAAATCTTTTTCAGACAACAATTGCAAAGCCCTCTCCACTAATGAAATGGAGAAGAATGAACTTAGGCTTCCATTAAAATCCTTACTTATCATTTTGTATATAGTGGACTTTGATCTCTCTGCCACTGCAATCTTTTTAAGCAATTTCTCTTTTTTGTCCTGAAGTTCTTCCCCTTCAGCATATTGCTTTATCTCTTCTGATTTTTCAGTCTTGCGTACACGTGCAGACTCAATTTCACTATCTAATTCTTCAATTCTCGCGTCAATGGCTGCAATTTCCGTTTTGCAACGTTCTATTGTATCCGTATATTCTTTTATCTTTGCATTACTCTGAGAATTATAACTAGCCTCATAACTGCTAATTACACTTGATCGTATCCTTGGATTAAAATGCTGAATTGCACTATACATAGCATTCAGTCCAAGTAATCCCTTGACAGCGTCTGCAAAATCCGTTGCCTTTTTACCAGTGGAAATATCTTTACTCATTTTTTCAATGCGTTCTCCATCGAAAAAGAAATATCTCGATAATTCCTTTGGCAAAATACTCTTTACTTCACTCTCACATTGAGATTTCTTTACATAAGTGGTATTTCCCGAAGAATCTTTCGTTGCAATATCAAAAACTGTATTATCTGCTTTAATTCTATTAGCATTATCCTTACGATATATCTGTTCGCGGATTAAAGTATAATCTACTTCACCATGACGCAACTTAAGTGTGACCTGAACCTTTTTTTCCTGACCCGGTCGCATCTCTGTTGCAACCAGTTTATTCAACATACTTTTGTCAGAAAATTCTGTTTCACCGTACAAGCACCAGAAAAACGCTTGGGCAAACGTAGTTTTTCCTGTACCATTTTCACCAATAATAATAGTTACATTTTTCCCATCACTTCCATCAGCAAAATCAATGGATTCATTACGAAACTGGCGGAAGTTTTCCAATTTTATCGATTGAAGTAACATTGTGCTTCCTCCTCAATTTTCTTTTTAATCCCACTGACCATCTGCTGGTCCGACCTGGTTCGTGTTTTCAAGTTCATATTCTCTTGGATGATTATCTTTCTCTTCAGCCTTTCAATAGCCTTATCATCAATTTTAATTTCTTCCATATTTACTGTCCTGCCTTTTCTACAGATTCATCATCTATAATGTGATACGCTTCCTGTATGTCCCAAATGAGATCATTTGCCTCCATCGAATTCATTGACAGTCTACCAAATTCCTTAATCCTAGCCAACTCATTCTTTACTAAAGACAAATCTCTTTGTGCCTGCTCAGTTGTCAATCCTGATACAGAATCAAGTTCTCTAGGAAGTGTTACAAAATCATAAATTTCTGCAAAGGGCTTGTTCTCCGCTTTTCTAAGAACTCTTCCTCTTCTTTGTATGTATTCCTTAGGATTTGTAGTGCTTGCAAGAATAAAGGCTGTTCTGATTCCGGGAATATTAACACCTTCATCCAAACATTTGATCGCTACAATTGCTTGAAGTCTATCTCCCTTTTGGAACTGCTCTTTGATGGTTGCTCTAGTTTCCATATTTTCTTCTGATGTAAACTTAGCCACCTCCATCCCGAATTCATTTCCAAGAATCCGTGTAACAGCTTCTATCTGACGAACATCTTCTTCATCGATACTTGAATAGTCCGCCTTTTCGTCTATTACATTTGTCGCACCGCAATAAACCAATATATTATTATCCTTTGCATAAGGAGCAATGTATTCTCTTAAGGTTTCGAGTTTTTGACTTGCGCCTGCAACAATCCTTGCTCTTTCCATTGCAAGAATTTCACCACGTTTATTTAACCTGTATTTTCCATCCTTACCCTTAATCAGACATTTTGACATTTCATATGACTTTTGTTCATACTTTTCCAATTCTTCATCCGTCAAATAAACCGGAATTGGATAATATTTATATTTTGTAAGCTTATCCTCATCAATTGCTCTATCCAATGAATATTCAATACATTTTTTTCCGAAGAAGTCATAAAGCATTGCTGTTCCTTCATCATCTCTGTGGCGATTCAATGTCGCAGAAAGAGCCAATCTATATGTGAATCTATCGTCTAATAATCTTGCATATGTTCGTGCTCCGAAATTATGTGCTTCGTCCACAACCAATAATATCGACGACTGAATTTTACTGATTTCATCCTGAACATAGTCTTTTGCAAATGTGGCATTCGTACAGACTAAACAGAAAAAACTCTTATCTCGTCTCAACTTCTGATCCCGCACTGCTCTGGATAGTCTTTTTTTCCAATCCTTTTGCGGTGAATCTCCATAAGCTATAATAGGTTTTATATTAAAACGAACAATATCCTCAACCCACTGTTCGACCAGATGTTGATACGGACAGACAATAATAACTGCAAGCACATCATCCAAATCCTCAGATAATTTTGAAATAGCCCCCAGTCCCGTCAATGTTTTTCCCGTACCAGTTGCCATATCATATATTCCTCTATAATTTTCTCCAACCCAAACAGATATTGCATCCTTTTGATATTCTCTAAATGTAATATCGTCCGGAACTCTCGCTCCTATCGGACCTCCGTAAGTTGAACTTATATCGGAAATCTTACTTGCGTATGTAAGCATTCTCTTTGCAAACTGCTCATCATCTATCGCAAAGTTTGCAGGTTTTCTTCGATACCTTTCTATTAAGGCATCTGTTATATTCGGAAACTTCAGCACCTTTATATTGGGTTCTGTATCATGCCAAATGGAATAAAATGCGTTTTCCTTTAATCGAATTCTTTCTATTTCACTTGAATCTCCCCAACTTCTAAAAACATCCATTGTTTCATAGTTTATCGTCATAGCCGCCGCAGATTCATTATTGGAGCCAGAAAAAGCAATCTTATCACCATGAACATCTTCAATAATTCCCATTTTTTCATGGTACATCCCTATTCCGTTTTTATCCTCTGTATATGCAATCTGAATATCCATTACTCCATCTGCAATTAATGCTGCTAACAAATTTAATCGTTCCATAGAGTAATAATCCGTCGGTTTCTCTGAGATTTGTGTTAATAGCGCCCTTTCTATTATCTTATTTCTGTCTTCATACCCATGTCTTATTGCATCTATATCTTCATCAGACAGGTATGGAGATGCCACTATTTGAATCTTTCCACCTTCCGCTGCCATTCCAGCAATACCTTTTGATATTTCGACAAGTGATGACGATGAAAAAAATCCAACTGCTCTTTTATATGATACTGCGTCCTTAAGCAGAGGAATGTAAAAGTCTTGTACCACATTATCTATGAGTGATCGATATTCGCTTTTTACCTTATGATCCTTAAGTCCCACTGTATGGTCTCCTCTCTTACAAATTCTCTTCTATGAAATCCAACGCCTCTATCAACTGTTCAAAGTCTTCCTCTGATGTAAAATAATTAACACTAAACCTAATGGTCCCTGCTGGATAGGTTCCCATAAATTTATGTGCTAATGGTGCACAATGAAGTCCCGTTCTAACTGATATTCCTTGACGGTCAAATATATTTCCTGCACTATCACTACTGATGCCTTCTATTAAGCACGATACAATTCCCACATATTCATTACTTTCATAGTTGCCAACTATGCGAATAAATTCATAATTGTTTAATATTTCAAGCAACTTTCCTCTGTTCTCTTGCTCCCTTTGAGCAAGAGTTTCAATCGTCTTTTCTTGTATCCATTTTAGTGACGCATTTAATCCTGCGATACCGACAACATTAAGTGTTCCCATCTCATATTTTTCAGGAATACTTTCCGGCATATCTTGATTAGCTGATTCATATCCAGTCCCACCAAATAAGACCACAGGCAATTTAATAGAAGGTTCCATTACAAATCCTGATATTCCAGTCGGACCATATAAAGTCTTATGCCCAGCAAATACGGCAAAATCAATACAATTCAGCCCAATATTACAATCAATCACTCCTGCACTCTGCGCCATATCAACTAACGTATACGCATCATATTTCTTTGCTAAAGAAAAAATATCTTCTATCGGTGCAACTAAACCGATTGTGTTACTTGCATGACTCACAATAACTAAATCTGGCTTTACTGCATCAAATTGATAGCGTATCTTTTCCAAGTCATATTTCAAATCTTTAGTCACCGAAAGCTGTGTAACAGATATTCTTTCAATTTGCTCATAATGATGAAGAGTTCTGGTCACCGCATTATGCTCAAACGGACTAATATAAATATTTTTAACACCCGAAGCAATTATGCCTTGTATAATGATATTCAAGGCAATTGTTGCTGTCGGAGTAAAAACCACTTGCTTCGCTGGACAGTGCAATAGTTCCTGAATCCTTTTTCTTGTATCGAGAATCAATTCCCCGGCTGACTGTGCTAAGGAATAATGACCACGTCCAGCATTCCCTCCACTTTGCCTATAAAATTGATCCATAAAAGTATAAACACATTCTGGTTTAGGATATGTTGTTGCGGCATTATCAAAATATGCCATACAGTAGCCTCCTAACAAAGTTTTTTAAGAATCTCCATTAATATCTGTCTTTTTTCCTGATCAGATATTGAACGTCCCATTGAATCCAAAGCTGCCGTTACCTGATTATGTAATAACTTACCTTTACCAGTTCCCTCAACTCTATCAAATCGTTTCGTAACCACCTCTCCGTTTTCATCAGCAAAAGATATTTGATACGCACTTGTTCCTTGCTCATGTGCAATATTCTCTTCCAATGCATGATATTCTTCGGCAGTCTGTTTATATTTTCTAATATTAGAACTAAATAATTCTTTTACTCGTTCATCCCAATCTTCAATCCTCAGATCAGTAGCTAACTTCGCCAATCTTGTAATCGTAAAATCATTATCATTGGTAATAGTTTTGAACAAGCCCAAACACTTTTCTGTGCCATCAGTGAATAATTGTTCAAACACTGCTTGCTCAAGTGATTCGCACCAATCTTTGACTATAGAAGATAAAGACATTTTATTTACATTATCCCGGTCTTTTGGCAAAACAAAGGTTTCTTTAACTTCCTTACACAACATTTTCATCGCCTCAGAAAGATAACCATCATAAAACTCCTTTGCAAGTTTTACATTATCTGCAAGTGATTCCTGAAAATCAACAAACCCAAATATTTTAGGTAACTTCTCAAATAGTAATTCGTTTCCACTTACATTTTGCTTCAATAGTTTCAACATTTCCAGATGAGCCTTCCGTATCTTTCCGCCATCAGGTTTTGTTTTACTATCCTTCGCATATTTAGGTAATGCCATGTACCATCGTCTCATTGCAGAAACAACATAATCATATGAATTAGCACCTCTTTCGGCATCAACAACATAATCAGAGAAATAATCCGCTAATCTTTGAACAAATGCCTCTTTTTCAGGATTCCAGTCTAAATATGATAATGTAAACATATTCGGTTTTGAATTAATTTGTAACATTAACTCAGCGGAAACCTGAACCTGTCCATATTGGTCAGAAATTATAACTTCTCTCTTGTATTCATGAATTACAGCCGCCAGATAAATCGGTATTAACCCTTTTCTAAGACCTATATGGTACTCCGGAGATGTCAAACGAGTATATAACTCCTCAAAATTCATCGCTCCATTCTGACGTGTTTCCACAATAAAAGATTCTATCATTCCTAACACATCCGCCATATGTTCCACTTTATCTGGTCTTAAATTAATTCTTGGTAATCCATCATTCTCTTCCCAGACACCTGTTCTTATAAGTGTACTTCGCATGATAGAAACTTCTTGCCCCGAACCCGTTAATCCTAAATTAGGTTCTAATTCATTACGTAACAACGCCGATACAATTTTATTTCTGCTATTGTTGGCCGTTGGTGTAATTTCATTTTTATTCATTGCCTCATTATTAATAACCGGAGTACACGAATATACCTGGTCGCATATTTGAGACATCAATTCGGTTAATGCTGCCTTTCTGCTAACTAATACTTCCTTTCCGTTATACACATATCTGGACTTATACTCTTCCGGTCTTGTATATCCGCGCATAAAAGAACTTATAACTTCTCTTAAATCCTCATATATTACTTCGTACTCATCAAACAAGACTTTATCATCTGCAGCATTATCCCGAAGAATTGAAACAGCATTGAATTCCCTAACAATATCTTCTATTTCCGAAAAATGTCTTGGCAAAATAAAGATAAATCGATCACATTCATTACTCGTTGAGACAATTATGTCTTTCAGTTTTGCTATCGATTCTTCACTATGAGGAATAATTCCATAAATAACACCGTCAGCTTCAATACTCTCACTTTTTATTTTCCAATTTATATCCTCCGTCACTTCACTTTCATCAATAAACTGAAACGAGAAAAATCGAATCATATCATGTTCGTTATTGTAACGTGATGGATACACATAATTGTCAAAGTTTGAATTATTAAGTGTTTCTTTTATTGTAACCCTCTTGCTCTGTAGCTCTACTAAATCGTGTATCTTTTGGCGAATATCCACACCAGATGCCTGTTTTAGTCGGAGGTAGTTGTTACTCCTCTTTAGATAAATTACATATTCCTTTTCTATAAGATTATCGATTGCCTGGTTAATCTCCTCCGGTGAATAACTTATTGAATATATACTTATAAGTTCATCCTTTGATGGACGTAACTTTTCAAACTGTTCCAATATATATACAAGTGCTAAAGTTTTAACTATTTTTTTCTCTAATGATTCATCACTGAGTTTTTCAAGAATCAATTCAGTCAAAATGTAGTTTTCGTGAATGCTTCCTCCATACACTTCTTTCTTAAAAAGGGGCTCAAAATAATCATAAATCAAATCCGGAGTAATTACCTCAAAATGATCATCCTCATATTTATCCAAAAAAGCCGGTAAGGTAGAGTTTCCCGGAGCAGAAATGAAAGTAAACAGAGTTCTTTCATTTTGCGCAACTCTCTCTGATAATCTCGGCAAGATAAACGTTGATACTGGATGTAACGGATAACATCCATACACAGTCTTTTCAACTTGCTCCTGCGCAACATCACCAAAAATATTATGTTTTTTATATCTCTGATACAACCCTCTAAAACTTGCTTGATATTCCCCACAGAATTTATCCCAACTAGGTTTTTTCTTCTGAATTGCAGATTCAATGATTTCATAAGTCTGCATAAAATTATTATTTAAGTGAATATGCTTAA
Source organism: Lachnospiraceae bacterium (assembly GCA_009774585.1). Lineage (GTDB taxonomy): Bacteria > Bacillota > Clostridia > Lachnospirales > Lachnospiraceae > UBA3282. The sequence goes on from VSOA01000061.1 coordinate 11,815, forward strand.
ATCGTTCAGAGACGCCTCGCCAACCATCGACTTTTTGCTTTGGAAGTTTATCAATATAATTAGCTATTTCCTTATGTGAAATTAACATCAGATGCATCTGTTTTTCGCCACTTCTGTTACATTTTTCAGCGAAATCTTGAAGCATTTTGGTATCACTAATAGAGGCCTCTGTTATATTGGCTTCCAAGAATTTACTGAATTCATCATAAATCACGTAAATCCCTGTGTATCCCTTAGTTCGAAGACCTCTTACTGCTTCTTCATATAAATCAACAACGTCGAATCCTAAAAACGGATTAAACACACTACCTGCAGTTAATGTTGGATAAATCTTTTCAAATCTCTCATATGCCTCTGTACTATAGTTAAGAAGTTCTTCTACAAACTTCTTAACAGGCATGTCTATAATCTCTTTTAATTTTTTATATGTGTCCGGGAATTCCTTTTCCCATCTTTCTATTACTTTTACAGCCGCCTTATAGTTTGTTTCAGGCATAACATCTAAAAGGCCATTCATCGACAATGTTCTTTGAAGTGCCAGTAAAAATGCCTGTGGAAGGCTAGTGTTACTTCCTGTAATAATAACCGGGAGAATCTTATTGTTCGATTCATAGTAATTCTGAACAATCTGATGCAATCTAGGGCTTTCTCCTATCTTAGGCATCGTTTTTCTAAAAAGACCCAAATCCCTCTTCATCAGCATAGCCAATATCGTAAGAACAATATGGGACTTCCCCTTGCCATATGCTCCAATAAGAACACGAGCTCTTTCTGTTGATGTTGAATTTGTGCTTAAAAGGATATCTTCTAATAATGCTAAAGCAGATTTGGTTGGTATAAAATTCTTTAATTTATCATCATTATTCAGGTCATATCCTATATTTACAGAATATTGAAATCCTGAAGCGACAGAAATCATTTTACTCATTGACCGTCACCTACACTCCTTCATCAATAGTTTCATAGTATTTTTTCACACAATCCTCAAAAGCTAATTGTGTATTTAAGTGAATAACATCCAGACCGGCAGTTCTAATAATCTTAATAAGTCCAAGATTCTCAATCTCATGTAAAACATCCAGCATAGTAATTGCATCCAAATTAAAAACTTTTCCTATATTGCATGGTTTTGTAAGCAGCTCATTAAGACCTATTTCATCCCTACCTTCTGCTTGATCCACAATTACCGCAAGTACTACCCATGGATTCAAAGAACTAGCAGCTGGAATAGATTTCTTATAAGTTTTTTGTTTCCTATTTGATATATCTATTAAACCTAATTCTCCAAACGGACAATCAATATTGTTTTCCGGAGATACTTTGCCAGGATTCGACTTATATCTTGGCAAATATGTATTAATGATACAAGCAAAATCATCATTAAGCGATCTAATTGCAACCGAACTTCCATCATCTGCCATAAGAATATAATTCTGTAATGCCTGTACAAATTCTTCTCTCGTAAATTCAGACATTGAAAATTCATTAAAGAAAAAATACCAAGCTGTAGCCTCTTCTTTCTGTTTCGCCAATTTGTATTGAAGCAAATACAGCGTTCCTAATTCTTCTATATATCGGTCCTTTTGATAAATCTGGCTTCCCAGCTTTGTTAATGTTTGTATTCTCTTTCCCTTATTCGGTTCAGAAGTTAATTCTACCGCTTGAAGCCAATATCTCAATGCTTTTACCATATTAGAACCTATTCCCAATACATCCATTGGATTTTCATCTTTGTCTACAAACAAATCGGGCTTTTCAACTATGCGCTCCATGCCCTTGCTAAGCCAACCTTTCCTTATGAAAAATGTATCATGAGCACGAAACTTCATGGTCATTGCTCAAAACCTCCTACTTAGTTCTCAAATACTTGTCCATCATACAACCGCCATCTAAATACTTTGCGGTCATACACATTTTACAGTGAACACACTTTTCCGGGTCTATATAATAACTATCTCCTATAATTGAAATAGCACCTGCCCTACAAATTGATTCACATTTTAAGCATTTTCTACATGCATTAAACTTCCTAATCTGATACCCTACCATTCTTTGAAGTTCTTCATGATCCTGTACATTCATCGTCCGAACTTTAACAGCATAATCATAACCATCCTGACTAAACGGTTGTATTGAAAGAATCGGCACATTAGTTCTTGCATCAAGAACAATAACCTCGTTCAATAACTTCTTGCCTAGTTCAGGAGCCACTCTGCCGAATGGAGTAAACATACCAATCAATTCATCATCAAATGGTCTTACCAATCTATAAATTTTTGCATACTCTTCTGTTGTACAATTTGTGAATTTAATCTTCACATCACCCGCAGCAGCTAATCCATTCCCCCCCTGGCGTGCTTTCCACATGCCTGTATCAACATAAACTTCTGCATCTTTTTTACCAACTTTTTTTGCAAAGTCAATCAAAAAATCTCTCCATTTTTTTGACTGCTCTGGCATATATATACGGGATAAAAACTGTGCTCTTTGATTATTATTTGGACAACACCAACAGCCAACCCTATCATACCCTAATCTATAGGCTTCATTAAAATCTACCTCTTCTGCCAAAATATAGAGCCAGATATCAATATCTTTCCAAAAGAAAATAGGTGAAGCAACTGTCTGTTGCTGAATCTTAACAGACTCTGCATCATCCTCAACACGATTATATTTACTTCTGCTGACTGATTCCCATTTTCTGATTCCATAAAATGTCAAAATCTGCTGACTTCTATATAGACTATTAATAACTCTTGTGATAGGTCCCGTCTTAAACATCGAGCAACACCATCTCATTAACCTTGCTGGCGGACCAATATCTTCACAAACATCCATAAATACTTGCTCATCATTCTTTGCAAAAAGAAAAATTGCCTGCGGATGATTTTCCCGGAAACGTTCCGCATATGCAACGGTTGATGGGAATTCCAAAGTTGTATTTCCAAAAATATGAACAAGACTTGGATTGCTCAATGCTTTTACAACCACATCCGCTGTAACCGTTGAATCCTTACCACCAGAAAAAGAAATAACAAGTTTTTCTTCATCAAATTTTGACGCAGTCTCTCTTACAAATTCAAATGACTCTGTTTTTAAATAATTCAGTCTATTGGCATTGGCAGTAATGAACGTATTTATATGTTCATTAAAATATTTATATGAATTTGTCTCCTGATGTTCATTAAGTTTTTTGCGTATAGCATCTGCATCCGCTGTTTGAAAAAGCTCGTTTGGAATTGCGATGCTTTTCCCATCAATATAATACCTACTGTCTGCCGCCCAAACGGAATTTCTTATAAACGCATGAGGCTCTTTATCCAAAAGAAGCTCTAATAATAATCTTTCTTCTGGAAATACCGGTCTAATATCTGTGGTTAAGTATTTTGTCTTTTTCCCACATATAGGGCAGATTCCTTTATCAATCTGATTCATCTTATGTATGATTGGCGTATTGCAATTTTTACACCAATACACCTGAAGCGGAACACCTTCTACCGTTTCTTTCCCGCAAACAGGGCATTCTTTTTCAGATGTTTCTATTTTGCATTCCGCGCACCAATACTCGCTACGCTTCTCAATAAATTCTTCTTCATCAGGTGAGTATGTTTCGTCTATTTCTATATCATAATTTTCATGCAACATTTTGTAACCCACCTCCACTTCTTAATAATACATATCTCTCTGTACAAAAATACGGACTCCTATTTTTGTCGACACCACTATTCATAACTCATGATATCATTCACGCTACATTCCAGATAGTCGCAAATTTTTACCAAAACCTTATTAGAAACAGGCTCCCCTCTTCCCATTTTGGCAACAGTTGCTGAACTTAAACCTGCATGATTTACTAGATCTTGTTTTTGAAGCCCCTTTTCAATTAATAATTTCCACAATCCTTTATACGTTACTGTCATAAATAAAGTGCCTCTCCTATCAAAAAAAGAACAATATAACCCACGTTTTCTAATATCTGGCTCTTATAAACGTCTGACG
>VSOA01000062.1 GCA_009774585.1 Lachnospiraceae bacterium
GGCGTTTGAAGGCGGCTGGACGAGAGTAAAACTTTATTTTATGCTGGGACTTCCTACGGAGACGGAGGAGGATATCCGGGGCATCGGCGATCTCTCCAACAAAATCGCGGCGACGTTCTTTGACACCGTTCCGAAGGACAAGCGCGTAAACGGTAAGGTACAGATTGTCACAAGTACTTCTTTCTTTATTCCGAAGCCGTTTACGGCGTTTCAATGGGCGCCTATGTGCACGAAAGAAGAATTTCTTGAGAAAGCATATCAGACGAAGCAGGGTATCATGGAACAGCTCAATCAAAAGAGTATCAAATACAACTGGCATGAAGCTGATGTGAGCGTGTTAGAGGGAGTGTTTGCCAGAGGTGACCGTAAGATTAACAAGGTAATCTTGGAAGCCTACAAGCGAGGATGCATATTTGACGCATGGAGCGAGTATTTCCATAATGATGTGTGGATGCAGTGTTTTGAAGACTGCGGCGTGGATATCGGTTTTTATACGACGAGGAAGCGGGCGGATGACGAGGTTTTTCCGTGGGATTTCTTAGACTGCGGTGTGACGAAGGACTTTCTTCTGCGTGAGTGGAAGAAGGCGCAGAGTGAAACGGTATCCCCTAACTGTAAGGTTCAGTGTCAGGGCTGCGGTGCGAACCGATTCGGCGGGGGAATCTGTTATGAGCGTTAAGTACGCTGATTAAAAATAGATTATTTTGAAGAGGAACCCATATGAAAATCAGAATTAAATTTGCCAAATATGGCACAATGAAATTTATCGGACATCTGGATACGATGCGGTTTTTCCAGAAAGCACTCAGGCGTGCGGATATTGACATCAAATATTCGGAAGGATTCAGCCCCCACCAGATTATGTCTTTTGCAGCTCCGCTAGGTGTAGGAATCGAGAGTTACGGCGAGTACATGGATATCGAGGTGCTTTCTATGACATCTACGCAGGATATCAAAGACGCTCTTAACAAGGTTATGGTAGAAGGCATCGAGGTGCTTTCCGTCACAATACTGCCGGAACAAGTAAAGAATGCGATGGCGAGCGTTTCGGCAGCTTCATATAGTATCAGAATGAAAGACAGGATTTTTCCGATTGATGATTTAGAGGAAAAGTTAAGGGATTTCTATGATCAGGATAAGATCCCTTACACAAAAGAAACGAAAAAGAGTACTGTGGAACTGGATTTAAAACAGGGGATTTATGAACTCCGGAGTGAAGCCGGCGGCGCCATTTATATGCTCGTCAATGCCAGCAGCAGCGGCAATATTAAACCGACAATGGTTTTGGAAAAATTCTGTGAATTTGCGGATGTGGAGATTCCGACAGAGAAATGTCAGGTAACGAGGCTGGAAACGTATACAAATATTGCATCAAGCGAAGAAAAACGGAAGCTTATTCCGCTTGCCGAAGTCGGATAGCAGAAAATAATTATTTAAATTGAGAAAATTTCATGAAAACTCTTGACCTTCCACCTTATGGAAGCCTTATGATGAAGACATCAGGAGAGGGAAGAAAGGAACTCGGGACATGAAAATCAACGAGGTTGAACAACAGGTAGGCATTACCAAGAAGAACATCCGTTTCTATGAACAGCAGGGACTTCTAAATCCTAAGAGAAATATGGAAAACGGATATCGGGATTACACACCGGAAGACATTGCTGAGTTAAAAAAGATTAAGCTGCTCAGAAAGCTTTCACTTCCGATTGAAGAAATCCGTAAGATACAGCATGGAGACTTACTTCTTGAAGATGCCTTGCAAAGACAGTTGATCGTTCTGGAACGAGAAAGAATCAATTTGCAGGAAACTTCCGGGCTTTGTCATAGCCTGATGGAAGACAATTGCAAATACCTAAGCCTGATTCCTGATGAATATTTGGAAAGGATGGTGGAGATGGAGAAGGAAGGAACAAAGTTCGCGAATGTGAGTAAAAACGATATTATCCAAAAGAAGCGAGGCTCCATGATTGCGGCAGGGACATTTATCATTTTTATGGTATTTCTAATCTGCGTTCTTATATGGGGTTACTTGACAGACCCGATTCCGTTATGGATTTGGGGCGTGTTTGTTTTTATTCCGGTGGCGGTGATTATGGCAGTCATTGTTGCACTGGTACAGCGAATAAAAGAACTTGAAGGAGGAGAAGAAGATGCTGCTCGTAAATACTGATTATATTACAGGAAAAGAATTGGAAACGTTAGGAATCGTGAAAGGAAGCATTGTACAGACCAAAAATTTCGGCAAAGATTTTATGGCGGGAATTAAGACGCTTGTCGGCGGCGAAGTCAAAGAATATACGGATATGCTCAATCAGGCCCGCCAGATTGCCGTGAAGCGTATGGTAGATGAGGCGCAGGCATTAGGAGCGGATGCGGTTGTCAATGTAAGATATGCATCCTCTTCCGTAATGCAGGGGGCGGCAGAAGTCATTGCATACGGTACAGCGGTAAAATATATGAATTGACGATATCATGGGAAGAGGATGTTCGGTGACGGAAAGAGACTGGCATCCTCTTTATTAAATATAACGGAGGAATCATGAGATGGAAAATAAAATAACGCCAAAGCGCACAATTATATTTTGTGTCATCACTTTTGTGCTGACCTGGTCTCTGGTAGCGGTTATTCCGCTGAAGGGATATCCTTATGGCACCAGCATTGAATCTATGCTTATTGTATCAGCATGTATGTTTATGCCGACAATCGGTAATATACTAACAAGACTCGTCACAAAACAGGGATTCTCTGATTTTAAGCTTGCGCCAAAGTTTAAAGGTAACGGAAAGAATTATGTGTTAGCTTACTTTAGTTTTATCATTCTAATTTATCTGGGAGTAGTGGTTTATTATCTGATTTATAGGGAGCAGTTTGCTTTGACAGGCGGTATTATGTATCAGCCGGCCCTAGAGGGACAAAATTTGCTGCTTATGCAGAGTATCAGTCTTGTTGTAAGCACTCTTATCTCACCGGTGATTAATGTGATACCCACGCTTGGGGAAGAAATCGGCTGGCGCGGATATCTGTTGTACGGACTTAAGAATTCCTGCGGAAGTGTAAAAGCAGTTTGGATTACGGGTATCATATGGGGGTTCTGGCATGCACCGATGATTGCCATGGGTCATAATTACGGAACAGACTATCCCGGTTACCCGGTGGTTGGTATTTTGCTGATGGTTGTTTTCTGTGTATTTATCGGTATTATTGAAAGTTACCTTACATTGCGCGCAGACAGCGTCCTTCCGGCAGCAATCTGCCACAGCGCTGTTAACGGATTGGCGGCGATAGGACTTACGTTTGTCAATACGAGTGAATACAATACGCTTCTTGGCCCGACATATGCAGGATTCATTCCGTTTATACCGACCATTGCGGCGGGGTTCTATATTATGCACAGAATCAAGAAAGAAGAATTGTAAGAGATACGTTTTTTGCATTTTTCCTGCTTTGTGGTATACTGGACACAGATTTACATTTAGTATATTTTTTTAACGGAAGCAGGATATCTATGTCGTCTAAAGGTAAGATTTTAATTCTAAAACTAAACGGGAAATTACTCTCGCTGCTGATACGTGACAATCAGATTCTGTCGATACAGGTACAGAAACAGAACGAGTACGCCGTGGGAAATATTTATGTTGGCAAGGTGAAGAATATCTCTGAGAATATCGGAGCCGCATTCGTGGATCTGGGGCAGGGATACCTCACCTTTTTGCCGCTTACGGAAGCCAAATATGCGCATGTCATGAATCGGAAGTCCGACGGCAGGATTAAGATCGGAGACGAGATTCCCGTCCAAATCATGAAAGAACCCATGAAAACAAAACTGGCAGGGGTAACAGTACTTCTTTCTCTGTCGGGAAAATATGCAGTGGTCGGAACGCGGCGAAAGGAACATCCGGACGGCGTTCAAGTGTCCTCTAAACTGAACAAAAAGATGCAGGTGAGATTTCGCGAGATAGAAGATTTGCAGAAGACAGCCGAACAATATCAGCTTATTGTCCGGACGAATGCAGGGGAACTGAATGACGATACACCTCTTCTTACAGAAGCGCATATGCTATCGGAGCAGCTTAAGCATATCGTACAGGTTGCTGATAAGCGCACATGCTATAGCTGTCTGTACCACGGTAAACCTGATTATATTTCCTTTGTGGAGAACGCCTATAAGGCGGAGTATGACGAGGTCGTCACGGATATTGCAGAGGTCTATGGAACATTGCAGGAACATCTTACAGGGACGGATATTCCTTTTCGTTTATATGAAGATGAAATGCTGCCGCTTCACAAATTGTACGCCGTCGAGGTGCGTGTTAAGGAACTTCTGGATAAGAACGTTTGGTTGAAATCCGGAGGGTATCTCGTTATCGAACCGACGGAAGCGCTTGTTTCCATCGATGTGAACAGCGGAAAATACGAGAAGGGCAAGAACCAAGAAGAAACAGCTCTCAAAATTAATATGGAAGCGGCACAGATGATAGCAGTCCAACTGCGTGCAAGAAATCTGTCCGGAATTATCATGGTGGATTTCATTAATTTTAAGAAGAAAGAACATGAGAAACAAATTGTGGAATATATGAGAAGCCTGCTTAAAAAGGACAGTGTGACGGCGGACGTGGTGGATATGACAGGACTTGGACTGATGGAAATCACAAGAAAGAAAGTTAATCCGAGTTTCCGGGAACAATATATAAGTAAATAAAGATGGGAGAGGAGCGGTTGAACATGAAACTTCTTGGTATGGAGAAAGTAAAAGACGGTAAATATTTAAAAAATTATGAACTGACTTACATAAATAAAGCCGGAAAAGAAAAGAAATATGAGATTGTGAGCCGCAGCGAGATTACCGGACCGGAAGCAATTGGACAGCGTATGAGCGGTGTTTCCATTGTGGCGTACCATGAGGATAAAATGCTTCTGCTCAGGGAGTTTCGCATGGGCGTCAATCGGTTTGTCTATAATTTATGCGCAGGGATGATTAACGACGGAGAGGCTTTGGAAGAATGTATCCAGAGAGAACTCTATGAAGAGACGGGATTAAACGTCAAGAAGATCAGATGTATTCTGCCGCCATCTTTTGCCGCAGTGGCATTTTCCGATGTAAAAACACAGATTGCGTTTGTGGACGTTGAGGGCAGTTTTGAGGACCATACGTCGGAGAACGAACAGATTACGGCTTGCTTTTACAGCAAAGAAGAGGTACGTGAGCTGTTAGAGACGGAAGAATTCAGTTCCAGAGCACAGATAGCGGCATATTTCTTTACAGTATCAGACATGTCAGACAGGATAAAAAACGGGATAGATAAATAATTTTTGATAATGTTTTTATATTGTGTTAATATAGTACAATAATAATATCATTACAGAAAGAAACGAACGATTATAGGAGCAGAACGGATGGAGCAGAATAAACAAACTTCAGAGAACCAATCTCAGCCACAGATTATGAGTTATATCAGAATTGCAAGACCGGATCACTGGATTAAAAACATCTTTATTATGCCGGGACTTGTATTGGCAGTCATTCTGGGCGATAAGACGATAGGCGTTACGGATTTTATCATTAAATTGATTACCGGTTTCTTTGCTACTTGTTTTATCGCTTCTGCGAATTATGTGATCAATGAATGGCTGGATGCGGAATTTGATAAATATCATCCGACGAAGAAATTTCGTCCGGTTGTCAGCCAGAACATGAAATTTTCGTTGGTGATGGCAGAGTATGTCATCTGTATTGTGATCGGCTTAGCACTTTCCCTGCCCGTTAACATTCCGTTCCTTTTAACAGAAATATGGCTGCTTGTCATGGGCGTGTTATATAATGTGAAACCGATCAGGACGAAGGATATTGTTTATCTTGATGTGTTATCGGAATCCATCAACAATATGATACGACTTTTGCTCGGATGGTTTATCGTCTGTGATAATATCTATCCCCCATCCAGTATTCTGGTAGGATATTGGATGGCAGGAGCATTCTTAATGGCAGTGAAAAGATATGCCGAGTATCGTATGATAGGTGATCCGAAACTCGCAGGGGCTTATCGGAAATCATTCGCCAAATACACGGAGGCGTCTCTTTTGTGTTCGTCCTTTTATTATGGATTATGTGCGACATTCCTAATCGGTATCTTTCTGTTAAAATATCGAATTGAGTATATCGTGGCAATTCCGGTACTGTTTTTCTTGTTCTGTTATTATCTTTATATTGCTTACAAACCGGATTCGGCAGCGCAGAAACCGGAAAAACTGTTCCGTGAAAAGAAGCTGATGATATTAGTGGGCGTACTGGTGTTAATGTTTGCAGTACTGACATTTGTGGATATTCCGGTGATGAAAGCGTGGGAAAATGCATTTTTTATTCCAACGGGAAGATAGGAGCCGCCATGAATCAGTCTTCTATGAGAAAAAAATCTTTGGCGGAGTACCGCGCCGTTATTTTTGACTTGGATGGAACCTTATATTATCAGAAGCCGTTCCGAATAAGAATGCTGTTCTACTTGTTTGGGCACATGCTGCGGCACCCGTCTGCAATAGGCGACATGCTGTTGATCAAACGGTACAGAGAAGTTCGTGAAAAGTGGGAGGACTATGAACGGACGATGTCTTTTCCGGCGGATATGCCATTGGAGGACAGACAGTATGAATTCATTGCTGCGCAGAAGAAAGTGACCGTCTCGCGGGTAGCCGATGCTGTGCGCTTTTATATGCACGAGGCGCCGCTTGCGTTATTGCCGTACTATAAAGATGCGATGCTATCCGATGCAATAGAGAAACTTAGAAGGAAAAATGTTTCAGTAGTTATTTATTCGGATTATCCGGTGGAAGAGAAGCTTCGTGCTTTGGGGATTGAGGCTGACTGGCATTTTACTTCATCAGATAAGAAAATAAATTGTATGAAACCGGATCCGAAGGGACTGCAAGTGATATTGGCGACGTTAGGGCTTCAAGCGGAAGACGTTATTATGGTCGGGGACCGCTACGAGAAGGACGGACTTGCAGCAATTGGAAATCGGATGGATTATCTGATCGTATCCTCTTCAAAGAAGGAACGGGAAAAACTAACAGACATTCTGACATAAAGAAGTGGTATGACAATGAACATTATCAAAAAATATTGGCATTTATTGATAGCGGCAGGTATCTTTATCGTGGAGGCAGTGGTATTTCTGGTACTTCGCGAGAATATTTATGTCGGTATCCTCGACAATCTTGATTTGTTTATTACACAGTTAAAAATGTTGCGGGATAACGACGCTTTTTTTGCGCATGGACAGATGATGCCCATCTTGCGGAGCATTGACAGGAATTATTTTCCCTCAGAATTTTCCCTGTATAATATCCTGTTCTTTCTGTTGCCGGATTTGTACGCGTATATCGTCGGCTATCTTTTGAAGCTGTTAATGGCATTTTTCTCGTGTATTTTGCTGGCGAAACTCATATTGCAGGACAAGTATGCGAATTACAGCAAGATTGTGACACTAGTGTCAATTGCATTTGCACTGTTGCCAGTTTACCCGATGTATGCATTGTGTTTTGCATCGATACCGTTTGTCTTATATCTTTTTATACGATTGTACAGAGAGCCAAGATGGTGGCTTTATGTATTGCTGTTTTTTTATCCGCTCGTTTCTTATTTTACGTTTTTCGGGGCATTTATTCTGGGGTATGTTCTAATTGCTGCGGTCATTCTTGCCATTAGGGACAAAAAGGTTCCGTGGAGACTGCTTGGCGGGTTTGTAGTACTGATGGCAGGTTTTGTCTGCTTTGAGTACAGATTGTTTGGCATTATGCTTTTTTCCGATGTGGCGACGATTCGTGAGTCGATGGTCACGGCGAGCCTCGGCTTTGGTGGACTGCTTGGCAGTTTCTGGGAAGCATTTTGGTATGGCGTAATTCATGCACAGCCTGTACATGCTTATTTTGTGCTGCCTTTGTGTGTTGCCTATTTTGTCTGGATTAACGTAAACTATATCAGAAAACGGCAGGCGCGCCGGATTATACGGGATCCTTTTAATCTGACGATTTTGTTTATTATCTTTAACTGTGCCGTGTATGCGCTCTATTTCTGGGAGCCGTTGCGAAATCTGGTGGAAATAGTCCTGCCGCCGCTAAAAGGCTTTCAGTATAACAGGACGGTTTATTTTAATACCTTTGCATGGTATTTTGCCTTTTTCTTTGTGCTGAGAGCTGTTTATCAGAAAAAGAAATTGTTTGCTTATCTGTGCGGACTGATCGCAATTCTGGTAGTCGGCGCCAGACAGACGGAATTCAGTGATTTTTATAATACGGTATATTGCAATCTATATAAGGCTGTCAAACATACACAGACAAACCAGCTAAGTTATGGAGAGTTCTATGGCGAAGTGTTAATGGAGCAGATCAAAGCCGATATCGATTATCGTCCTGAGCAGGGGGCGTGTGCTTACGGTTTTCATCCGGCGATGCTTTCTTATAACGGAATTACCACGATTGATGGCTATTGCGGGTATTACAGTCAAGAATATAAGGAAGCTTTCAGGGAAGTGATTGCGCCGACTTTGGAACGGAACGATTATTGGAGAGAGTATTATGATGAGTGGGCATGCAGGGCGTATCTTTTTTCAGCGTCAGGAGTCAATACTTATAATTTCGGGGCAAATGCCGACAGTTCGCCGCAGGAAATCATGATTGATACAGCGGCGCTAAAGAGTTTGGGATGCGACTATATTTTTTCCCGCACCGAGATATCGAATGCGGATAAGATGCAGCTTATTTTTGTGAAGGAGTACCGTATAGAAGAAATTCCGTACGGAGTTTATTTGTACCGGTTGTAAAAAATTGAGCTTCGCTCAATTGCGAGATTCTCTTCGCGAACTCGAAAAGACGTAAGGTGATTGTTATAGAAAGGACATTGTACAGATGAGTAAGAAAAAAGTGTTATTGTTTTATCCGCCGGGAGCGCTGTTCCAGCGAGGCGAGGACAGATGCCAGCAGAATATTGACGACGGTTCGGCGCAGGCGATGCGCGCTTGTAACGACCTAGGATATGCGGCGGCAATCTTGTTGAGAGACGGCTATGAAGTGAAGCTTCAGGACTATCAGACGCAACGCGATACGTTTGATGCGCTGATAAAGGACATGGATGATTTTGCGCCGGATATGATTATGATGAGCATTACCAACACGACGATTTTTGATGATTTGAAAGTCATTAACGAGTTGAAATCCCGTTACAATCCGATTGTCGTGCTCAAAGGGGCATTGTTCTTCGACCCGGAACAGGCGATGCTTGATATGCTTGACTTATCGAATGTAGATTATATGATTGGTGGCGAGATTGATTTCTGCATTGGCAAAATTGCGGATTATTGTTTTAAAGGCGTCGGAAAGCCGGAAGAAATCAATAATATCTTATACAAAGACGCGGAAGGCAGAATCATTCCTACCAGATTTCATATATGGGATGAAGATTTGGATTCCCAGCCGTTCCCGGCAAGGCAGCTCATGAACAACGCCCTCTATATCCGCCCCGATACGAAGGAGCCGATGGCGACGATTCAGACGGCAAGAGGCTGTCCGAGCCAGTGCGTGTTCTGCTTAACGCCGGAGATTTCCGGTAAGAAAGTTCGGTTCAGAAGTCCACAGAACGTGTTGGAGGAGATGATCGAGTGTTATGAGAAGTTCGGCATTAAGAACTTTTTCTTTAAGGCAGACACGTTTACCATCAACCCGGAATGGGTCAAAGAGATGTGCCACCTGCTCATTCATTCCAAACTATACAAAAAGATACAGTTTACGGCAAATTCCCGCGTCCGTCCCTTGCAGAAAGAAACACTGGTGCTGATGAAAGAGGCAGGCTGCTTCCTTGTGGCATTCGGTTTTGAATCGGGGAGCGACGAGATTCTGCAGAAAATGAGAAAGGGAACGACTGTCGAGGAAAACAGGAAGGCGGCAAGATGGTGTCATGAAATCGGACTTCCGTTCTGGGGATATTTTGTTATCGGATTCCCGTGGGAAACGAGAGAGGACATTCTGTTGACGAAAAAGCTTGTGATGGAGACAGATCCGGACTTTATCGAAGTGACGGTTGCACTGCCATTTTACGGTACGCCGATGTATGAAACGTGTAAACAGGAAAACCTTCTTGCTAAATCAGTGCTTGGCAGTGATTTCTTCCATTCCAGCGCGAAGGGGACAATGCATCTTTCCATCGAAGAAGTCATGAAGCTTCGTAAGAATATTTTGCTGGGGTTCTATTTAAGGCCGAAATATATTTTCCGAAAGATGAAGGAGTGCATCAAACAGCCGGGCGTATTCGTACAGTATGTGAAGTATGGGATTAAACTGGTGGTGAATCTTTTTAAGTAGGAAATGGTTTTATGCATATTGTATAAATATTGTGACTTTTAATGGGACAGTTTCGACTGTCTCATTTTTTATGTTGACATATCTGACATTTCTGTATATACTGTACTTGTAGATAACAATACAGTTAGAAAGTAGGTAAGCATATGCATATTGTATTGTCAAACAGTTCTGAACTACCAATTTATGAGCAGATTAAGGAGCAGATTAAGACGCAGATTCTGAGTGGCGAACTTCATGAAGACGAGATGCTCCCGTCTCTGCGCCAGCTTGCGAGAGACTTGAAAATCAGCGTTCTGACGACGACCAGAGCATACAATGAGCTGGAAGAAGAAGGCTATATCACAAGCAGACAGGGTAAGGGGTTCTATGTGATGCCAAGCGGATCGGAACTGATGCGCGAGCAATTGATCAAAGAGGTGGAACAACACCTAAACCATGCAATCGCGGCAGCGCACAGGGCGTCTATGTCGTCTGACGAACTGGCGTCTTTACTGAAATTATTACAGGAGGTTTCTGATGAGTGAGAACAGTTTAGCATTACATCATGTAAGTAAATCATTCTCCGGATTTACATTACAGGATATTAGTTTTGAACTCCCTAAAGGCTATATTATGGGGCTGGTCGGGTCGAATGGCGCGGGAAAGACGACGATCATTCAGCTCATTATGAATATGATGCAAAGGGACGGGGGAAGTATTGAGATATTAGGCAGGGGTGATTCAGTGTCCGAAACACGGATAAAGCAGGAAATCGGCATTGTCTATGACAGTAATTTTTTTGTGGATACATGGACCGTTGCAGAGACGGAGAAGGTGTTGTCCATGTTTTATGATGAGTGGAATCATGAAACTTTTATAAGACTGAGGGAACGGTTTGAACTGCCGGAGAATGTCAAGGTAGGGAAAATGTCGAGGGGTATGCAGATGAAGCTGATGTTGGTGTGTGCATGTTCCCATAATGCAAAATTGCTGATTCTTGACGAACCTACGAGCGGACTGGATCCTGCGACAAGGAGTGAACTGCTGGATATATTACAGGAATATATTCAGGATGGGGAGAGGAGTGTGCTCTTTTCTACACATATCACCACGGATTTAGAGCGAATCGCGGATTATATTACTTATTTAGAGCATGGCAAAGTAGTTTACACGGGAAATCTGGAAGAATTGCGGGCAAAGTACCGGATTATCAAGGGCATACCCGATGAACTGACAGACAGGATGAAACAACAGATGCTTGGACTCAGGCAGACGGAGCTTGGCTTCGAGGCGTTAATCCGTACGGAGGAAGCAAAGACGTATCGTGGATTTGTGTTAGACGCTCCGACGGTAGACGATATTATCATTCACATAGGCAGGGAGGTAAAACAATGTCCGGAACATTTAAAATGACAAAACTTGATTGTTACACGGCGAAGTCAACGTTTATCAGTAGTATCGCTGCGCTTTCGGTAATTACGGTGGTACTCGCGGTTGTGAGCAGTTTGTCCTTGGACACATTGCTTTTCACGGCAATGTGGTACGCCGTATGCAGTGCAAATAATATTTTTATGATATCGGATAAAAATAATCTGAATCGTTTATATGCCTCATTGTCCCTTACGGAGAAAGATTTTATCCGTGGCAGATATCTTTTCTTTTATGTAAATTATCTGACGGCACTTGCGACAGTTGTTGTCATAGGGGTAATCTTGGCATGGGCGACAGGTACGTCTTTGTTTATACCGGGGGCTGACAGTTCCTTTTTCTTGTCATTCCTGCTCTTCACTGCGGCAATCAGTGTACAGATTCCTATTTGTATGCGTCTTCCCTACTCGAAGGCACAATTTTTTGTAATTACTATTTATGTACTTCTGTTAGCAGTACTTTTGATTGTAGCACGTAGATGGATAATCGTTCCATTACCGCAGATTCCAGTTGGTGAATGGGGGCTGAATACGTTCTATATGGAAAAATGGATGTTAAATATACTGTATTTGATAGCGAGTGCAGCTGTTCTGGCGGTTTCATATCCGATAGCGTTAAGCTGTTACCGGAAGAGACTGGCGTAAGCTTAGACTTCAAATTTTTTCATATAACCCATTGACAAATATCCCCAGAACGGGTATGATTATCAAGTATGCCGCATAGTGAGGTATAAGTATATCCATTTATAGGATGCAAACAAAGTATTCCGGAAACGGACGTCACCGAAGCTAGCGAGTAAGATGAACTTCGGTTCATGAATAGGAGGTGCCATATGTACGCAATTATTGCAACAGGTGGAAAGCAGTACAAAGTTTCCGAAGGAGACGTCATCAAAGTTGAGAAATTAGACGCTGAAGTCGGAACTTCTGTAACATTTGACCAAGTGGTAGCTGTCAGCGATAAAGAACTTAAGGTTGCCGGCGATGTAGCAAGCGCAACTGTTACCGGAACCGTTATGGATCAGGGTAAGTACCGTAAAGTTATCGTTTACAAGTACAAGAGAAAAACAGGCTATCATAAGAAAAATGGTCATAGACAAGCATACACTCAGGTTAAGATCGACAAAATCAATGCGTAGTAATCAGGGTGTGAAATGACAGACATCACATTTTATAAGACAACAGCAGGAGAATATCAGAGATTTGTCTGCGACGGACATGCAGGGTACGCCGATTATGGTGAAGATATCGTGTGTGCATCTATCTCGGTACTCGTTATCAACACAATCAATTCTTTGGAACATATTACAAGGGAGAAGATGAATGTGGAAATGGACGAGGAAAGCGGAATCATCCGTTGTCATTTGATGAATCAGCCTTTGAAGGAGACTTCCAAGGCGCTTATGGATTCTCTCGTGCTGGGACTTACCCAGATTGAGAAACAATATGGGAAGAATTATTGTAAATTGACATTTGAGGAGGTGTAATACCATGTTGAATATGAACCTTCAATTTTTTGCACATAAGAAAGGTGTTGGCTCTACCAAGAACGGTAGAGATTCTGAGGCTAAGAGATTAGGTGCGAAGAGAGCTGACGGACAATTCGTTAAGGCAGGAAATATCTTGTACAGACAGCGCGGAACTAAGATTCATCCCGGTGTGAATGTCGGTATCGGCGGTGATGATACGCTGTTTGCATTGGTTGACGGCGTGCTTCGTTTCGAGAGAAAAGGAAGAGACAAGAAACAGGCTTCCGTATATCCTGTAGAGAAATAAGGCGGTTGATTCGGGCTTCAGACATTTAGGTGTTTGGAGCCTTTTTCTGACAGTGCATCGATATCTATTTAAAATTTGTTTTGAGAAATATAAAATCGGGAGAAAATTATGTTTGCAGATCGTGCAAAAATCTATGTAAAGAGCGGCAAAGGCGGGGACGGACACGTATCTTTCCGCAGGGAGAAATATGTACCGAACGGCGGACCCGACGGAGGGGATGGCGGTAATGGCGGCAGTGTATATTTCGAGGTAGACGAAGGTCTGAATACTCTCACAGACTTTCGGCATATCCGTAAATACTGTGCAGGTAACGGTCAGGACGGCGGCAAGAAAAACTGTGCGGGTAAAAATGGCGAAGATATTGTCATTAAAGTACCGGAAGGTACGGTAATCAAAGAAGCTGAGAGCGGACAGGTCATAACGGATATGTCAGGCGACAACAGACGATTTCTTCTGCTTTGCGGCGGCAAAGGCGGTAACGGCAACCAGCATTATGCGACAAGTACCATGCAGGCGCCAAGATATGCACAACCTGGACAGCCCGCGCAGGAACTGGAACTAATGCTGGAACTGAAAGTGATTGCTGATGTGGGACTTGTAGGCTTTCCCAATGTAGGGAAATCGACGTTTCTCTCCAAAGTGACCAATGCCAGACCGAAGATTGCAAATTATCATTTTACGACGTTAAATCCCAATTTAGGCGTGGTAGATTTGGATGATGCCAAGGGCTTTGTGATTGCGGATATTCCCGGTCTGATTGAAGGTGCTTCCGAGGGCGTTGGGCTTGGACATGAATTTTTAAGACATATCGAACGAACCAAACTGATCGTGCATATCGTGGACGCCGCATCTACGGAGGGACGCGACCCGATTGAAGACATTTATGCTATTAATAAGGAACTGGAAGCCTACAACGAAGAAATCGCAAAAAGACCGCAGTTTATAGCTGCCAATAAGATTGATATGATTTATATGGAAGATGACCCGGTGGCGAAGATTAAAGCAGAGTTTGAACCAAAAGGGATTCCGGTCTACGCTATTTCGGCAATCAGCGGGCAGGGATTAAAGGACCTTTTATATGATATTAACAATCAGTTAGAGCAGATGGATTCTAAGCCGATAGTCTTTGAACAGGAATTTTTCCCGGAATATCATTTTGATATGGAAAATGAACCGTTTACGGTAGTCTATGACGAGAAAGAAGACGCTTATGTCGTGGAAGGACCAAGAATTGAAAAAATGCTGTCCTACACGAACTTGGAGTCAGAGAAAGGATTTCAATTTTTCCAAAATTTCCTTAAGGATAACGGTATTTTACAAAAACTTGAGGAATTAGGTATCAGAGAGGGTGATACCGTGAGAATGTATGGTCTTTCTTTTGATTATTATAAATAATTTCTGTCGGATGACGGAATATATGATTGGTGAAACATTGCATTTGATGAAGCAGGAAGGTATATTATGACAAGTAAACAGAGAGCCTATTTAAAGAGTCTGGCCAATACGATCAATCCTATTTTTCAGGTGGGAAAATCAAGCTTGACGCCGGAATTTATCAAAGGAATTGAAGAGGCGTTCAATACAAAAGAACTGATTAAGATCGCCGTTTTAAAAAGCTGTATGGACGACCCGAATGAGATTGCACAGACGATAGGAGAACGTACACATTCGCAGGTAGTACAGGTAATCGGTAAGAAGATTATATTGTATAAACCGGATAAAAAGAATCCGAAAATTGTGCTGCCGAAGGAGACTCAGAAGTGAGAAAAGTAGGAATTATGGGCGGAACCTTTGATCCGATTCACAATGGACATCTTACGCTGGCGAGAGAGGCATTAAAACAGTTTGAACTTGCGGAAGTGCTCTTTATGCCCTGCGGAGTGCCTTACATGAAATCTGCCCGGAAAGTGGAATCTGGTCAGGTCCGCGCTAAGATGACTGCGTTGGCGATTCAGGGTATTCCGGAGTTTACGCTGTCTACGATAGAAATGGAACAGCCGGGTGACACTTATACTTATGAGACGCTGGAATACCTGAGGAAAATAAATCCGGACACGGAATATTACTTTATCGTAGGGGCTGACAGCCTTTTTCATATGACTAAATGGAGATGTCCCGCACGTATTTTTTCAAACTGCTGTATTCTGGCGGCGGTGAGAGATGATAAGACAATTTGTGATATGGAAGACAAAATT